>NZ_JACJLC010000004.1 GCF_016901955.1 Pseudoflavonifractor phocaeensis
CAGCAAAAGGAGACGGATTCCCACGAAAAACGACCGCCCACTGGGCGGTCGTTTTTCTCGGAATGACGGGGGTTGTGCACTTTGCGTATTTTGCAACAGGCCCTTTTTGTTTTCACCCCTTCGCTCCCTCCGGCGTATACTGGCCTGCGGGGAGTTCCCCGTCAATGAAATGGGGGTTACCAGATATGTATTGCTGTAACAATCAGTCCTGCTGCTGCCGCCGCTGCTGTGGCGGCTCTTCCAACAGCGGCGACTCTTCCATCCTGTCCGTCCTGAACAGCGGCGTCTCCGGCTCCACCAACGGCTGGCCGGTGTATGTTTCCATCCCCACCACCCTGTGGGAGGGTGGCCAGGATTCCGACAGCTCCTGCGGCTGCAATTGCGGCTGCAACTGCGGTTGTTCCTGGGGCTAAGCCCCTCCGCCGCCCCTCCGCGGGCGGCTACTTAACCCCCTTTCTCGCCAGCGTGCCTCAGAATCCTCCCTCTGAGGCACGCCTTTTTTATCAGTTATGGACAAAGTTTCCTCTTTAAGATTACAACTTGAAAAAAGCCCTTGACAAATCTGTGGGGCCTGTTACAATATGGTTAAATTATTTTATTTAAAAATTTTTAAGTAAAATGATTTAACTAAAAACTTTGAATGATTTATGTGAGGAGCATTACCATGGATTTTGAGCAGATCAAAGAGATCATTGTGGAGACCCTGAGCTGTGACGCCGACAAGGTGACTCCCGAGGCCCGTCTGGCCGAGGACCTGGAGGCCGACTCCCTGGCCGCTGTAGAGCTGTCCATGGCTCTGGAGGAGGCCTTTGGCGTGACCATCGCCGACGAGGACCTGCCCAACATGAAGACCGTGGGCGACCTGATGAAGTACATTGAGGAGCACGCTGAGTAAGCAATGGGAAAAAACGGGCATCGGTGCAAACCGGTGCCTTTTTTCCGAAAGGAGCAGCTATGACCAATCAAGAAATTTTCGAGCTGATGGCTCGCTTTGATGCCAGCACCGCCGCCACCCTGAAGCTGTCCACCAAGGACTTCTCCCTGGAGCTGGGCAAGGCTGTGGCCGCCGCACCCGCCGCTGTGGCCGTGGCCCCCGTGGCCGCACCCGCCGCCGCGCCTGCCGCCGCACCCGCCCCTGCCGCCCAGCCTGAGGGCCCCTGCATCACCGCTCCCCTGGTGGGCACCTTCTACGCCGCCTCCGCCCCCGACGCCGAGCCCTTTGTCAAGGTGGGCGACAAGGTGAAGAAGGGCCAGACCGTCTGCCTCATGGAGGCCATGAAGATGATGAACGAGGTCCACGCCCCCTGCGACTGCACCATCGAGGCCATTCTCCAGGAGGACGGCGCCCTGGTGTCCTTCGGCGACCCCCTCATCCGCTACCGGGAAGGGTGATTCCATGTTTAAGCGTATTTTGATCGCCAACCGGGGCGAGATCGCCGTCCGGGTGTTCCGGGCCTGCCGGGAGCTGGACATAGAGCCTGTGGTGGTATATTCCCAGGCCGATGTCAACGCCCTCCATGTGCAGTTGGCCGAGCGGGCCTACTGCATCGGCCCCGCTCGCTCCGCCGACAGCTACCTGAACGTGGACGCCATCCTCACTGTGGCCAAGGCCACCGGCTGCGACGCTATCCACCCTGGTTACGGCTTTCTGTCGGAAAATGATGAGTTCGCCGACGCCTGCGCTCAGGCCGGCATCGCCTTTATCGGCCCCTCCGGCGACGTGATCCGGGCCATGGGTAACAAGGCAGCCGCCCGTAAGCTGATGATGTCCGCCGGCGTGCCGGTGGTGCCCGGCTCCGACGGCGCCGTGGAAACCGCCGAGCAGGCCAAAGAACTGGCCGATTCCATTGGTTATCCCGTGCTCATCAAGGCCTCTGCCGGCGGCGGCGGCCGAGGCATGCGCCGGGTATTTGAACCCGATCAGCTTATCCCCCTCTTTGAGGAGGCACGCAGCGAGTCCGTGGCCTGCTTCGGCAGCGGGGAGATGTACCTGGAAAAGCTGATCCTCAACCCTCGCCACATCGAGTTCCAGATCATGGCCGACCAGCAGGGCAACGTGATCCAGCTGGGGGACCGTGACTGCTCCATCCAGCGTCGCAATCAGAAGCTCATTGAGGAGTCTCCCTCCAAGGCCCTCACCCCCGAGCTGCGGGAGCGCATGGGCGCCGCCGCCGTGGCCGCCGCCAAGGCCGCCCACTATGTCAACGCCGGTACCATCGAATTTGTGCTGGACCCTGACGGCAATTTCTATTTCATTGAGATGAACACCCGCATCCAGGTGGAGCACCCGGTCACCGAGCTGGTCACCGGCATGGACCTGGTGCGTGAGCAGATCCGCATCGCCGCCGGCCTGCCCCTGTCGCGCACCCAGGAGGAGGTGGTCCAGAAAGGCCACGCCATTGAGTGCCGTATCAACGCCGAGGACCCCGCCCACAACTTCCAGCCCTGCCCCGGCAAGATCGACTTTGTCCATCTCCCCGGCGGCTACGGCGTGCGGGTGGACACCGGCCTGTATTCCGGTTACACCCTGCCCCCTTATTATGATTCCCTCATGGCCAAACTCATCGTCTTTGCCCCCACCCGGCTGGAGGCCATCCGCCGGATGCGCCGGGCTCTGGAGGAGCTGGTCATTGAGGGCCCCGCCAACAACACCGATCTGCTCCACCAGATCATGCACCACCCTGACTTTGTCCGGGGCAATTACACCACCGGCTATCTGGAGGCCAACATGGACACCCTGCTGTCCTGGAGCCGGGTGGGAGAGGAGGAAGCTAAGGCATGAGCAACGTCTTTGCCCAGCGGCGTCAGAAGCTGCTCTCCATGAAGGCCCTCCGGGGCTCCTCCCCCGCCCCCGCTCACACCGAGGAGACCTGCCCCCAGTGCGGCGGCACCTTCCGCCGCCGGGACCTGGTGATGGCCCGGTACGTCTGCCCCTTGTGCGGGCATCATTACCCCATCGGGGCCTACTACCGGCTCAGCCTGGTGCTGGACAAGGGCACCTTCCGGGAGCTGGACACCTCGCTTACCTCCAACGATCCCCTGTCCTTCCCCGGCTATTCCGCCAAACTGGATCAGGCCCGCCGCCGCACCGGCATGAACGAGGGCTTGGTCACCGCCACCGGTCGTATCGGCGGCCAGAAGGTGGCCATCGGCGCCCTGGACAGCCGGTTCTTCATGGGTAGTATGAGCGCAGCCCTGGGCGACAAGGTGACCCGGCTGGTGGAGTACGCGGAAAAATACAAGCTCCCCCTCATCCTGTTCTCCGCCAGCGGCGGGGCCCGGATGCAGGAGGGCATTCTGTCCCTGATGCAGATGGCCAAGACCTCCGCCGCCCTGGAGCGGTTCTCCCGGAAGGGCGGGCTGTACATCTCCGTGCTCACCCACCCTACCACCGGCGGCGTCACCGCCAGCTTCGCCAGCCTGGGGGACATCATGCTGGCCGAGCCCGGCGCACTCATCGGCTTTGCCGGCCCCCGGGTCATCGAGCAGACCATCGGCGAAAAGCTGCCCGAGGGCTTCCAGCGGGCGGAATACCTGCTGGAGCACGGCTTCCTGGACGCCATCGTCCCCCGCACCCAGCTGCGGGACACCCTGCTCCAGCTGCTGAAACTCCACGGGAAAGGAGGCAGTGACCGTGCGAAATAATCTCACCCCCGCCCAGCGGGTGGCGCTGGCCCGTCATCAGGACCGGCCGGGCACCGCCGACTTCATCGACGCCCTGTTCACCGACTTCTTCGAGCAGCGGGGCGACCGACTGTGCCAGGACGACGGCAGCATCCTGGGGGGCGTGGCCCTCTTCCACGGCCGCCCGGTCACTGTCATCGGCCACCGGAAGGGCCGCACTCTGGAGGAGCACCTGGCCTACCACTTCGGCATGCCCTCCCCCGAGGGCTACCGCAAGGCCCAGCGGCTCATGCTCCAGGCCGAGAAATTCGGCCGGCCCGTCATTACCTTTATCGACACCCCCGGCGCCTACCCCGGCCTGGAGGCCGAGGCCAGAGGTCAGGGAGAGGCCATTGCCCGCACCCTGGCCATCTCCTCCGCTCTCACCGTCCCGGTGATCTCCGTGGTCACCGGCGAGGGCGGCAGCGGCGGCGCCCTCGCCCTGGGCGTGGGCAACAAGGTGCTCATGCTGGAGAACGCCGTCTACTCCGTCCTCTCCCCCGAGGGCTTTGCCGCCATTCTGTGGAAGGACTCTTCCCGCAGCGACGAGGCCTGCGACGTGATGAAGCTCACCGCCGCCGATCTGCTGGAGCTGGGGGTCATCGACGAGATCATCCCCGAGCCGGAGGCCGGGGCCCATACCGACCTGCGGGCAGTGTGCCGGGCCCTGGACCCTGTGCTCACCCGGGAGCTCAACGCTCTGTGCAAGCAGAACGGCCAGGCCCTGGCCGCCGCCCGCTATAAAAAATTCCGTCTGATGGGCAGCAACGCCCTGAGAAAGGAGCGCCCATGAACGGGATCAAGCTGCTGAGCACCGGCTCAGCCCTGCCCCGCCAGGCCGTCACCAATGACGATATGGCCAAGCGGGTAGACACCAGCGACGAATGGATCGCCACCCGCACCGGCATCCGCAGCCGCTATCACTGCTCTGGCGACGAGACCCATATCGGTCTCTGCCTGGCCGCCGCCCGGCAGGCTCTGAACCGCTCCGGCATCGGCCCGGAGCAGATCGGGGTGTGCATCGTGGCCACCCTGTCCCAGGACTTCCTCACCCCTGCCACCGCCTGCATCCTGCAGCGGGACCTGGGGTTCCCGGAGGACACGGTATGCTTTGACCTGAACGCCGCCTGCTCCGGCTTTGTCTACGCCCTGCACACCGCCGAGTGCCTGCTTGCCGCCTCCCAGCGGAAGTACGGCCTCATCGTGGGCGCCGAGGCCCTCAGCCGCATCACCGACTTCACCGACCGCTCCACCTGCGTCCTCTTCGGGGACGGGGCTGGAGCTGCCCTGGTGGAGTGGCGGGCGGACTACCCCTCCCTTCACGCGGTGCTGGGCTGCCGGGGCAATCAGAAGGCTCTGTACGTCCCCGGCGCAAACTCCACCTCCCCCTCCTATATCCACATGGACGGCAAGGCCGTGTTCCGCTTCGCCGTGGAGGCTCTGCCCCATTGCGCCAAGGAGGTTGTGGAGAAGGCCGGCCTCACCCTGAGTGACGTGGACCGGTTCGTATTCCACCAGGCCAACCAGCGCATTATCGACTTCTCGGTGAAAAAGCTGGGTGTGGACCCGGAGAAGTGCACCGGCAACATCGCCCGCACCGGCAACACCTCCGCCGCCAGCGTTCCCCTGCTGCTGGACGAGCTCATTACCTCCGGCGTCCTGACCTCCGGCCAGAAGGCCCTGTGCGTGGGCTTCGGCGGAGGGCTCACCTGGGCGGGGGCCCTGCTGGAGCTGGCGTAAGCCTCCAACCAGCGGCATAGCCGCTGGTTGGAATCGATGCAGCCCACTGCGCGCAGGCTTTGGCCGCAAGTCAACCAAAGCCCACACTTGTGGGCTGAGAAGTATTTTCGCCCACGCGCATGTCGCGGTCGAAAACAGATTAAAATTTTTTCGCGTCTGGGACGCGAACTCTGCCAGGCCATTTTCCCAAGGGCCTAAAAGGAGCTTAATATGAAACTGAATGAACTGTTGGGGGTTGAATTCCCCATTATCCAGGGCGGCATGGCCAACATCGCCACCGGCGCGTTTGCCGCCGCCGTATCCAACGCCGGCGCTCTGGGCCTGGTGGGCTCCGGCGGCATGGACGCCGAGACTCTGCGGGCTGAGATCCGCACCGCCAAGGCGGGTACCGACAAGCCCTTCGGCGTCAACCTGATGCTGATGAACCCCCACATTGACGAGCTGGCCAAAGTAGTGGTGGAAGAGGGCGTCCAGGTGGTGACCACCGGCGCCGGCAACCCCGGCAAGTACGTCCCCGCCTGGAAGGAAGCCGGTATCAAGGTGTTCCCCGTAGTGGCCGCCCCCATCCTGGCCAAGCGGCTGGAGCGGTACGGCATTGACGGCGTCATCGCCGAGGGCACCGAGAGCGGCGGCCATGTGGGCGAGATGACCACCATGGCCCTGGTGCCCCAGGTGGTGGACGCGGTGAGCGTGCCCGTCATCGCCGCCGGCGGCATTGCCGACGGCCGCCAGCTGGCCGCCGCCTTCGCCCTGGGCGCCTGCGGCGTTCAGGTAGGCACCTGCCTGCTGGCCAGCGAAGAGTGTCCCATCCACGACAATTATAAGCAGGCCGTCATTAAGGCCGGCGCCAACGACACCACCGTCACCGGCCGCTCCGGCGGGGCTCCCGTTCGGGTGCTGAAGAACAAGATGGCCCGGGAGTACCTGCGGATGGAGAAGCAGAACCTGCCTCTGGCCGAGATGGAGAAGCTCACCCTGGGCTCCCTCCGCCGGGCGGTATTCGACGGCGACTGGGATACCGGCAGCTTCATGGCCGGTCAGGTGGCCGGTATGATGACTGAGATCCGCCCCCTGCGCCAGATTTTTGAGGAACTGATGAGCGGCTATGAGGCCGTTGTGAAAGGACTGTAATCATGAGCCTTGCCTTTTTGTACGCCGGTCAGGGCAGTCAGCACCCCGGCATGGGTGCCGACCTCTATGAGACCTACCCGATCTTCCGGGAGATCCTGGACAGCGCGGACGTAGACTTTGACCTGAAAACCGTCTCTTTTGCCGACCCTGACGGGGTGCTCAACCAGACCGAGTACACCCAGCCCTGCATGGTGGCCTTTGCCGTGGGCATGACCGCCATCCTGGCCCAGCTGGGCATCACCCCCGACTACGCTGCAGGCCTCAGCCTGGGCGAGTATTCCGCCCTCCAGGCCGCCGGGGTATTCACCCCCCAGCAGGCCATCTCCCTGGCCGCCTTCCGGGGCAAGGCCATGGCTTCCGCCTGTGCCGGTATGGCCTGCGGCATGACTGCCGTGCTGGGCCTGGATCGGGACAAGCTGCAACAGGCCTGCGACCAGGCCGCCGATCTGGGTGTGGTGGAGATCGCCAACTACAACTGCCCCGGCCAGCTGGTCATCGGCGGCCAGAAGGAGGCCGTGGACAAGGCCTCCGCACTGGCCAAGGAACTGGGCGCCAAGCGGTGTCTGCCTCTGAAGGTCAGCGGCCCCTTCCACACTTCCCTGCTTCGTCCCGCAGGCGACGCCCTGCGGGAAAAGTTCCGGGAGATCACCTTCGGCTCCATGGCCTTCCCGGTGCTCTTTAACTGCCTTGGCCGTGAGATGGGCGAAAACGACACCATCCCTGCCCTGCTGGAGCGCCAGGTCCAGTCCTCCGTATATATGGAAGACACCATCCGCCGCCTGGAGCAGTTGGGCGTGGACACCATCGTGGAGATCGGGCCGGGCAAGGCCCTCAGCGGCTTTGTGAAAAAGACCGCTCCCTCCATCAAGACTTACGCCGTGGAGACCCCCGCCGACATTGAGGCGCTCTCCAAGGCTCTGAAAGGATAACGATATGAGCATGACTGGAAAGACCGCCGTGGTCACCGGCGGCAGCCGGGGCATCGGCAAGGCCATCTGCCTGGAGCTGGCCCGCCGGGGCGCCAACGTGGTGTTCTCCTACGCCGGCAACACCGCCGCCGCCGAGGAGACCCTGGCCGCCCTGAAGGAGCTGGGCGTAGAGGCCCGGGCTGTCCAGGGCAGCGTGGCCGACCCCGCCGCCGTGAAGGCCCTCATGGACACCGCCGTGAAGGAGCTGGGCGGGCTGCACATTCTGGTAAACAACGCCGGCATTACCCGGGACAACCTGGCCATGATGCTGAAGGAGGAGGACTTCGACGCGGTCATCGAGACCAACCTGAAGGGTACCTTCCTGTGCATGAAGGCCGCCGCCCGGCCCATGATGAAGGCCAAGTACGGCCGGATCATCAACCTGACCTCCGTGGTGGCCCTTCGGGGCAACCCGGGCCAGATCAACTACTGCGCCAGCAAGGCGGGCGTCATCGGTATGACCAAGTCCCTGGCCAAGGAGCTGGGCGGAAGAGGGGTCACCGTCAACGCCGTGGCTCCCGGTTACATTGCCACCGACATGACCGCTGCCCTGCCCGAGGCCGCCCGGGAGGCCATGCTGACCAGCATCCCCGCCGGCCGGCCCGGCACCCCCGAGGACGTAGCCGCCGCCGTGGCCTTCCTGGCCTCTGACGAGGCTGCCTACATCACCGGACAGATCCTTTCCGTCGATGGCGGAATGGGCATGTAAGGAGGAACCTGACATGGAAAAACGCAGAGTTGTCATTACCGGTCTGGGCACCGTCAACCCCCTGGCCCACAACGTGGCCGACACCTGGCAGGCCGTCAAAAACGGGGTGTGCGGCATCGCCCCCATCACCCACTACGACTCCTCCAAGCAAAAGGTCCACCTGGCCGCCGAGGTAAAGGACTGGGACCCCACCACCGTGCTGGAGAAGAAGGAAGTGCGCCACATGGCCCGCTTCGCCCAGTTTGCCATGGCCTCCGCCAAGGAAGCTATGGCGGACAGCGGTCTGGACCCCCAGACCCTGGACTCTAACCGCTGCGGCGTGATCGTCTCCAGCGGCATCGGCGGCATCGCCATGACCGAGACTGAGCAGGTTCGCTGCACCGAAAAGGGCTTTGACCGGGCCTCCCCCTTCTACATCCCCTCCGCCATCGCCAACATGGGCGCCGGCCTCATCGCCATTGCCTTCGGCTTCAAGGGGATGTGCACCTGCCCCGTCACCGCCTGCGCCGGCGGCTCCAACGCTGTGGGCGACGCCTTCCGGCACATCCGGGACGGCTACGCTGAGGTGATGCTGTGCGGCGGCGCCGAGGCCTCCGTCACCCCTCTGTCCATCGGCGGGTTCACCTCCATGCGGGCCCTCCACGTGGGGGACGACCCCAATCGGGCCTCCATCCCCTTTGACGCCAAGCGTTCCGGCTTTGTGCTGGGCGAGGGTGCCGGCATCCTGGTGCTGGAGGAGTACGAGCACGCCAAGGCCCGTGGTGCCAAGGTGTATGCCGAGGTCATGGGCTATGGCGCCACCTGCGACGCCTACCACATGACCGCTCCCGCCCCCAATGGGGAGGGTGGAGCCCGGGCCATGGCCCAGGCTCTGGCCGACGGCGGCGTGGCCCCCGAGCAGGTGGGCTACATCAACGCCCATGGCACCTCCACCCCTCTGAACGATTCCGGCGAGACTGCCGCCATCAAAACCGTGTTTGGCGATCACGCCTACAAGCTGGCCGTTAGCTCCACCAAGTCCATGACTGGCCATATGCTGGGGGCCGCCGGCGCGGTGGAGGCCATCTTCTCCGCTCTGGCGCTAAAGGACGGTTACCTGCCCGCCACGATCAACTACCAGGAGGCCGACCCCGCCTGCGACCTGGATTACGTGCCCAACCAGGGCCGTGAGGCTCAGGTGGACTACGTTCTCTCCAACTCCCTGGGCTTCGGCGGCCACAACGCCTGTGTCCTGTTCAAGAAGTGGGAGGGCTGAGCCATGATGCAGTATAATTCCAACCAGATTGCCGAGATCCTGCCTCACCGCTATCCCTTCGCCCTGGTGGACCGCATCGTGGACGGTGAAGAGGGCAAGTGGGCCAAGGGTATCAAGTGCGTCACCGTCAACGAGCCCTTCTTCCAGGGCCACTTTCCCCAGTACCACGTGATGCCCGGCGTCCTCATCCTGGAGGCTCTGGCCCAGGTGGGTGCGGTGGCCCTGCTGTCCATGCCGGAAAACAAGGGTAAGATCGCCTTCTTTGGCGGCATCAAAAACGCCCGGTTCCGCCGCCAGGTCACCCCCGGCGACGTGCTGGAACTGGAGTGCACCCTTACCAAGCAGAAGGGCCCCGTGGGCTTCGGCGAGGCCAAGGCCACGGTCAACGGTCAGGTGGCTGCCACCGCGGAGCTCACCTTCGCGCTGGGCAAATGAGACCCACCCCGCCCCGTCTGTCTGTCCCTTTACTCACCATCTATCGTCTGTGCGGAGGCTTGGGCATGCTGGAAGAGAAATTTGACACTGTGTATACGAAATTCAAACTGCATTTTTATCAGGAGATCTTTGAGCGGTTCCAGAACAAAGAGGCCAGCCTGACCACTGTGGAGACCTTCGCCATGGAGACCATCCAGGCTCTGGGTTCGCCCACCGTCAACGAGTTTGCCTCTTTCATGCGCATCTCGCCCCCCAACGCCGCCTACAAGATCAACAGCCTGATCCGCAAGGGCTATATCCAGAAGATCCAGTCCGAGCATGACAAGCGGGAGTATCACCTACAGGTGACCCAGAAGTACCGGGACTACTATAACGTCAGCAACGACTATGTGCAGGTAGTCACCGAGCGGATGCGCCAGCGGTTCACCCCCGAGGAGTGCAAAAAACTGGAGGAGATGCTGGCCATCATCAGCAAGGAGCTGATGCCCGAGGTCAAGCTGGAGTCCGCGGAACCCACATAACATTGTAACAACGCCCAACCGGCCAAAAGCCGGTTGGGCGTTGTTCTGTGCTTCCGTTCCGCTCATTTGATGTCCAACTCCGGGGGGACGTCGATCTCGTCGGAGACATATTTGCCGTTCTTTTTCCGCTGGCGGACGCACTCGGTGAGGAGATACTCGATCTGACCATTCACCGAGCGGAAGTCGTCCTCCGCCCACGCGGCAATGGCAGCGTATAGCTTGGGGGACAGGCGCAGAGGCACCTGCTTCTTGCCGTCGCCAGCCATGTCAGTACAGGCTGCCGGAGTTGACTACCGGCTGGGCGTCCCGGTTTCCGCAGAGCACCACCAACAGGTTGGACACCATGGCGGCCTTCCGCTCCTCGTCCAGGTTCACCACCTGCTTTTCACTCAGACGCTCCAGGGCCATCTCCACCATACCCACGGCCCCGTCCACGATCATCTTCCGGGCGTCAATGATGGCGCTGGCCTGCTGCCGCTGGAGCATAACGGCAGCGATCTCAGGGGCATAGGCCAGATAGGTGATGCGGGCCTCAATGATCTCCAGTCCAGCCTGGGCAACCTTGCTCTGGATCTCGTCCTTGATGCGGGATGCCACCACCTCACTGGAGCCCCGCAGGCTGCCCTCGTCGGCCACTCCGTCGCCGGTGGTGTCCACGTTGGGGGCCACGTCATAGGGGTAGATCCGCACGATGTTCCGCAGGGCACTGTCGCACTGGAGAGACAGGTACTCCTTGTAGTTGTCCACGTCGAACACTGCCTTGGCGGTGTCCACCACTCTCCACATAACGGCAATGCCGATCTCCACCGGGTTGCCCAGGCAGTCGTTGATCTTTTGGCGGTTGTTGTTCAGGGTCATGATCTTCAGGGAGATCTTCTTGCCCCCCGCCTGGGCCTCCGTCTTTTCCTTGCCCTTGGCACCCCCGTCCACGTCGCCGCTCTGGTTGAGCTTGGTCTGGGCAGCAGGGTTCACACCGGAGCAGAAGGGATTGACATAATAGAAGCCCTCTCCCTTAAGTGTACCGATGTACTTGCCAAACAGGGTAAGCACCAGGGCCTCCTGGGGCTTGAGCACCTTCAGTCCGCACAGGAAGATCCACCCCAGGGCCAGCCAGATGATGCACACCACTATGACTGTAATGGCCAGGGCGTCGGGTCCGCCAAACCAGGCGGCCTCCGCCTTGGCCTCCCGGATGGCCCCCCAGACCAGCCCCGCCACCGCCAGGGCATAGAGCGCCAGAATGAGCAGCAGCATGGGCATACCTTTCTTTTTACCGGTCAGGATCTTTTCTTCCATCACTGACACCTCCTTGATATCAAAATAATATCACTTCAATATTATAATGTCAAGTGCTTTCCACAAAAACAAGCGCGCCCAAAATGGGCGCGCTTGTTGCAGGTTATTCCGCTGTCACAATGGCCTTCTTCCCGTCGGAAGTAGCGTGGAGGGCGGAGATGGGGCGGAGGTAGCTGTCGATGATGAGGGTAGCGATCTGGTCCTCCAGGTCCTTCTGGATCTGGCGGCGCAGGTTGCGGGCCCCGTAGGTGAGGGAGTAGGACTTGCGGACCAGGTGGTCCAGCAGGGCCTCATCCCAGGAGAAGGTAATTCCCTTCTCCTTCAGGGTATCCCGCAGCTCTCCCAGCATGATGCCGGCGATGGCCTTGAAGTTGTCCTCAGTGAGCTTGTTGAAGTAGACGATCTCGTCCACCCGGTTGATGAACTCAGGCCGCAGGAAGGACTCCAGGGCCTTCATGGCCCGCTCCCTCCCCTGCTCGTCGGCGGTGCGGCCAAAGCCCACCGAGCCAGCGGACTTGGTGTCGCTGCCCGCGTTGGAGGTCATGACGATGACGGTGTTCTCAAAGTTGACGTTGCGACCCTGGGCGTCGGTGATGTGGCCGTCATCCAGGATCTGCAGCAGGATGTTGAGCACGTCGGGGTGGGCCTTCTCGATCTCGTCGAAGAGGATGACGCAGTAGGGCTTGCGGCGCACCTTCTCAGTGAGCTGCCCGGCCTCGTCATAGCCCACGTAGCCCGGCGGAGAGCCAATGATCCGGGACACGGCAAACTTCTCCATGAACTCGCTCATGTCCAGCCGGATGAGGGACTCGGGAGAGTGGAACATATCCATGGCCAACCGCTTCACCAGCTCGGTCTTGCCTACGCCGGTAGAGCCCACGAAGATGAAGGACACCGGCTTGCGCTTGGAGGCGATACCCACCCGCCCCCGGCGGACGGCGGCAGCCACGGCGTGGACGGCCTCGTCCTGGCCGATGAGGTGCTCGCGCAGCCGCTCCTCCAGCTTGGCCAGGCGCTCGTACTCGGCCTCCTGGATCTGGCTGGCGGGGATCTTGGTCCACAGCTCGATGACCCGGGCCAGGTGACCCACCGTCAAGGGGGGGGCGCTCTGGGCGTCCAGCTTGTTCAACTCGTCCTGGAGACGCATCTCCCGGCTCTTGATCTCGGCCAGCCGCTCATAATCCCGGCTGCTGCCCTGGTCGGCCAGCAATTCCGCCCGCTGGGCGGACAGGTTCTCCAGCTCCCGCTTGAAATTGGCCTGCCGCCGCTCGTTGGCCCCCAGAGCCTCGGTGGTGGCCGGGTTGCCCGTCAGAGCATCGTGCTCGGCGGTGAGCTTAGTCAACTCCCGGCGAATCTCGGTCTGGCGGCCCTCGTTGTTCTTCAGGGCGGTCTGCCGCTTGTAGTCCCGGTCGTTGGCCTCCACCATCAGGTTCTCCCGCTCCTGACCCAGGGACTCCAGCTCATTTTTCAGTTCCTGCTCCCGGGCCAGGTTCTTATTGTGCAGGTTCACATCGGAGCAGGCCTCATCAATGAGGTCGATGGCCTTATCCGGTAAAAAGCGGTCGGTGATATATCGCTCGCTCATAGTCACCGCCAGCCGGCATATCTCAGGAGAAATAGACACAAAGTGGTATTTCTCATAGTAAGGGGCGATCCCCTGGAGAATCTTGACGCTATCCTCGATAGAGGGCTCCTCCACGATCACCGGCTGGAACCGGCGCTCCAGGGCAGAGTCCTTTTCAATATATTTGCGGTACTCGGTGAGGGTGGTGGCTCCGATGACCTGAATCTCCCCCCGGCTCAGGGCAGGCTTCAGGATGTTGGCCGCGTTCATGGAGCCCTCGGCATCGCCCGCCCCCACGATGTTGTGGACCTCGTCGATGACCAGGATGATGTTGCCCAGCTTCTTGATTTCCTCAATAAGGCCCTTCATCCGGCTCTCGAACTGGCCCCGGAACTGAGTGCCCGCCACCAGGGCGGTAAGGTCCAGCAGGTAGACCTCCTTGTCCAGCAGCTTGTAGGGCACCTCCCGGGCGTAGATCCGCTGGGCCAGACCCTCGGCGATAGCGGTCTTGCCCACGCCGGGCTCACCAATGAGGCAGGGATTGTTCTTTTGCCGACGGTTGAGGATCTGGATGGTGCGCTGGATTTCCTCCTCCCGGCCGATGATGTTGTCCAGCTTACCCTCGGCGGCCTTTTGGGTCAGGGAGATGCAGTAGTTCTCCAAAAACTTCCGCTTGGGGGGCTTATCCCCCTTTTTCTCCTTGTCGCCCCGGTCGGCCCGACCTCCGTCCCGGTCGGGGGGCGGAGTCTGGGGATTGTTCTGGGCGGCCCCAAAGAGCTTGTTCAGGAAGGGGAAGGTGGCAGTCTTGCCCTCGTCCTCCTCCTCGCTGTCGGAGTCCTCCTGAGGCATCAGGCCTTCCGCCCCCTCGGCTCCGCCAAAGGCGGACATCATCTCGTGGGTCAATCCCTCCAGGTCCTCGTCGGTAATGCCCATTTTCTGCATCATATCCTCCACGGGCTTGATGCCAAGCTCCTTGGCGCACTTGAGGCAGAGGCCCTCGCTGACGGTATTGCCGCCCTCGATTTTCTGTATAAAGATCACAGCCACATTCTTGTGGCATCGGGAACAAAGTGTTGGTTGCATATATGTTCAGCTCCTTTGCAGGGGATGGACAAGGCCGCCACCCCTGGAGAGATGATTTTAATCCGAAATTGTGAACTGGGTATGAAATCAGGCCGCTTTTCTCCCATAGACAGTCTTCCAGAACTGGATGATATAGCCTACCAGGGCGGCCAGGGTAAGGGCCAGGGCCCCCGCCATGAGCCCGGCAGACCAGGTTCTGGGCATGTCGTCAAAGAGCACCAGCGCCACGCACACCAGGAAAAACACCCCCGTGGACAGCTTGCCCAGCCAGTTGGAGGGGATCATATCGTGAATCTTTCGGTACATAATGGTACCGCCGATGGTCATGGTCAGCTCCTTACAGAAAAAGACCACCACCATCCACACAGGAATCACCTCGTCCACCGTCAGGCACACGATGACCGTAAAAGTCATCAGCTTGTCCGCCAGCGGGTCCAGGATCCGCCCCAGCCGGGTGATCTGGTTGAAGTGCCGGGCGATCCAGCCGTCGGCGATGTCGGTCAGGAAGGCCACCAGGTACACCAATGCCGCCCACCGGTGGGCGTCGCTGTCCGGCTGGAAAAAGACTACCGCGAACACAGGCACCAGCACCAGCCGGAAGATGGATAGGATATTAGGCACTGTCATTTGGAATCACCTGATCTTCTCTCTTTCGTATTGCGGTTCTACCGTCCGACAAACAGGGCCATGGGGCTGCTGGTCATAAAGAATTTCAGCAGCACGGTCTGCTCCACCACATCCGCCGGGATGGTCTTGCCCATAAACTGGATGGCCCAGGCCACCACGGACAGGACCAGGCAGCCCTGCACGAACCCGAATACTCCGCCCATGGTGCGGTTGAGGAAGTGGAGCACCGGCAGCCGAGCCACCAGATCCAGGGCGTGGCTCACAGCCTTCCATAGAATAATGATGACCAGAAAACCCACCAGAAACAGGATGAGATAGGCCACGGACTGGGCCATGGCGGCCGCTACCTGGGCGGCGGCGTTGGCAGCCACCTCGGTCATACCGTCCTCCACCGCCTGGTCAATGGTGTCGATCAGGCTCTCATACAGCCCCATCTCCCGAAGGGCGTCCAGCACCCCGGACAGGGGCACCTCCTCCGGCGTGGTGGCCACGCCTCCCTGGTCGGAGATATACTCCGAATTTTGAATGGACTCGTTGAGCTGCTCCTCGATGGCGGCGGCAAAGTGTGGCTCCAGGGCGTTGGCCACCAGGGGAGACAGGGAACCGGCCAGAAAGCCGGCGCCGGCAAAGGCCACTACCACCCCCAGCAGGCCGCAGAGGGCCAGCACGAAGCCCCGCTTGATACCCAGGACCACGAAAAGAACAAGCACTGCCGCTACGATCACTTCAAAGACGATTGCCATGGAATTTCCTCCGGAATTGGTTTGCTATTGGGGCAGATAGATCCGTGCCGTACTGTTGTCGATGAGCATGACACTGCCATCCACCCGCTGGAGCACCTTGCGGGCGCTCTGGGTCCCGTCCAGGGTGTGATACAGGTCCAGGTCCCGGTCATAAATGTCCAGCCGATCAGCGGTGAGCAGCGCCACATACCGCCCCGCAGCTGAGATGGAGAGCACCTGCTCCTCCAGCGCCAGGGTGGCCTGGGCCTCCCCCTTGCTGTCCACCACCACCAATTCGGCGGAGCTGCCCGCCCGGTACTTCCCCAGCAGCAGGGCGGCAGTACCGTCCCCGTCCAGAGAAAAGGCCTTCAGGTAGCGGCCAGAATAGGAGTAGCTGCCAGTCAGATTACCCTCGTCGTCCAGATGGAAGAGGGTGTTCTCCCCCAGAGCCCAAATGCCCTGACTGTCCCATGTCAGCTCCAGAACCACCTCGCTGCCCACCAGGCAGCTGGCCTGGGGCTGAACCTCCTCTCCCTCCCCGCCGCTGCCGGTAAGGGGATAAAGCTCTACCCGGCTGGCAAAGGCGCCCTCCTCCACTCCAACGGACAGCAGGGCCACTGACCCGCTGTCCGGAGAGAGGGCGGCGTCCATCACAAAGCGGCTGGACAGGTTCACCCGCATCCTGGGCTGAAACTGGCTGTCGTACACCGTGACTACACCCTTATAGCCGCTCTGCTGGGTCACCGTCACCAGCCAGCCGCTGTCGTTTACATCGGCTGAAAGGATTTCCTCGTCCTCCCCCAGCTCCAGGGAGAAGGCCTCCTCTCGGTCCCGGCAGGCCAGCAGCATCCGACCGCCGGCATCGTAGGCCACAGCCACCCCACCCCTGGCCACTGCCACTGGGTTTTCCATGGCCACGGTACGGCTCACGTATACCTGCCCGCTGCCGGAATACAGCCGGATCCCGGTGGAGGAGCACACCAGCAGATCTCCGTCCACGCTGGCAAAGACGCTGGTGCCGTCCCCCTCATAGGGGAAGGATTCGGCCTGTCCGTTGTCGGTGGTCAGGTTGCGGTAGGAAAACCACCGCTTGATGGAGTCAAAATTCAATTTATCATAATTGAGGATCAGGGCCACGGCGCCCAGCACCAGGACGGCGGTGACCAGGAGGGCCAGGAACCGTCCCAACACCGTCAGGGCCTTGGGCTTGGCTTTCCGCCGGCCCCCTCCCTCCATCTTATGCCCTTGTTCCGGCTTTATGAGGCGGAGCATTACAACACATCCTCGTTGTACCACAATTTGGTCATGTATAATCCCCCCGCGGGGACCGTGGGCCCGGCGGCCGTTCTGTTCTTGCCCTCCAGGATGGCCGGCACATCGTCGGGAGAAAATTTCCCCTCAGCGGCGTAAACGCAGGTACCCACCATGGCCCGTACCATGTTGTACAGAAACCCATCTGCACACACTCTACACTGGATCATCAGCCCGTCACGGGTGATGTCAAAGTAGTGTACCGTCCGCACGGTGGTGCGGGTCTCAGTACCCACGGAGCGAACCGCGGCAAAGTCATGGGTCCCCACAAAGTGGGAAGCCGCCTGCTGCATCACCCGCTCGTCCAGATGCTTGGGATAGAACCAGGCCCGGTCCACATAGAATGCGTTGCGGATATGAGAATTATAAATACGATAGGTATACTCCTTTTTCAAGCAGGAGCCGATGGCATTGAATTCCTCGGGTACCTCGGTGGCCTTGACTACCACAATGTCGTCAGGCAGCCGGGTATTTACCGCCAGCGGCAACCGGTCACAGGGGATCCGGGAGGTGGTACGGAAGTTGGCCACATAGGTCTCGGCATGGACTCCGGCGTCGGTACGGCCCGCTCCGGTACATTTCACCGGATGGCCCACCACCCAGGCCAGGGACTTCTCCAGAGTCTCTGCCACGGTGACCGCGTTCTTTTGCACCTGCCAGCCGTGATAGGCGGTACCAACATACATCAATTTTAGCGCAATATTTCTCATAAAAGCTTAAAATCACCTTAATATTCGGTTAAGAAACCGACTTTACCAGCCATAGCGACCCAGAACCCCCACACCTACGCACAGGGCCAGGGAGAGCAGCAGGGCGGCCACATCCATACCCCCCAGTTTCAGCTGACGCAGGCGGGTGCGTCCCGCGCCGCCGTGGTAACAGCGGCACTCCATGGCCACCGCCAGCTCGTCGGCCCGGCGAAAGGCGGAGATGAACAGAGGCACCAGCAGGGGCACCAAGGCCTTGGCTTTCCGGATCAGGCTGCCACTGTCAAAATCAGCCCCTCTGGCCTTCTGGGCGGACATGATCTTGTCAGTCTCCTCAATCAGGGTGGGGATGAACCGCAGGGCGATGGACATCATCATAGCCAGCTCGTGGATGGGAACATGGACCACCTTCAGAGGGCTGAGCAGCTTTTCCAGCCCGTCGGTGAGCATGATGGGAGAGGTGGTATAGGTCAGCAAAAAGGTACAGGTAATAAGCATGGCGATCCGCAGGATCATGAACACCGCCGCCCAAATACCCTCTGCATAGATGGTGAAAATCCAAAAGGACGTCAAAGGCTCTCCTTCACCGGGGGTATAAAACAGGTTGAGCACCGCCGTGATGGCGATGATGATAAGCACGGGCCGCATTCCCCGCATGATGCTTTTGATCCCCACCTTGGAGATGGCGATGAGGGCGGCCAGCACCGCCAGCAGGATGGCGTAGGTCACCACATGGCTGGCCAGAAAAAGAGCCACGATATAGGCAACGGTGCCCAGCAGCTTGGTCCGGGGGTCCAGCCGATGGATAATGGTCTTTCCGGGGAAATACTGCCCCAGAGTAATGTCTTTCAGGGCCATCTCACTGTCCCCCTTTCCGCTTTAGGGCCGCCAGAACAGCGTCTCTGGCCTGCTCAATGGTGTACACCGAGGGGTCAATGTCCACACCCATGCTTTTCAGCCGGTGGAATACCCGGGTCATGGCGGGCACCCCCAGGCCCATCTGCTCCAACTGGTCCCCGTGGGCGAAAACCTCCCGGGGGGAGCCGGAGAAGGGGATCTTCCCGTCATTGACTACCACGATCCGGTCCACCGTCCGGGCCATCTCCTCCATGGAGTGGGAAACGATGATGATGGTAGCGTTTTTGGCCACGTGGTAGTCGTGAATGTTGCCCAGAATAGACTCCACCCCCACCGGGTCCAGCCCGGCAGTGGGCTCGTCCAGGATGAGCACCGAGGGCTCCATGGCAATGACTCCGGCGATAGCCACCCGGCGCTTCTGGCCACCGGAGAGCTCAAAGGGAGATTGAGCTAGAGTTTCTTCCTTCAAACCCACGAACTGAGCGGCCTGCCTTACCCGGCGGTCAATCTCCGCCGGATCCAGTCCCATATTGCCCGGACCAAAGGCAATATCCTTATAGACCGTCTCCTCAAAAAGCTGGTACTCCGGGTATTGAAACACCAGCCCCACCTGGAATCGGATCTGGCGGGTGCGTTCCTTGGTCTCCCAGATATCGTTCCCCTCAAAGAGCACCTTGCCGGAGGTGGGCTTCAACAGGCCGTTGAGATGTTGGATCAGTGTGGACTTACCCGAGCCGGTGTGGCCAATGATGCCCAGGTACTCTCCGCGGTAGGCGGTGAAGTCCACGTCCACCAGAGCCCCGTGCTCAAAGGGGGTGCCGGCGGAATAGATATGGCTCAGGCGCTCCGTCTGAATGATCGGTTCCAATTGGCTTCATTCCTTTATCTCAGTGGTGCATGCTCCCATCCGGGAGTCACGCCCTATTGCAGCAGGTCCTTCAGGACCTTGGCGCATTCCTCGTCGCTGAGGGCGTCCAAAGGCACATCCACTCCTGCCTGACGCAGCTCCCACAGCAGTTCAGTGGTTTCTGGCACGGTGAGTCCCACCGCCTTCAGTTCCTCTACCTGCTGAAATACCTCTCTGGGAACGCCATCGGCAATGACCTTGCCCTTGGACATGACCACCAACCGGTCAGCCTGGGCGGCCTCGTCCATGTGGTGGGTAATGAGCACAACCGTCACCCCGGAGGTTCGGTTGAGCTCCTTGATGGTCTTGAGCACCTCCGCCCGGCCTATGGGGTCCAGCATGGCGGTGGGCTCGTCCAGCACAATGCAGCGTGGACGCATGGCAATGACCCCAGCGATGGCCACTCGCTGCTTCTGGCCACCGGAGAGCAGGTGAGGGGCGTGCTCCCGATAGTCATACATCCCCACCGCCTTCAGGGCGTCATCCACCCTGCGGCGGATCTCCTCGGGGGGGACGCCCAGATTCTCCGGGGCGAAGGCCACATCCTCCTCCACCACGTTGGCCACGATCTGGTTGTCCGGGTTCTGGAACACCATGCCTACGGTACGACGGATGTCCAACAGCCTGTCCTCGTCGGCAGTATCGACGCCGTCTACCAGCACCTGCCCCCCTGATGGCAACAGAATAGCGTTCATATGCTTGGCTAGGGTGGATTTGCCCGAGCCGTTGTGGCCCAGCACCGCCACAAAGCTGCCCTCCCGAATCTTCAGGTCCACCCCATCCAGTACCACCGGAGTGGGGCCCTCCACATCCTCATAACGGAACCGCAGGTCCCTGGTCTCAATGATCGGTTGTGTCATGGTATCTCCTTCTCAGTCGCAGGTCCATCGGCCGGTAGCCCCGCAGGGCAGAGCCAGACCGGTGGAGGTCACCGGCAAACCCAGCTCCTGGCTGTCGGTATGTCCACCGTGCCGGCGAGCCACCAAGGTCTCCAGCAAATAGGTGAGTACCGAGGCTGACAGGCCAGTGGTGTAAGAGTTGATGAGGAAAAACAGGGGTCGATCGGACAGCACGCCGGTGACCAGTTCCACAAAGGGGAACAGATTCTCCTCCAGCTTCCAGATCTCTCCCGACGGGCCCCGGCCGTAGGAGGGCGGGTCCATGATGACCGCATCGTAGGTCCGGCCCCGGCGGATCTCCCGCTCCACAAACTTGGCGCAGTCGTCCACAATCCATCGAATGGGGGCCTCGGACAGGCCGGAGGAGGTGGCGTTCTCCCTGGCCCAGCTCACCATCCCCTTGGCGGCATCCACATGGCACACACTGGCTCCCGCCGCGGCGCAGGCCACGGTGGCCCCGCCGGTATAGGCAAAGAGGTTGAGCACCCAGATGGGACGGCCGGCGGTGCGGATGCGTTCCATGGCAAAATCCCAGTTCGCCGCCTGCTCGGGAAAAAGACCGGTGTGTTTAAAGTTCATAGGTTTTATGTTAAAGGTAAGCACCCCATATCCCAGAGTCCAGCGGGGGGGCAGCTCCTTCTTTACCCACTGACCGCCGCCGGTGGAAGAACGCTGGTATCTGGCGTCATACTTCCGCCACCCCGGGTGTTTTCCCTCCGGACGCCAGATGGCCTGGGGATCAGGCCGCACCAGGATATGCTTCCCCCAGCGTTCCAGCCGCTCCCCATTGCCGCAGTCCAATAGCTCATAGTCCTTCCATCCATCCGAACGCCACATACTATCCTCCACGCCTCTCTGGCTATACTTGTCATAATC
The DNA here is from genome assembly GCF_016901955.1 of Pseudoflavonifractor phocaeensis. Lineage (GTDB taxonomy): Bacteria > Bacillota > Clostridia > Oscillospirales > Oscillospiraceae > Flavonifractor > Flavonifractor phocaeensis_A. The sequence goes on from NZ_JACJLC010000004.1 coordinate 21,273, forward strand.
ATGTTATTATATCACTGGGGTTCTGTTGAGTCAACGAGAAGAAAGAATTGTCTTATGGCGGAAACTGTGTTAAAATGGTATGAACTGTACAGGCCTCCCGGCCTGCCCATCTGCCACACGGCTAATTTGTGAAAACGAGGTGTCCCCTATGAGCGCCACTGAGCTTCAATTCCGCACCGCTGCCATCGGCGGCTTTCAAAAGCAGGATGTCCTAAGCTATATCGAATCCTCCAACCAGATCCATCTGGAAAGGCTGGAATCCATCCAGCGGGAGCGGGATCAGTTGACTCAGGAGATGGAAGAGCTGCGCCGCCAGGCTGCTGACGCCCAGGGCCATACTGCCCATCTGGAGGAGGAAAACACCCGTCTGAGCGCGGAGTTGACCGCCGCCCGTCAGGAACTGGAAGCTATGCGAAAGGATTTTGACCAGCAGAAGCAGGCTATGGAAGCCATGAAGATCCGCTTGGAACGGGCGGAGCCTGCCGCCCAGGCTTATGAGCAGGTCAAGGATCGCACCGCCGGCATTGAGCTGGAGGCCCACTGCCGGGCCCAGGAGGTCCAGCGTCTGTCGGAAGAGAAGGTGCTAAAGACCCGGACCGAGGTGGAGCAATGGCTGCACAAGGTAAAGGCGGGATATGATCTGCTGCGGGCCGATATGGACACCGCGATCAACCGCACCGGCCAGGAGTTGGATAAGGCCTACGATATTCTCACCCAGCTCTCCGGCAATTTTGCCGCCCAGAGCGAGCACCTGGACAAACTGACCCGGAATTGCGTGGACGAACTCACCCCCAAGGCTCCGGAACCCCTGCCTCTGGATGAAGGCTGACCGTTCCGGACTTATCTGTAACAGAACAGGAGCGCACAATGAATATTTACGAATCATCTGAAAACTATCTGGAGGCCATCCTAAGCCTGCGGGAGCAGCACGGCATGGTGCGCTCCATTGACATTGCCAATCAGCTCCATTTCTCCAAGCCCAGCGTCAGCGTGGCCATGAAAAAGCTGCGGGAAAGCGGGTATATTGAAATGGATAAGGACGGTTTGATTTCCCTGCTCCCCGCCGGCGAGGAGATCGCCCGCCGGATCTTTGAACGGCACCAGTTGCTCACCCAGTTTTTCATTCACCTGGGCGTCAGCCCTGAGGTAGCCGCCGCAGATGCCTGCAAGGTGGAGCATGACCTAAGCGAAGAGACCTTCCAGAAGATTAAGGCCCACGCCCTGGGCTCCCATGACTGACTGTTTTACGCATGAAAAAGCGAGGGACCGCTGTTCCGCAGCGGCCCCACGCTTTTTCATGGCTTATGGAGTCTATGAACTCAGCAGCAGCTGTTGCAGCCACAGCCGCAGCCGTTTCCACAGCCGTTCCCCCCGCAGCAGCAGCACAGCAGGATGATGATCAGAATGATCCACAGGCAGCCATTGCCGCCGAAACCATTACCACAGCCATTGTTGCACCCCATCATAGGAAGTACCTCCTGTTTCAAGATGGAAACCCGACTTCGGCGGCGGTTTATCCCGCTGTCCGGCCCGGTCTCGCACCATACTATGCCTCTTCCCTGTTCTGGTGTGAATGGCGGAAAATTTACTTTTTTCGGACAATCTTACTCAATTAGCCTACTTGCGTCCCCCTTCTCCCCGTGTTATCATAAGGATACGGCAGGCCTTCGCTCTGCCAGGAAAAAAAGTCCCCTCAAATCGAAAAAAAGACTTGACGGAAAAGTTAAGTTGTGCTATCTTAATATCAGAAATGATAATCATTACTGATTAGCACTTCAGATAATCCCAAGTCAATATAAATATTATCATATGAATGTAGGAGGAAAATCACATGAAAAAGTGGGTCTGCTCTGTCTGCGGTTATGTTCATGAAGGGGATTCCGCCCCTGACTTCTGCCCCATCTGTAAGGCTCCCAAGGAGAAGTTTGTCCTCCAGGGCGGCGATCGCACCTGGGCTGCCGAGCATGTGGTGGGCGTGGCCAAGGGCGCTCCCGAGGAGATTATCCAGGGCCTGCGCGAGAACTTCCAGGGCGAGTGCTCTGAGGTTGGTATGTATCTGGCCATGAGCCGTGTGGCTCACCGTGAGGGCTATCCTGAGATCGGCCTGTACTGGGAGAAGGCCGCTCTGGAGGAGGCCGAGCACGCCGCCAAGTTTGCCGAGTTGCTGGGCGAGGTCCTGACCGACTCTACCAAGAAGAACCTGGAGATGCGTGTGGACGCTGAGAACGGCGCCACCATGGGCAAGTTTGAGCTGGCCAAGAAGGCCAAGGAGCTGAACCTGGACGCCATCCACGACACCGTGCACGAGATGGCTCGCGACGAGGCCCGCCACGGCAAGGCCTTTGAGGGCCTGCTGAAGCGCTACTTCGGCTAATCGCTCAGGCAAAAATAGCGAAACCTAGATACAATTAAATACCCGTATTTCTCCTGATTTCAAGAGATTTACGAACAAAGTACACGGGACTTGATGATCCAATGATCGCAAATCAAGTCCCGTGTTATTTATTTGTATTTTCCCGCACTGTGGGAAAAGCGTGGGAAAAACTTTGTCATTCGTCAAACGCCACGCTATGCTGCGTCCAGATCATTTGGGCTAGGAGGCGGCGCCGATGAAAGGCAGTGGAAGCGTAAGATTACGCGGTAAGACCTGGTCATACCGTGTCGGTCTTGGGAAAATGAAAATAGATGGCAAAAGAAAGCAGATCGAAGGCAGCGGTTTCAGGACGCAAAAAGAAGCCGTGAAAGCCATGCATGAAATTCTGGCCCAGTATCATAAAACCGGCGAATATGTGGATAACAAAAAGATCACATTCCAGCAGAACTCCGAGGAATTTATCCAAGTCGAGTCGTCAGCTACCCGTGCCTACGCCACCATCTTGCGATACGAATCAATTTACCGCAATCATTTGCAGAATGAATTTGGCCCTCTGTATCTATATCAGATCGACTCCAAAAGGATACAAACATTTTTGCACGAAAAGTCCAGCAAGTACAGCGAGTCCTTTGTGAAGAGCCTGTACAAAGCGTTCAATGTCCTGTTTTCCTACGCTTACCGGAATAAGGTCATAAAGGTGAATCCCATGGACGATGTCGCGCCTCCTCCCGATCCCAGGCACCGTTCCGACGTGGTAATCTACTCCGCTCAGGAACGGGAGAAGATCCAAGAACGCATCGAAAGCACCAATGTGAAAAGCGCGTATTACATCGGCTTGAATACCGGCGTCCGAGTAAGTGAGTGCTTTGCACTGCGCTGGTCAGACATAGACTTTGAGAAGAGAACCGTCCGGATCGACAAACAGCTCAGGTTCCAGGATAAAAAATGGTGCTTTACCCCCCTGAAAACCAGAAACTCTTACCGGACGATTGATGTTTCAGCCCCATTTGTTCAGTACCTCACCGAACTCAAAAAGGCCCAGGAAGCCGCCGCACTTGTGTATGGTACGTCCTATCAAAAAACAAATGTCGTCTGGGACCGAAGGCTGCGCCATCAGGACGATCCATTGGAAATCGACGACTTTATTAACATTAAGCAAAACGGAAAAATGATGACCTCAGACAGCGAAAAATTTATGGCCAAAATCATCAAGCAGGATTGCGACATCTACTTCAAATTCCATAATCTTCGGCACACATACGCCACGTTGTTAGCCGAGAGCGGCGTAAGTCCACGCTATGCGCAGGAGCAGCTTGGTCACGCTAAAATGGAATTTACCCTGCGGTACTATACCCACCTGACAGAATCTATGAAAAATACCGCCATGAACCTGCTTTCCGCCAAAATATCCCTTCCTCATGGTGATACGGATGAAGAGGCGGACACCGAATAAAATCATACAAAACGGAGCAATCAAATCCTCGTCCCTTGAGGCGCAGGATTGAATTGCTCCTTTTTTTAGGAGAATATCTATGATTCAATATGAACTGAAGCTCCAGCAGCTGGTAGACTACCCACGCTGCCGCGTCTATCGAGACTTTATCCGGATCCTGATGGCAGACCGAAGCATCCGCCGTTGCTGTTAAACAGCGGCTTTTATGCGAAGTATAGTTTTTCTTTTATACAGAGCTGTTTCTGCCAGCAACGGAGAACTATTTGCCGTTTTCCAACTGGCTAAATATCCTTTTGGAATATAAAGAAATCAAAAGTGCTGCGACTGCGGCACCAATTAAAACTATCCATGTGTGCATGGCGAAAAGATCAAATAAGACTCCATAAATCGCCTGCCCTATCGGTTGGCCACACATCGCAATCGAAATCAGCGCCGCCATAATTTTCCCGACTAATTGCGGCGGTGTTTGTGTCTGCACCATTGTATAAATCTGTACCATGAAGAGAGTAGAAGCACCCATAGCCGCAAAGCTCATTAAAGTGATTGCCCAATATGATACAATAGCGGGCATATTCAAAAAGAGGGATATTCCCATAATTGCCACAGCCGCAGAGCAAGCCAAAAGTAGCACATACGAATTTTGAATTTTCAGCTTTTCCGATACGAATGCGGTTAAAATTCCGCCGCACAAACCACCCAATGCCAGCGCCCCCTGCGTGAAGCCGTACATGGTGTCAGACATCCCTAACACTTGTGTAATGAGAATGGGAGTTCCGACAATCATCACCGCGCTTAAAACCAAGTTGAAGATAGACACCAGAAAGACCACCGAAAAGAAAATGGGCTTTTCTGTTTTTACAAACTGATAGCTTTCTTTCAGATCCATTCCGACTACCTGAAATACGCCGACTTCACGCGGGCGCTTTTCATGCGGGATGTGGATAAAGATTTCCATGATGGCGGAAAAAGTAAAACACGCCGCACTCAAAAGCAAAATCGGATAAATACCCCAAAGAGTAAACATTACGCCGCCGATCACCGGCCCTAACAGACCGGAAAGTGTATTGACTTGATTGATGACAGCGTTCCCAGCCATCAACTTATCTTTCGTTACCAGCAAAGGGACGCTTGCCTGTACTGCTGGCTGGTATGTACCGGAAATACCATAAAGCAACATCAAGACAATGATAAAAAGCGGAACTGTTGGGATTTTCCCCAGCGAAAAGTAAAACAGCATGATAATAGCCGCCGTGGAGAAGTCCAGCCCCACCATAATGTCACGCTTGTTCACACGGTCAGCCAGTACACCGCCGACCATCGAAAGAATAACCATCGGTGCAAAAGAGCAGGCGGTCACTACGCCAAACAATGTAGACGATCCTGTTTCTCGCAACAGGTACAGTGGTAAGGCAAAGCGCAAGATAGCGTTGCCAAAGAGAGAAATGATCTGGCCGATCACGACGAGAGTAAAATCACGTCTGAAAAGTTTTGTCTGCATAAAGAACCTCCATTATTCGATTATTAAACCGACCGTCGGTTTGATATGTGTCTAAAATAAACTGCCCTTTAGGGGAGCAGTTCATTTTAGGGAGTTAGGCCGTGTGCTGAGATTTGCAGTAGCTGATATAGCCATCTATCATTTCGTTGTCCAAAAGCTGGTTGATACCAGCACCTTGCAACAGGTCATTAAATGTTTGGCACCGATTACGCATCCCTGTTTCGTCTGTCATACTAACCAGCGGATTGAGCCATACATTCGACAAGACCATGATAGCCTCTGCCAGTGCATGAGGATTTGTCGCTTGAATAGAACCATCGTCAATTCCTTGCTGTAAGATCGGCTGGATAAACTTTGGAGCAACAATCTGATAGAGCTGTGCAATCTGCATCGCCAAAAAGCGCGGATTATCCAATAGGCAGGGTGTAACTGTCAACATTAAACTCTGGTTAGAATTAAACAAAGCAGCCTTAAAGATTGCCCGCAGTTTTTCCAGCCCATTCAAAGATTTATCATCCCGTACTTTTGCCAACGCACTTGTGTTTTCTTCCCCTATACGCTGAAAGATCGCTTCAAAGATTTCTTCTTTGGACGAAAAGTGATGGTAAATTGCGCCTTTTGAAAGATTTGTTTCGTTGATAATGTCCTGCAAAGATGTTGCATCATATCCTTTTTCAACAAACAGATGGGTGGCAACATCCAAAATCAGCTTTACGGTTTCCTCCGGGTATTTGTTTCTTGCCATCCCGCACCTCCATACAAACCAACGGTCTGTATAAAGCATAACAGAGTACAATCTGTTTGTCAACCCTTATATGTATTGCCCGCTATCGAAACACGAAAATAAATAGTCAGTAGCATGAAATAAGCAATCGTTCAAATAATAACACCTGAAATGTAAAATTACATTAGGTGATATTATGAAGATTGAGAGAGATGAACGACGATTTGATTTTCACGATATAGGACTCGCCATCAAGCGGGCGCGGGAGGCCAGCGGAATGACGCAGGAGCAACTGGCTTATATTGTTGACCGGGCTCCGCGCACCATCATGTATAACGAGAATGACGGCCAGCACCCCAGCCTCAACACCTTTTATCAGATGGTGACAATGTTTGATATATCGGTATTGCTACGCAAATCACTACGGGTATGTGCAAGCACCCCCGAGCGTGGATTGCGACGTGTTGGGGCCGCCTCTTAACGGAAACGAAAAAATAAAGCAAAGGAACTGATACCATGATCGAGAAAGTAAACCCGTCCCACTCGGACAAAATTGCCGACAGGATTGCCGGCGCAATCGTTGACATCGCCTATCAGGTCCAGCCCGACCCGAAGATCGCGGTGGAGGTGCTCATCGGTCATGGCGTGTGTCACGTCATTGTGGAGACCACGGCTCCCCTGCTCATGCCGGAGGCCGTCAGAGCCATTCACAACGCTATCCACCGCATCGCCGGTCTGATTCAGGTTGACCTGACCATCGTGCCGCAGGACGCGCACCTCAGCAACAACCAGAGCAAGGGGTTCCGCTGCGGCGACAACGGCATCTTCAAGGGTATGCCGCTGACGGACGAGCAGAAGACGCTCTCCGCAGTTGCCCGTGAGATCTACGAGGCCCACCCGTTCGACGGAAAGTATATCCTCGACGGGAATCGGATCATCATCTGCCAGAGCAACGCTGCAAAGGCAGACATCCAGAGGTTGTACCCGACGGCGGAAATCAATCCGCTGGGCGATTGGACCGGCGGAACCGATGTGGACACCGGCGCGACCAATCGCAAGCTCGGGTCTGATATGGCGGATTCCGTCACCGGTGGCGGGCTGCATGGCAAAGACCTGTCCAAAGCCGATGTGTCCGTCAACATCTACGCTTTCCTCAAAGCGCAGGAGACCGGCAAGCCTGTCGAGCTGTGCTGCGCCATTGGCGACGATGAAATCGACGGAAAACCCTACGAGGAAATCGTAGAGGTGGCGCGTCAGTTTATCCAATCTGCGGGAGGCTTCGAGGCTTTTGCAGCTTGGGGGCTGTTCTAACGGAAATTAAATACTCGTCATAATCTGGAGCCTTCCGTTCTATGTGAAGGCTCCCTTTTTTATGCTCAGTACAAGGAGGACAAAACAGAATGGAAGTATCCCATCTGGTGGGGACAGGCACCCAAGGTACTCTATACCTTTCTGGAGAACTGTGACTTTGGCGACGCCACCATCGTTCCCTTCTGCACCTCCGGCTCCAGCGGCATCAACGGCAGCTTGGATGACCTTCACGCTTTGGCTCCGGAGGCCACCTGGATGGACGGCCAGCGGTTCAGCAGTGAGGTCAGCCAGGATGAAGTGGCCCAATGGGTGGACGGCCTGGGTCTTGACCTCTGATTTCAGGAAGGAAAAGAGCGCTTATAAAACGTTGGGCGTCCCTTGTCCTCTCAGCTCTTCTGATCTTCTCCCTTGCCTCCTGTGGCAGCGAAGATACCAGCAGCGCACCACCGGTGGAATCAGATGAGAACATCCATACTCCTCAGGCTCCTTCCGGCACCACCTCCCTGACCCATCTGAGCCGGTCAACAGTCAGGAACCTGCCGGTCAGGAGAATGCAGAGGAGCGCCATACCCTTATCGCCTACTTCATCTGGGCGGACAACGCCGTCTTTCTGGGACTCCCCAACTGGCGGTACCCCCTGCCCATGTCGGTACTAACCATTTTAGAGGGGTATGACTGGTCTGGAAAAACTATGGTACCCTTTGTGACCCACGGGACAGGAGACCTGTCCCGCACCATTCGGGATCTGACCACCGCACTGCCTGAGAATACCACGATTCTGGAACCCATCGGCGGCTATTGACGCTCGCCTTGGATCTGGACCGCCAGATCCAGGTGCCCGGCATCCGCTTCGATATACGCCAACCAACGAATTGGTGGTCCCCAAATCAATTTCAAGAATCGCCATCGGCCTCCAGCCTCCTCCCCTTGGGGTTATATCTCGCCCTTTCTATCAAATGATCGCCGCACCCACTTGCCAAAGAGGGTCTTTTTGTAGTGCCGCAGCTCCTGCTTGGCGCCGGGGTCGTCACCGACCTTCTGGAGGTATTCCGCTCCTTTGGCGATACCCACCGGGACACCCAGACCGTTGCAGTACAGCTTGAACAAACACAAACGCCGCCGGAATCCGGCGGCGTTTGTGTTCTTGAAGACAAGCCTACTGCTCCTCCTCCCGGATCGCATTGATGATCCTGGGGAGCAACTGTATCTTCCGGCTGACCACCCCGGGCAGGACGGCCAACCCATCCTGGACTTCTACCTGGAAGGCCCGGGATATCAGGGACTCAGCTCCCTTTCCAGCCATCAGCAGTTCTGTGCTGGAGCCTCGCACATCAGTGAACATATAGAAGATGTAATCCAGTCCCTGTTTCTCCAGTGCCACCGGCAGGTATGGGGCGATAAGGGCTTCGCTGGCCTTCCGATTGCGCTCTACCATGTAGCTGCCCTGGCCTATACCGAAACGGATTGCTCCGCTGTCAAAGATCTTATAGTCAGTATTGAAGAGTTCTTCCGCAGTCTTGCCGCTCACGTCCCCGCCGTGCTCAAACATAGCGTCGGCGTAGGCCTCCAGCTCCACACCTGCCAGTTCGGCCAGCCTCCAAGCTGCGCGCTCATCCGCGGTGGTGCAGGTGGGGCTGCGGAACATCAGCGTATCGGACAAAATAGCCGAGAGCATAAGGCCTGCGGTGGTCCGGTCGATCTCTACGCCGTTTTCCTCATACATCTGATAGATAATAGTAGACGTACAGCCCACGGGCACATTGCGGAAATAGACTGGTCCGTCGGTCTCTATGGAGCCGATGCGGTGGTGGTCAATGATCTCCAGGACCTCTGCCTGCTCAATTCCCTCTACCGCCTGGTTCTTCTCGTTGTGATCCACCAGGATGAGCTGCTTTTTATGCAGGCCCATCATGTTCCGGCGGGACACCACGCCTACATACCGCCCATCATCGTCCAGGACGGGGAAATACCGGTAGCGCACGGAGGTCATGACTTTGGTGGCCGCCTCCACAGGGCTGTTCAGATTGAAGGTCAGCAGATCGTTCTCGGTCATGTAGTGACGGATAGGCGCCGCCTGGCTGATCATCTGTCCGGCCACATAGGTGCTCTTGGGCGTGCTGATCATCATACATCCCTGCTCCTCGGCCAGCATGCGGATGGTCCGGGAGACCTTGCTGTCGGCGCATACCACTACGCAGCCCGCCCCCATCTCAATGGCGGCCAGCTGGCTTTCGCTGCGGTTGGCAACAATGACGATATCCCCTGGAGAGATAGACTTTTCGATTTGCTCGGCACTGCCTGAGCCGATGATGATTCGCCCCTTGACCTGTTTGCCCTCGATGCTACCCACCAGAACGGTTCCCTCTAGAATGTCCAAAATATTCTGGTAGCTGGTTTCCGCCTTTTCCAGAATGGCGGTATCCAGGCCGTCCATGTTGGCAGTGGCCACGTCCTTTACGGTGATAACGCCCTTGAGCCGCTGCTCGTGGTCCACGATACACAGGGTGTCAATCTGCTGGTCCCGCATAATCATCCAGGCCCGGCGCAAGCTTGTCTCCCCATCCACACCTTCCATGCTCCGGATATCCACGTCCCGGATCTGGGGACTTACATCCGTATAGAGCTGCGGGGCGGGAACCTGGAAATAATCCAGGACAAATTCTGTCTCCCGGTTCAAAAGCCCTGCCCGACAGGGCTTACAGGGATGCTCCGGGTCCAAGATATTTTTTAGGCGGCTGTATGCAATGGCTGAACAGATGGAATCCGTGTCTGGGTTGCGGTGTCCGATGACTTTGATGGCGCGGAGATTTTCTTGACTATTCATAGGCTGCCTCATCTCTCCTCCAGTACAGGAGGTGCTGTTTTTTTTATTATACCATGTCCAGGTGGTTCCGTCTGGAAAAAAATACTCATTTTCTGCGTTATCTTGCCTTTTATAAAAAATGCCCCTCCACAATGGGCGGCCTTCGCCCTATCTCTCGGGACCAAATCTTGCCTTAAATGGATCAGAAAGTGTTTTAAAAAACACAAAAAAACAATATCTCCATTCTGAAAATTTCCAAAACCATTGGGGCGCAAGACTTTGCCTGGATATCTCTTTCAGCGGCAGAAGGCGAAACAAAGGGTGCGGGATAACGGTCTGACATGAGTCCTTACTTCACGGCCCGTGGTCGGTACATCTGACAGCCCTGCCTTGCAGCAGACCAGCTCACGCCGCCGCTTGCCCTTCGGCTACCCTCAAACGACGGCGAACGGGGCGGAGTGCTTGCGCGTCCCGTCCCGTTCCCCATTTGCCAGCCTATGGCTGATTTTCCCGTGATGTATATAAGGGTGGCAACCTCCTATACCCCTATGATAAATAGCTATGGTGCTCAGCACAACAGTCCAAGTAACTACACTGTAGCCTCATTATACCCATATATACCGATTTTTGCAAGGGTGAAAGGGAAATGGGGCCTATTGTGTTGCGCTATGAAAACCCCGAATCTGGCAAGTGAAGTGCTTGCCGTTTTGTAGCAAGCACTCCGCACTCCATAATGCGGATGATGATGTTGTCCTGCTCCATAGCCTTCTCCTCTCATCTTCAAGGGGGGTAGTCTTAGTTTGCTCAGCAGAGCGCCGCGTCCCGCAGGAAACCGGCACAGCCCGGTTCATTGTAGGTCGTGGACCGCTCATCCACCGCATACGGTTCCGCAATCCCCTGGTGCGCTCACCGTTGGCCTCGCGCCCAGCCTCCTTTTATTATCAATTACCCGGCGCCTATTTTTACATGCGGCGCAAGTCTACATGTCGTCTTATATCTGTCAGGAACCTATGGTAGGATGCAGTTACTCCATTTTGGACAAAGGGGACGAGGCAGATGATCTGCGGAACAGGGATTGAGAATATCACCTGAGTTCTGATCGGGTCGCCCACACTGCGCAGAAGAACAGATATATCCTCCCTTTTTTTCAGTTTCCCATATGACAGCACACGGTATTTTTGCACATACCATAGGAGGATCCGGTATACCTTTGCAGTGCGCTGAATTTCCTGGCGACTCGAAAGGCTTTTCGCTTTCCTGAAAAGGTTTCATGGCCGGGTAGAGATACCATTGTTCCTTTATTGATCTCGAAATCTCTTACTTGCAGCTCCAGAAGCATAACTCGTTGGATACTATCACCTCCTGGACCAACCTGCACTTCCCCATGCAAATCCCTGTAAATAAAAAGAACTGGGATTTTGCTTATTATAAACATAGATATCCTGCATTGCCACTTTTCTGGCAGACAAGTTCATCTCCTATTGACAATCCGGAATGTACCGTATATAATTATATCACACGGTTAGTTGCAGCTAATCACAGGTCATGGATGAATTATTTTTTACACATTGGTTAGCTTTAACTAACTCCAAGGGATGGTCTCTCGCTCATCTTGCTCTGTCTGTGCTAACCATTCCTCCGCACAGTTTAGCTGTGACCATGACTTGCAAGGGAAGAAGCCTGTGTCCGCAGAACCGCTCAATCGTCGCTGCTCTCACGCCCCAGTGGGGATTAAGATGCGCGGCAAGATCTCCTCCCGACAGCGGCAGCAAAAGAAATCCATCGAGCAGCTCACCGTAGCTGGTTGATGTTTCTACCATAACAAATCCAGAAAGAAAGGTCGTTGAGTCTTATGAGTAAAGTTGCAGTAGTGTATTGGAGCGGCACAGGGAACACCGAGGCCATGGCCATGGCGGTGGCTGAAGGTGCCAAGGACAAGGGCGCCGAGGTATCTGTGGTCACTGCCGCTGAGTTCTCGCCGGAGCAGGTCGGCCAGTATGACGCCATCGCCTTTGGGTGCCCCTCCATGGGGGCGGAACAACTGGAGGAGATCGAGTTCGAGCCCATGTTCACCGCCTGTGAGGGCAGGCTGAGTGGGAAGAACATTGCTCTGTTCGGCTCCTACGGCTGGGGCGACGGCGAATGGATGCGCAGCTGGGAGTCCCGCTGCAATGATGATGGGGCCAATCTGGCCTGCAACAGCGTGATCTGCAACGAGGCTCCGGATGATGACGCTCTTGCGGCTTGCCGCGAGCTGGGCGCGTCACTGGCCTGACAAAACCACATCGCAGAAGGCAGGAGGCGAACCGTTCGTCTTCTGCCTTCTTTTTGTATCCCCAGTCAGCACAGGCAAGAGAAATAGGTCGTGGAAAATCATGTTGAAAGAATACTTACTGAGCCAAGACTCCGGTACGGGCCGCTGGATCAGCAGCATGCCGTAGGTACAAATCTGCCACTTTTCCTTGCCGGAGCCAGATCAAGAACCTCTGCGGCCCATCCTGGTGTGCAGCGCGCCGCTCCAGTTTAGGGCGTTTTTTTGCCTAACCAACCGTCTTGCCGTCTCGCCAGTGCAGGGTACTCCCTATTCGGTGGAGGCGCCGGGACCTGCGTCACAAGGAATATCACTCCAAGGTGGAATACCTGGTGACCCACGGCATCGCCGGCACCCTCAACAGGGAGGTACTCATCTGCAGCGCCCGCTTCTACTCAATCTGCATATCCGGCCAGCAGCAAATCCCCACCTCCAGGGCCACCGGATGCTTCAGATGAAAATCTGCATAGCGGCAAAACCAGCACTGACTACCCTCTATGGGCAGGTGCTCCTTTCTGGGGATAAATATTGGACAGCTCTGCCGGGGCCACACGCTGCCGCCTGATTTTGGAGCGGGCAAGGAATCCCGCCGGTCAAAATATGCTTTACAGTCATACCGCATGGCCAGTCCTCCTTTTGACAGCTCCTCTTGACGTTTTTTTGCTTCCATGCTATTTTCATTTTACAAGTGGCTGCGAAATTGGAAAGTGGTTGTTCAGAATCTGATGTTATATACGTAAAATTCTCACTCTGCTGTGGATTGCCGACAGAGCTGCCGGATCGCATCTCCGGTCCCGCGCCACCGGCAGGCGCTTTCGCCTTTGCAGAGCAAGCTTTGCGTTGAATTTCCTGCATATATGACCGGAGTCAACAGCCGGACCATGGCGCCGCCCCAATCTCCGGCAACGAACTCTAGGAAAGTTTGGGGCAGCTACTGGCTGGAGGAGCATTCGCTATGGCAAATATGATTTTTCTTGTTTTCCGCGCCTTCTTTATCACAATGATGACCGTTGGAATGATGGCAACCCTGACCGAATTTCGCTTTGGACGCAGAAAGTTGCTGTTAATTCTGGCGGTTTACGGCCTTTGGGTGATCGGCTCCAGCATGGTTTTGCTGTGGCTGGGCGGGGAATTGCTGCTGCTCCGTCTGTTTTATCTCACCATTTCTATTCCGGCCACAGTGCTTACCTACTGGGCGGCCAACGACACTCCCGTACAGGCCGTTTTTAACCACATGACACAGATTCTGCTGTCTGTCCTGGTGGTTTCTATAATCCGTTTACTGACAGATTACCTTGATCTGGCCGGCTTTGTGAATGTCCTTCTGATGGGAGCATTCTATTTGACCATAATCTATTTGGAGCGACGCTTTTTGCGCCAGCCCTTTCGTGTGCTGATTCAGATCATCCCTACCCGCTGGGGTGTTCTTACCCTGATTCCCTGTGTGTTCTGTGCCTATTTCATCTTTGTGGCTTCCTGGCCGGGCAGTTATCTCCAAAACGATTCGCAGATCGTCTATGTTTACGCTGCTGTCATTCCTCTGATTATTGTTTATATTGCAGTATTTAAAAGTCTCTATGACCTGTACCGTATTCAGGTAGAGCAACACAGCGCCGCGCTGCTGGCAGTGCAGATCACAGCTCTGAAAGAGAAGCTTCAAAAGGTAAAAGAAGTAGAGGAAGGAATCCGAATTCAGCGCCATGATCTGCGTCACCAGCTCCAGACCGTTACAGAATTGGTGGCACAGGGCGACAGGGACGCCGCTCTGAAGTTTTTGGATGCCGCGCAAACCCGGTTGGATGAGCATACCGTAACACGATGGTGCCGTCCGCCTGTGCTGGACGCAGTCTTTTCCTCCTATTTTGATCAGGCCAAAAATAATGGTATTCCGGTGGAGGCACGAATTTCCCTATCCGATACTCTCTCAGTGGACGAGGGAGAATTGGCCATTGTCCTGGCTAACGCTCTGGAAAACGCCATCCACGCCAATCTGGAGCTACCCCGGGACCAACGAAAGATCCTCTGCAAGATAGTGGGCTCCCCCAGCGTCATGCTGGAAATTTCCAATCCATGTACCGACAATATTTCCTTTGACAGCAACGGCCTGCCGGTCGCCCAAAGAGAGGGTCATGGTCTTGGGGTACAATCGATCTCCGCTTTTTGCCGGAAAAATAGAGCCATCTGCCAATTTGATCTGGCAGATGGCTGGTTCCGGTTTAGACTGATACTGTAAAATGATACGGCTTACACGACGCCTGACACATATTTTAATAGAAGAGCCACCCGGATGTCCACATTGGAACGGAAACGCCTTGCGCTTTCTCCCGGACTATAAGCTGCTGGGAGGGCTCCGGCCCAATCTGCCTCAGGCTTCCTTCAACGACCAGGCACAGATCTCCTCCTGGGCCCTGGACGCGGTGTCCACCTTCTCCTCCCGTGAGTCCGGCAGCGTCAAGCTGATGAACGGTACCAACGGCAATCCGTTCTTCCCCAAGGCAACCTATACCAGAGAGCAATCCTTCCTCACCATACACCGCCTCAGCAACTATCTGAGCTGACTACCAGCTAGTGGAGGGATTTTACCCCGAAAAGGCGGTTGACAACGGCCCAAAATGTGATAAAATAGTACAGCTAAAGGCCGTGATGAAACCAAGCGGATCGCGCCGCGTTCAGCGAGAGGGGATGGTGCAAGCCCTCCGCGATACGGGTCCGCAAGCCACTTCTGAGCCGCCCGGGAGGACCGGGACGAATCATCCCCGTTATTGGATGCAATGAGATGCGCCTTTTCCGGCGCAGATCAGGGTGGTACCGTGGAGTCAACATTGCTTCGCCCCTGACATGGGGGCGAAGCTTATTTTTTTGCAAGAGGAGTTTTTTTCATGCACAAGAAGTATGGTCTGAACGAACTGCGCGAGATGTTTCTGTCTTTTTTTGAGACCAAGGGACACCTGCGCCTGCCCAGCTTTTCCCTGATCCCCCAGAACGACGCCTCCCTGCTGCTCATCAACAGCGGCATGGCACCCATGAAGCCCTTCTTCACCGGTGAGCAGGAGCCTCCCCGCCACCGTGTGACCACCTGCCAGAAGTGCATCCGCACCGGCGACATCGAGAACATCGGCCACACCGCCCGCCACGGCACCTACTTTGAGATGCTGGGCAACTTCTCCTTCGGAGACTACTTCAAGAAGGAGGCCATTCACTGGGCCTGGGAGTTCCTGACCAGCCCCGAGTGGGTGGGCCTGGATCCCAACCGCCTGTACCCCTCCGTGTTCGCCGGCAATGAGACCACTCCCGCCGACGATGAGGCCTTCCGCATCTGGAACGAGGAGATCGGCATCCCCGCCGACCGGATCTTCAAGTTCGGCAAGGAGGACAACTTCTGGGAGCACGGCTCCGGCCCCTGCGGCCCCTGCTCCGAGATCTACTATGACCGCGGCGAGCAGTGGGGCTGCGGCAAGCCCGGCTGCACCGTGGGCTGCGACTGCGACCGCTATATCGAGGTGTGGAACGTGGTGTTCTCCCAGTTCGACAACGACGGCGAGGGCCACTACACCGAGCTCAAGCAGAAGAACATCGACACCGGCATGGGCCTGGAGCGTCTGGCCTGCGTGTGCCAGGACGTGGCCTCCCTGTTTGACGTGGACACCGTCATGAACATCACCAACAAGGTGAGCGAGATCACCCACGCCCACTACGGCGAGACCGCCGCCAAGGACGTGTCCCTGCGGGTCATCACCGACCACATCCGCTCCGCCACCTTCATGATCTGCGACGGCGTGCTCCCCTCCAACGAGGGCCGGGGCTACGTGCTGCGCCGCCTGCTCCGCCGGGCCGCCCGCCACGGCAAGCTGCTGGGGGTCAACGATCCCTTCCTGTATGAGGTGTGCGACACCGTCATCCACGAGAACGAGGGCCACTACCCCGAGCTGCGGGAGCGTCAGGACTATATCACCAAGGTCATCCGCACCGAGGAGGAGAACTTCGCCCGCACCATCGACGGCGGCCTGAAGATTTTTAACGACATGCTGGAGGATCACAAGGCCAAGGGCGAGAAGGTCTTCTCCGGCGCCGACGCTTTCAAGCTGTATGACACCTACGGCTTCCCCATCGACCTGACCATCGAGATGGTGGAGGAGCAGGACATGACCGTGGACCAGAAGTCCTTCCAGCAGCTGATGCAGGAGCAGAAGGAGCGCGCCCGCAAGGCCCGGGAGGCCCTGGGCGACCTGGGCTGGGCCGGCGTGGAGTTCGGCAAGGACGTGCCGGAGACCGAATTTGTGGGCTACACCGAAAACACCATCACCGGCGCCCGTGTGGTGGCCCTGGTGGTGGAGAACGAGCAGGCCGAGGAGCTGATGCCCGGCGTGGAGGGCATCGTGGTGCTGGACAGGACCCCCTTCTACGCCGAGATGGGCGGCCAGGTGGCCGACCACGGCACCATCGCCAGGAGCGGGGAGAACGGCTGCCTGTTCCAGGTCACCGACGTGCAGAAGAACAAGGGCGGCAAGTATATGCACTACGGCAAGGTGACCGAGGGCGTGCTCAAGCTGGGGGACACCGTCACCGCCGCCATCGACCAGGAGCGCCGGCGGGCCGTCATGCGCGCCCACAGCGCCACCCACCTGCTGGACGCCGCCCTGCGCACCGTCCTGGGGGACCACGTGCACCAGGCCGGCTCCCTGGTGGAGCCCGACCGGCTGCGCTTCGACTTCACCCACTTCTCCGCCATGACGCCGGAGGAGCTCTCCGAGGTGAGCCGCGTGGTCAACGAGGCCGTGCTGGAGGGCTATGACATCCAGACCAAGGTCATGTCCCTGGAGGAGGCCAAGCAGACCGGGGCCATCGCCCTGTTCGGCGAGAAGTACGGCGACACCGTCCGGGTGGTGGACATGGGGGATGGGTACTCCGTGGAGTTCTGCGGCGGCACCCACCTGGACAACACCGCCAAGGTTGGCGTATTCCACATTGAAAGCGAGTTCTCCGTGGCCTCCGGCGTCCGCCGGATCGAGGCCACCACCGGCGCCCAGTCCCTGAAGATCATGAACCAGAACCAGCAGAAGCTGTTCGAGGCCGCCGCCGTGCTCAAGACCAAGCCCAGCGAGCTGCGGGAGAAGGCGGAGCAGACCATCTGCGAGCTGCGGGAGCTGCGCCACATGGTGGAGAAGTTCAAGGCCAAGGAGGCCGCCGGTGAGACCGAGCGGTTCCTCATGGGCTGCCACCCGGTGGGGGATCTGAAGGTGCTCACCGCCACCCTGCCCAATGCCGACGCCGCCAAGCTGCGCCAGATGGGCGATATGCTCCGGGACAAGCAGCCCGGCATCGTGGCGGTGCTCTCCGCCGTCAACGATGGCAAGATCACCTTCCTGGCCGTGTGCGGCAAGGAGGCCGTTGCCAAGGGCATCAAGGCCGGCGACCTGGTGAAGCAGGTGTGCTGCTGCTGCGGCGGCAAGGGCGGCGGCAAGCCAGACAGCGCCATGGGCGGCGGCTCCGACATCCTCAAGCTGGATGACGCTCTGGCCAAGGTAGACGACTACGTGGCTGAGAAGCTGGGGGTGTGATATGCTGCCTCAGGATCCTGTTCTCCTGCTCAGTGTAGTGAACACCAAGCTGCGGGACTGCTATGCCAACCTGGACGACCTTTGCGATGATCTCCAGGCGGATCAATCAGACCTATGCCAACGGCTGGCTCAGCTGGGATATCGGTATGCCACTGAGCTGAATCAGTTTACCGCCTGCTGAAACCAAATATCCTTTAACGCATATCCCCCGACAATACAAAGTGGACCGGACAGCCCAAAGGGCTGCCCGGTCCACTTTTTTCAAGTTCAGATCCTATCTGTTTTCGCATATCACCCTCTGGGCTCGGCTTGCGAGGCGGGGCTCACCACGGCGTCAGCTCCAGGTACAGGTTCTTATACTGTCTGGCAGACTGCTCCCAGGACACATCCTTGGCCATATCCCGCTGGACGACCTCGTCCCAGTGATAGCGGTTATTGAAGTAGAGGGTCTTGGCCCGGTTGATGGCGTCCAGCAGCAGACCTGCGTCATAGCGGTCAAAGGTAAAGCCGTTTCCGTCTCCAGTGAATTCATTATAGGGCTCCACGGTGTCCTTCAGGCCGCCGGTCTCCCGGACGATGGGTATGGTACCGTAGTGCATGGCGTTGAGCTGGGTTAAACCGCAGGGCTCAAAGCGGGAGGGCACCAGCAGCACATCGGCGCCGGCATAGATGCGGTGGGCCCGGGATTCGTCGTACTGGATACAGGCACTGAAGGTGCCCTTGTAGGTATGCTCATAATACCGGAAGGCATCCTCATATTCCTTGTCGCCGGTTCCCAGCACCACCACCTGGGTGTTGCCGTCCAGAACCTGGGTCATGATAGCATTGACCAGGTCCAAGCCTTTCTGGTTGGTGAGCCGGGAAATCAGACCAATGACAAACTTTCCGGTATCCTCCTCCAGGCCCAGCTCCTTCTGGAGGGCCAGCTTGTTCTCCATCTTATGATCCAGCACGTTGCCCAGGCCATAGTTGGCCGCCAGAGCCGGATCGGTCTCCGGATTCCACATGCCGTAGTCGATCCCGTTGACGATGCCCCGGAGTTTACCGCTGTGATAGCGCAGATGGTTCTCCAGCCCCTCGCCGTACTCGCTGGTCTGGATCTCCCAGGCATAGGTGCCGCTGACGGTGGTAATGCGGTCAGCATAGGCCAAACCACCCTTGAGCATGTTGGCATCCACCCAGTTCTGCTTCAGCGCCCCCATTTCAAAGACCTCCTTGGGCAGGCCGGACCAGTACTGGATCGTGGGGATGTTGTAGACCCCCTGGAAGCGGAGGTTGTGGATGGTGATCACCGACTTGGCCCGACCCACCGGGGAATTCTGGAACAGGGTGCGCAGGTACACCGGAACCAGCCCCGCCTGCCAGTCATGGCAATGGATGATATCGGGGATCCAGTCCATAAAGTTCAGGGCAGCCAGGGCTGCTTTGCTAAAGAAGCAATACTTTGGGATATCGTCCACCAGATTGGTGTAGGGCTTCCCAATGGAGAAGAATTCCTGGTTATCAATAAAGTCGTACACCACGCCATCGTTGATGTACTCCATAATTCCCACGTAGTATTCCCGTCCGGTCTTGCCCAGGTCCATATAGAATTCACCCCGGTAGACCATCTTGTCCTGGTACTCCTGGGGGATACAGGCATAGCGGGGCAGGATGACCCGCACGTCACAGTTCAGTCGGGCAAGTTCCCGGGGTAAAGCGTACATTACATCCCCCAGACCGCCCGTTTTAACAAAGGGATGACATTCTGAGCCAATAAACGCAATGCTCCTCCGGGGCAGATTGGACATCTCATTCACAGGCGAAGCCTCCTCTACAACAGAGACAGTTTCCTCTACTACGGGAGCAGCTTCCTCCGCCGCGGGGACGGGCTCCTTTGCGGCAGGCGCTTTCTTTTTTGAGGTTGGCGCCTTCTTTTTCCCGGCCGTCGCCGCAGCCTTTTCCGTAGCAGGCTTTTTCCCAGTGGCGGTTTTTTTCCTGGTGGCGGCAGTTTTCTTTTCCGTGGTCCCCTTCTCCTCCGCGGCAACCGCTTCCTTTTCCACGGAAGCCTTCTCCCCGGCGGGCTCCTGTTCAACAGCAGCAGCCTTCTTCTCCGCGGCAGCAGTCTTTTTCGTAGCGGAAGCAGCCCGCTTTCTGGTAGAGGCAACCTTCTTTTCAGCGGGCTCAGCCTGTTCTGCGACAGACGCAGCCTGTTCCGCGCGGACGGGATCCACTGCGGCAGGCACTTCTGTTTCCACTGCTGAGACCGCAGCTGCCGTTTCCTTTACAGGATCCGCTTTTTTACGTGCCATTATGAACCTTCTCCTTTCTCGTATCCGCCCCTATGGGGCTGTGTCTCTGCCGCTCCGCCGGTCGTGGGACGGCGTGGACGGGGCGCTTTGGTATTGGCAAAAGTATACCGCATTTGCGCCGATTTTGACAGCCCTTTTTGGCAAAAATCTGGGAAAGTTCCACCGCCTTCTTGGACGCCCCAGAAAGGAATCGTAAGCTTATCGGGACGTTCCGGAATGCTGGGGCCAGAAGGTCTCCACAGCCTGTTCCGCCGTATGACGGATGCGGTCTGTATAGCCGTTTTTCCAGGCAAAACACATCTGGCGGTCGCAGCCCATAAGCTGACAGTCTCCATCGATGAGCGCGGTAGCCCGACAACCACCGCCGCAGTAATAGCGATACTTGCAGGCGGCGCACTCTTTATTCGCTGCCATCAGATCCCGTACCCGGCTATTGACAAATTGCATATAGTAGCTGTCGCTGAGCCCCTGGCGAAGCCCGATGTCCTGGATTTTGGGGAACAGTTCCTGATAGGGACTGGACGTCATGGGCATACAGGGCAGTAGCCGTCCCTCAGGGGTGATGTAGCAGGCGAAACGAGCGGCTTGGCACAAATGGTGGTCAAGGCAGCTTTCGGTACCGTCATACGGGGCAGGGACAATCACATAGGGAGAATCCTGGGACAGAACAATGATGCCTCCCAAAGTGAGCCGACGAATAGGCCGTCCTGTACGGTAGTACCAAGAAATATATGGGAGCATTCCTTCAACATATTCCCGCTGTGTTAAGGCATTGCCCTGGCTGTGCCGCTGCCAGAGCGGAGTCGCAGAGACATTGGAGACTTTGAGCTCATCCACGCCCACCGTCTGGAGCACCTCGATCGTCTGGGGCAGGGTGTTGATATTTCCCCGGTGAATGCACATCTCAGCATCTGTTTTCAAACCGTAGTCCCGGCACAGTCGAAAAGCCCGCAGGGCGGCTTGCTCTGCGCCGGAGATTCCTCGCATCCAGTCATGCCAGCCTGTCCCATCAAAACTTATGGAAATATCCGGACTGATACCTCGGCGCGCAAATTGTTCTATTACAGTATCATCTAATAGCCAGCCATTGGTATATAGTTTGCCGACTATCATTTTGTGCTCAAGGATGCGGTCGATCAGCTGCCACAGGTCCTTGCGCACCAGAGGTTCACCGCCTGTAAGATCTACCTGCAAAACGCCGCACTGGGCCATCTGGTCAATCAGATCGAGCGCCTCGGTGGTAGACAATTCACCCAGCCTGGCATCGGGGGCGTCCATAAAACAATGCCTGCATCGATAATTACAGCGCCCAGTCACAGACCAGAAAATACTCCGGACAAAGCGGTTGTGGTAATATTGATAATATTGCTCCGTTTCCAGTGGAACTGGCTGTGTACAAGCCGCAACGACCCCCTCGGCCTCATACGCATGGAGCGTCGCCTCCATTTCCGGCGTAACAGGAAAACCGGTCAGATCAGTTTCCCCATCGCAGAGTAGCAACGTTTGAAGCTCATTTGCTGTCAGCGGGCGAATCTGATTGCCCTGTTGGAAAACCAGTGCCTGAGTGAGCTTTTCCCAGCCGCGGAGCCTATAACCAGGGTTAAGTCTATAAAACATAGCCAAAAGCCTCCGTTTCTCGTTGCGTCCAACACAGAATGGCTGCGAAGAATAAAACCGGCAAACACGACAAATCAAGTCGTGTTTGCCGGTTTCTTGCGTTTTGGGTTATTCTATCAGAGAAATTGTATTAGGAAGCGGTCAGGCCATAATGACACGCTACGCCACTCTGGTTCGACCATGTGGCGCATCCACCGCTCACAGTGCCGCCGCTCACAGCGCCGGAGGTAGTGATCACGTCACTGTTGTCAAAGAGGATCACTTCAGCAACAGCGGAAACATATGCCTTCTTCTCAGTCATTGTCATGACAACTCCTTTCAAAATATACATTATTTAATAAATAATTTAAAACTAAATTGCTTTCCGCTCACCGGAAAGAAAACAACTTGTTTCGTATCCGTCCGGGCAATGCCCGAAACCAAAGGCGGCGGTACCGCCCCTTCAGGGTATGCAGGTAGGCCTGATAGGCAGAACTATCACAGGAGACGTACGCCTCGCTCTGATCGGCATAAAATCCGGTCATGACCCCGATGATCCAAGATCGAGGCACCCGCTCCCGCCAGATCCGGTTGTCCCCGCAAATCAGATAGGCCCCGTCCAGCACCTTCACCACCCGGTGAAGCACGTACTCTCCGGTGGGACGGCGGTAAAGGGCTACATCATAGGGTTTTAAGGGACCGCTGACAGCTTCGATGACCACGGTACTCTGCCGATGGTGGAGCAGCGGCTCCATACTGTCGCCCTCGGTATGAAAGAATCCCCGTCCCTGCTGGGCCAGAACCTGTTCAATAGTCTGTCTGGTCACGGTCCAGGGCAAAGGAGATAGCTTGCAGAAAGGCCTCCACATCCCGGCAGGCAGTCTCTTGGTCTACTCCGTCATACATCTCCAGCGTTTTTGCCACCAGGTCCTCCCGGGTGGTGCCTCTCTCTATCATATTCCAGTAGAAGGCGCCGGTGGCATTGAGCCGGACCATACCGTTGAACTGCTGGCTGGCCTCTCCAATGGCGACGATCATGTGATCATCGCCCAACTTGCGCATCAGAAATCCCGGCTTTGCATGGATCATGGGCAGGCCTCCTCATTGTTTGATATGCCAGCTGGGCGGACGCCAGCTCCCGGTTACACCGGAGCAGATAGAACGGAACGGTATCCAACATGCGCTCCACCAAGGCCCAGAACCGGTCGAAATCCTGTTGGTCCTTTGGTAAAAGCATCTGGTGAAAGATCCGGCCCGTAACCTCCCTTGTTGACAGAGCCCTGATCTCATTGACAGGGCTCTGCTCCAAAAAGCATATCCCCGCAACCGGACACATCAGGTTGTCACCCAGCCGCTCCTTGCCCATCCATGGGGTTCCGAAAGCGTACAGGACCCCGTCCATAAAACGAAAGATGGGCTTGTCGCCGTTGACCACCTTGGCCCGGGATCCAAACTGCTCCAGCCACAGCTTCATGTGAGTGGTTTTCCCCACCCCACTGGGCGCGGCAAAGACATAAGCCACTCCATCCACAGCCACCACCGCGGCATGCATTAAAAAGGCGTCATACCGGGGCAATCGCATACAGATCTTCCGGTAGAGGCACAGGCTTTCACAATACCACAGATGGGAGTCTGGGTCTGCGGCCCGCTGGGCCTGAAGTTCCTCTTCTGTGGCCCGGACGGTAAACACAGGAGGCTGGTCGGTGAGATAGGCGTGACAGAGATCGGAAACATAGGGGTACCGAGCGTCAATCCCTATGGGGATTCCGGCCAGCTTGATACGAAACACGAAAACCGACTCCTTGCAGGGCAGGCATAGTCAAACACAATTTACCAGTTCTATTCTACCATTCGAATCCAGAATGTCAAGTGATGAACAGCCTTTTGCAAATAAGTTGGCCCGCCTTGTGCAAATTCTGCCCATAGGTATCCTCAAGTGCTCCCAATGGATTGAGGGGGTGCGCCGCATTTTACGGCGCACCCCCTCAGAATCAAATCATCATTTGAAAAAACTTCCACAACAGTTTGCCCCCGTAGAAAATAATGATGATCCCGCAGACCACATTGATGACCCGGAGGATTTTATCATTGAACTTGGCAGAAAACAGGGAAATCAATACCGTAATACCGAAAAACCACAGAAAGGAAGCGGTAGAAGAGCCTAAAATCAGCTGGGTGCTCACCGCCCCAGGGTTATCAGCCCGGAAACCGCCGAAGAGCATGGTGCCGTCCAGAATAGCCTGAGGATTGAACCATGTGACCACGCAGGCCCGGGCGGCCACCTTGGGCAGAGAGATATTCACATCCACGCTGTGGTCCATGGTGGGCTTATCCCGCAGCAGGCCGATACCGATCCACACCACGATGGCGCCGCCCACCAGCAAAATCACCAGCTGGAGCCAGGTAAACCGCTCCATCAGGGCCCCAATGCCAAAGAAGCAGGCCAGTGCCAGGGTGATATCAAAGAAAATCACGATCAGGGCCGTCAGCAGGGCCTTGTGCCGGGGCTGGGTGAGGGCAGAGTTGATGACAAACAGGTTCTGCATTCCGATGGGAGCCACATAGGCAAGACCTATGGTCAAACCGGTGAGATAGGGTGGCATAGGATCCCCTCCTGAAAAAACTCTTTTCTTTTTCATGACCTGGTAGTATTATATTACCTATATTTCCCCTACGCAAGAACGCAGATAAAAACTACCAGGTAAGGAGGAACTGACCTGATGGCCGTCAACCACGACAACTGTCCCTGTATGGACTCCTGCCCCCTGAACCACGCTCTGGCCCTCATCGGCGGCAAATGGAAGATGCAGATCCTCTGTTCCCTTTACAACAACGGCCCCACCCGGTACAACCAGCTGAAAAAGACCCTGGACGGGGTGTCCAACACGGTGCTGGCCAACGCCCTGCGGGAGCTGGAGGAGGACGGCCTGGTGGAGCGTCAGGAGTACCTGGAGGTGCCGGTGCGGGTGGAGTACCGCATCACCGAACCCTGCCAGCGGCTCATCCCCATCCTGGATGAGTTGGGCAACTGGAGCATGGAGCTGTAAAAAAAGCCGCGGGCGCTGCCCGCGGCAATGAGTAATATCAATCCTTATGAGTCATACAGAACCTGACCTTGTTCCAAAAGGTATCCTTCTCATAGCCCTTGGACACCCGGAACTTCCACTCAGCGTCTCTGGCCCGCCTGCGGCAGACCTTCTCATCATGGGCCATCCATCCCCCGGGAATCAGGCTCTGGCTCATTTTGATCTGCATTCCGGTCAGTAAGAACAACATAGGGAGCTCCTTTCTATGTCAGTGCGGAAGGACCTCTTGTCATCCTCAACATAGCAGAGAGAGCAAGGAAAGTCAAGGCTGGAGAAGCCCTGAAAACGCCGGTTTTCGGCGGTTAGGAGATGTTATATGGCAAAAACACTGGTTTTAGCGGAAAAGCCCTCGGTAGGTCGGGAATTGGCCCGGGTGCTGGGGTGTAAAAAATCCGGCGAGGGCTGCCTGGAGGGGGACCGGTACATCGTTACCTGGGCCCTGGGCCATCTGGTGGAGCTGGCGCCCCCGGAGGATTACGACAAGGCCTGGGCCAAGTGGGACCTACTCACCCTGCCCATGCTGCCGGAGCGCATGAAAACGGTGGTCATTCCCCAGTCCGGGCGGCAGTTCCGTGCGGTGCAAACCCTCATGCGCCGGGGGGACGTGTCCGACCTGGTCATCGCCACCGATGCCGGCCGGGAGGGGGAACTGGTGGCCCGGTGGATCATGGAGAAGGCCGGGTGGAAGAAGCCGGCCCGCCGGCTGTGGATCTCCTCCCAGACCGACAAGGCCATCCAGGAAGGGTTTGCCCACCTGCGCCCCGCCGCCGACTACGATAACCTGTACCACTCCGCCCGGGCCCGCAGCGTGGCCGACTGGGTGGTGGGCCTCAACGTGACCCGGGCCCTCACCTGCAAATACAACGCTCAGCTCTCCGCCGGGCGGGTCCAGACCCCCACTCTGGCCCTCATCGTGGACCGCGAGGAGGAGATCCGTCACTTCCAGCCCAAGGAATTCTACACCATTTCTGCAAAGTTAGACGGCTTTACAGCAACCTGGCGGGATCAGAACGGCCAAGCCCGTATTTTCGACAAGGAGCAAGCGGAAGCACTTGTCAGCAAATTGGCAGGCAAGCCCGCCCTGCTCACCGAGGTGAAACGGACCTGGAAGCAGACCCCGCCCCCGGCGGCCTACGACCTGACCGAGCTCCAGCGGGACGCCAACAAGAAGTACGCCTATTCCGCCAAGGAAACTCTCTCGGTCATGCAGAACCTGTACGAGGTCCACAAGATCCTCACCTACCCCCGCACCGACTCCCGGTATATCTCCGACGACGTGGTACCCACCCTGCCTGAGCGGCTGCGCAGCGTGATGATCGACGAATACGCCCCCCTGGCCCGGCAGATCATGACTCACCGGCCCCTCCAAACCCGCTACCTGATAAACAACGCCAAGGTCAGCGACCACCACGCCATTATCCCCACCGAGGAGCAGGTGGACCTGTGGCGGCTGTCCGGCCCGGAGCGCAACATCTTTGACCTGGTGGCCCGCCGGTTCCTGGCGGTGCTGCTGCCCCCCTTTGAGTACGAGGAGGTCACCCTAAGGCTGACCATCGACGGAGAGAGCTTCCACGCCCGGGGGAGGATCGTCAGGGAGCCGGGGTGGAAATCGGCCTATGACCGCACCTTCGCCCTGGAGGACGAGGAGGAAGCTGACCCGGAGGACCGGGAGCAATCCCTTCCCGACCTGCGCCAGGGAGACAAGCTACCGGTGCTGGGAACCAAGGTTATCGTGGGCAAGACCGCCCCTCCCAAGCGGTACACCGAGGCTACCCTGCTCACCGCCATGGAGCACCCAGCCGCCCAGGTCAGCGACAAGGCCCAGAGCAGGATCCTGGAGGAGACTGGCGGCCTGGGCACCCCTGCCACCCGGGCAGACATCATCGAAAAGCTGTTCTCCGCCTTCTATATTGAACGGCGGGGGAAAGAACTTGTCCCCACCTCCAAGGGGATCCAGGTGGTTGGGTTGGCCCCCGCCGACCTGCGCTCGGCCTCCCTCACCGCAAAATGGGAAAAGCGGCTGGGGGACATCGCCCAGGGTAAGGAGCGAGAGGACGCCTTTGTGGAAGAGATGCGGGGCTACGCCTCTCATCTGGTGTCAGAGGTGAAGGCCAGCGACGCCACCTACACCCACGACAACGTGACCCGGGAAAAGTGTCCCGACTGCGGTAAGTTCCTGCTCAGCGTTAAGGGCAAGCGGGGCAAGCTGCTGGTGTGTCCCGACCGGGAATGCGGTTACCGCCGCTCCGTGACCCAGACCACCAACGCCCGCTGCCCCAACTGCCACAAGAAAATGGAGCTGCGGGGGGAGGGCGACAAGCAGCTCTTTGCCTGCGTGTGCGGCTATCGGGAACGGCTCAGCGATTTCAAAAAGCGTCGTGAGTCCAAATCCGCCGGCAAAGGAGACGTGCGCCGCTACCTCCAGCAGCAGGAGCGGAACCAGGACACCGGCAATTCCGCCATGGCAGAACAGCTGAAAAAATGGCTGGAGCAAAATAAATAAGAGAGAAAAGAGGAGATAACGTGGAAGCATTCAACCAATTCCTGACCTGGCTGGACGACTACATCTGGGGTATCCCCATGATCGTGCTGCTGCTGGGCACCCACCTGTTCATGACGGTGCGCACCGGCTTCATCCAGCGCAAGACCTTCACCGGCATTCGTCTATCGGTGACCCGTGACCCGGACGCCCCTGGCGACGTGAGCCAGTTCCAGGCCCTCACCACCGCTCTGGCCTCCACCATCGGCACCGGCAACATCATCGGCGTGGGCACCGCCATCTTCCTGGGCGGTCCAGGTGCCGTGTTCTGGTGCTGGATCGCCGGTATCTTCGGCATCGCCACTAAGTATGCCGAATCTCTGATTGCCGTAAAGTACCGGGTGCGCACCCCCGACGGTAAGATGCAGGGCGGCGCCATGTACGCCCTGGAGCGGGGCCTGAACCTGAAGTGGTTGGCTATCCTCTTCGCCGCCTTGGCAACCCTGGCCTCTTTTGGCATCGGCTGCGGTACTCAGATCAACGCCATTGCAGAGGTAGTTGAGAATAACATTCCTCTTGGCATCCCTCCTATCGCCGTAGGCATCGTAGGCGGCATCTTCACCGCCATCGTTATCATCGGCGGCATCAAGTCCATCGCCAGCGTGTGCGAGAAGCTGGTGCCCTTTATGGCCGTTTTCTATGTGCTGGGCTGCATCATCATCCTGGGCATCAACTATGACTTCATCATTCCCGCCATCGCCGCCATCCTTAACCTGGCCTTCCAGCCCGGCGCTGTGGCCGGCGGCCTGGTGGGCCAGGGCCTGATGATCGCCATGCGCTTCGGCGTGGCCCGGGGCCTGTTCTCTAACGAGTCCGGCATGGGCTCCGCCCCCCTTGTGGCCTCCGCCGCCCAGACCCGCAACCCGGTGCGCCAGGCTCTGGTGTCCGCCACCGGCACCTTCTGGGATACCGTGGTGGTGTGTCTCATGACCGGCCTGGTGCTGGTGTCCACCATCATGAAAAACCCCGCCATCAACATGGATTCCATCGAAAACGGCGGCCAGCTTACCACCGCCGCCTTCTCCCAGATCCCCGTGCTGGGCCCCATCATTCTGGTCGTGGGCATCATCACCTTCGCCTGGTCCACCATTTTGGGCTGGTCCTACTATGGTGAGCGGTGCGCCCAGTATCTGTGGGGCAAAAAAGCCATCCTGGTCTATAAGATCATCTTTGTGGCCATCGTGGTGGTGGGCCCGGTGCTGGCCCTGGATCTGGTGTGGACCATCGCTGACATCCTCAACGCCTTCATGGCCATCCCCAACCTGATCGCAGTCCTGCTGCTGTCCAACGTCATCGCCAAGGACACCAAGTATTACCTCCAGCACCTGGACGAGGTGGACACCACCGAGATTCCCAGCGTGGATAAATAACCGGTTGACATCTCTTTTCCACGGTGCTATGATAATTGCAACAAGTTCATACACAGTCTTCAGGGCAGGGTGAAATTCCCGATCGGCGGTAAAGTCCGCGAGCGCGTCAGCGCAGGATTTGGTGAGATTCCAAAACCGACAGTATAGTCTGGATGGAAGAAGACGCCGGCGGGTATGGTTTTTTAGCCAATCTTTTTATCCCGCCTGCACCTGTTTTCTCAGCGCCCCG
Source organism: Pseudoflavonifractor phocaeensis (assembly GCF_016901955.1). Classification (GTDB taxonomy): domain Bacteria; phylum Bacillota; class Clostridia; order Oscillospirales; family Oscillospiraceae; genus Flavonifractor; species Flavonifractor phocaeensis_A. The sequence continues at coordinate 50,416 of NZ_JACJLC010000004.1, forward strand.
AAGGTATTCGGGGCGCTTTTTTTGCCCCGGAAAGGAAGGGACACCATGAACGATCAGCAATACATGGCCCTGGCCATCGACCTGGCCCGCCGGGGCATGGGCTGGACCAGCCCCAACCCGCTGGTGGGAGCAGTACTGGTGAAGGACGGCAGGCTCATCGGCCAGGGGTGGCACCAAAGGTGCGGCGGGCTCCACGCCGAGCGGGAAGCTCTGGCTGCCTGCACCGAGGACCCGGCGGGAGCCACCTTGTACGTCACCCTGGAGCCCTGCTGCCACCAGGGCCGCCAGCCTCCCTGCACCCAGGCGGTGCTGGAGGCGGGTATTTCCCGGGTGGTCATCGGCTCCCGGGACCCCAACCCCCTGGTCCACGGCAAGGGAGCCGCCCTGCTGCGGCAGGCAGGGGTGCGAGTGGAGGAAGACTTTATGCGGGGGGCGTGCGACGCCCTCAACCCAGTATTTTTCCACTACATCACCCACAAGACCCCCTATGTGGCCATGAAATACGCCATGACCGCCGACGGTAAAATCGCCTGCCATACCGGCCTGTCCCAGTGGGTCACCGGCGAGACCGCCCGGACCCACGTCCAGACCCTCCGCCACCAATACCGGGGCATTTTGGTGGGCATCGGCACAGTACTCCAGGACGACCCCCGGCTCACCTGCCGGATGGACGGAGGGCGGAATCCGGTACGGATCGTCTGCGACTCCCACCTGCGCATCCCCCTGGAGTCCAACCTGTGCCGCACCGCCGGAGAGGTACCCACCATCGTGGCCTGCGCCTCTCCCCCGCCCCAGAAAAAACAGGCCCTGGAGGACCTGGGGGTGACGGTGCTGGAGCTGCCCGGCCCCGACGGAAAGGTGGATCTGCCCACCCTCATGGCAGAGCTGGGAAAGCGGGAGATCGACGGCCTGCTGCTGGAGGGGGGCGGCGGTCTCAACGAGTCCATGCTGCGGCAGGGTTTGGTACACAAGGTATACTGCTACCTTGCCCCCAAGCTCTTCGGGGGAGCGGACGCCAAGAGCCCGGTGGAAGGCCGGGGGGTGGACTCCCCCAACCAGTGCTGGCGGCTGACCCCGCCGGTGTGCACCCCCATGGGGGAGGACCTGCTGCTGGAATATGAGGTGATACAGGATGTTCACAGGGATCATTGAGGAACTGGGCACCGTCCGCCACGTGGCGCCGGGCCGGCTGGAGCTGGCCGCCCGGACGGTGTTGGAGGGTACCAAGCTGGGGGACTCCATCGCAGTCAACGGAGTGTGCCTGACGGTGACCCACCTGGCCACCGGGGGCTTCACCGCCGACGTGATGCCCGAGACCCTCCGCCGCACCGGCCTGGGGGCTCTGCGCCCCGGCTCCAGGGTCAATCTGGAGCGGGCCATGGCCGCCGACGGCCGGTTCGGGGGGCACATTGTCTCCGGGCACATCGACGGCACCGGCACGGTGGCCTCCCTCCGGCGGGAGGGCAACGCGGTGTGGGTCACCATCTCCACCCCGGTCGAACTGCTGGCGGGCATTGTGGAGAAGGGCTCCATCGCCATTGACGGCATCAGCCTGACGGTGGCCTCTGTCACCGACAAGGATTTCGCGGTATCCATTATCCCTCACACCGGAGCCCAGACCACCCTGCTGGAGCGCAAACCTGGGGACACCGTCAATCTGGAAACCGACATCATCGGCAAATATGTGGCCAAGCTCATGGGCAGGCCGGAGCAGTCCTCCGGCGGCATCACCATGGAGTTTCTGGCCCGGCACGGATTTTAAAGGAGGAGAGCCATTATGGCATACGCTACCATCGAGGAGGCCCTGGAGGAGCTGCGGGCCGGTCATCTCATCATGTGTATCGACGACCCCGACCGGGAGAACGAGGGGGACCTGATCTGCGCTGCCCAGTTCGCCACCACGGAGAACGTCAACTTTATGGCGGTTCACGCCAAGGGGCTCATCTGCACCCCCATGTCCGCCGCGGTGGCCACCCGGCTGGGGCTGGAACAGATGGTGAAGGTGAACACCGACAACCACCAGACCGCCTTTACCGTGTCCATCGACCATGCTGACACCACCACCGGCATCTCCGCCGAGGAGCGGGGCTATACCTGCCGCCGGTGCGCCGCCCCAGACGCCCGCCCCGAGGAGTTCCGCCGGCCCGGCCACGTGTTCCCCCTGGTGGCCCGCCGGGGAGGCGTGCTGGCCCGCAACGGCCACACCGAGGCCACGGTGGATCTCTGCCGTCACGCCGGACTGGCTGAGTGCGGCCTGTGCTGCGAGATCATGCGGGAAGACGGCACCATGATGCGGACCACCGAGCTTTTGCAGCACGCGGAGCAGTGGGGTGTCAAGGTCATCACCATCAAAGACCTGCAGGACTACTGCCGCCTCCACGACAAGCACGTGGTGCGGGAGGCGGTGGCCAAAATGCCCACCAAGTTCGGGGACTTCACCATCTACGGCTACACCAACGACTTGACCGGGGAGAGCCATGTAGCCCTGGTAAAGGGAGACATTGGAGACGGCATGGGGGTGCTGTGCCGGGTCCATTCCGAGTGCCTCACCGGAGACGTGTTCGGCTCCCAGCGGTGCGACTGCGGCCAGCAGCTGGCCGCCGCCATGGAGCGCATCAACCAGGAGGGCCGGGGCGTAGTGCTCTATATGCGCCAGGAGGGCCGGGGCATCGGCCTGATCAACAAGCTGAAAACCTACACCCTCCAGGAGCAGGGCTACGACACGGTGGAGGCCAACATCAAGCTGGGCTTCGCCCCCGACCTGCGGGAGTACTGGATCGGGGCCCAGATCCTCCGGGACCTAGGAGTGCGTCAGCTCCGGCTGCTCACCAACAACCCGGACAAGATCTACGGCCTGTCCGGCTTTGGCCTGGAGATCACCGAGCGGGTACCCATCGAAATCGCGCCCCAGGAGCACGACCACTTCTATCTGTGGACCAAACGGGAAAAAATGGGACACCTGCTGGAGCAGGTGTCCGACGAGGCATAATATAGAGGAGGAACATACTATGAATATTCTGGAAGGCAAGCTGGTAGGCAGCCAGCAGATGAAGGTAGCCATCGTGGCGGCCCGGTTCAATGAGTTTATCGTGTCCAAGCTGCTCAGCGGCGCTGAGGACGGCCTGGTGCGCCACGGCGTCCCCGGGGAAAACATCGACGTGGCCTGGGTGCCGGGGGCTTTTGAGATCCCGGTGGTGGCCCTGCGGCTGGCCCAGAGCGGCAAGTATGACGCTGTCATCTGCCTGGGGGCGGTAATCCGGGGTTCCACCTCCCACTACGACTATGTGTGCGCCGAGGTGTCCAAGGGGGTGGCCCAGGCCTCCATGCAGACCGGCAAGCCAGTGCTCTTTGGGGTGCTCACCACCGACACCATCGAGCAGGCCATCGAACGGGCGGGCACCAAGGCAGGCAACAAGGGCTACGACTGCGCCCTGTCCGCCATCGAGATGATCAATCTCCTGTCCACCGTGTCTTAGAACCTGTATTCACAACCGTTGAACGCTGTCTGGACGGCCTTTTCCTCGTCTATCCAGTATCCCCCGACTATGAATACAGGTTCTTAAACAGCGCCGCCATATCAGTGGGGAGAGGCTGGGTCCAGCTCAGCTTCTCCCCGCTGATGGGCTGTAGAAGAGAGAGCTTCCAGGAGTGGAGTGCGGGCCGGGAGATAAGGGTCTGGTCCTCCCTGCCGTAAAGAAAATCCCCGGTGAGGGGACAGCCCAGGTGGGCCATGTGGACCCGGATCTGGTGGGTACGGCCGGTGTCCAGCTCCAGCTCCACCAACGCCCGGCCCTCCCCGGCGTGGACCACCCGGTAGTGGGTACGGGCCGCCTGCCCCAGCGAGTCCACCTGCCGCTCCATCAGGGAGCCGGGTACCCGGCCGATGGGGGCATCCACCGTCCCTTGGGCAGGGCTGGGCGCCCCGTCGCATACCGCCAGGTAGATCCGCCGGAATTGGGGGGTGTGGAGCTGGGCCTTCAGCTTTTCCTGGGCATGGGGGTGCTTGGCCACCACCATCAGGCCGGAGGTGCCCTTGTCCAGCCGCTGCACCGGGTGTACATCGGCCACGATACCCTGCTGCTGATAGTAGTGGGCAATAAAGTTGCACATGGTGTCGGCGTAATGTCCGGGGCCGGGATGCACCAACACCCCGGGCGCCTTGTTGAGCACCAGCAGGTCCCCGTCCTCGTACACGATATCCAGGGGGCCGGGAGTGGGTACCATATCCCCCCGATGGGCAGGATCGGCCACCCGGACGGAGAGCACCTGACCCGCTTTCACCCGCTGGCCGGTGATGGCCCGGACACCGTCCAACAGGATGCCGTCCTCCAGCCACTTGATCCGCTTGATCACCGTACCCGACAATCCCAGCTCCCGCCGCAGAAGGGTGTCGATTTTTTGTCCCACTTGGTCAGCCGACACCGTCAGCGTCAGCCGCCGGGGCCCAAGCTCCTCCATGCCGTTCCCTCCCTTTCGGTTTTTTTCAGTATACCACCGCCGTCCCGCTTTTCAAAGCGGGTTTTTTGTTGTATACTAGTAGGAAAAGCAGATTCGTACCACAGGAAGCGAGGCGCCGCCTATGGCAGAAAAACTGGGCATCTATATCCACATCCCCTTTTGCCGCAGCAAGTGTGATTACTGCGACTTCTATTCTCTGGCGGGACAGGAGGGGCGGATGGACGATTACCAGAAGGCTCTGTTGGCCCATATGAAGGAAACCGCACCCTTGACCCGGGGCTGGCAGGTGGACACCGTCTATTTTGGCGGGGGCACCCCCAGCTTCTACGGGGAAAAACGACTGCGGGAGTTGCTGCGGTTTATCGCCAAGCGGTTCGACCTGGCCAAGGACGCCGAGATCACCGTAGAGTGCAACCCGGACAGCGTGGACCAGAAAATGCTCCAGGTCCTCCGGCGGGCCGGCTTCAACCGGCTCTCCCTGGGGGTGCAGTCGGCCTGCGACTGCGAGCTTCAAAGCCTCCACCGGCCCCACAGCTACCAGCAGGCGGTGGAGGCGGTGAAGGCCGCCCGGGCGGCAAAATTTCAGAACCTGAGCCTGGACCTGATCTACGGCCTGCCCGGCCAGACCATGGAGGGCTGGCAGAATACGTTGGAGCAGGTGCTGACGCTGAAGCCGGAGCACCTGAGTTGCTACGGCCTGAAGGTGGAGGAGGGCACCCCCCTGGACTACCGGGTGTCCCGGGGGGAGGTCCTTCCCGACGACGATGCTCAGGCCGACATGTACCTGTGGACGGTGGAGCGGCTGGCCCGGGAGGGTTTCCGCCAATATGAGATCTCCAACTTTGCCAGGCCCGGTTGTCAGTCCCGGCACAACCTGCGCTACTGGATGGGCCGGCCCTACATTGGCTTCGGCCCCGGGGCCCACTCCGATTTCGGTGGCCGGCGGTACTCCTTTGTCCGGGATCTGGAGACCTATATCTCCGGCGTGCTGGGCGGCGGGGTTGTCATCGATTCCTCCGACCTGATTCCCGCCCGAGAGCGGGGCAGCGAATACCTGATGCTCCGGCTGCGCACCACCCGGGGCATTGAGGAGTGGGAATACCGGCGGGAGTTTTTCCTCAACTTCGATCCCATCGAGCAGAAGCTGGAGGAGTACGAGCGTCAGGGCTGGGCCGAGCGCCACGACCGCCGGTGGAACCTGACCCCCAAGGGCTTTCTGGTGTCCAACCAGCTCATCAGTGACCTGCTGGTGATCCAGGAGGAGGCCACCCTGGAAAAGACCCTTCCCCGACTGAAGCAGGGGATGCCACCCAAGGAACCATAATCAAGCGGTTTTCTGAAAAACCCTCCGCCTTTACAAGCGGAGGGTTTTGTGTTAACATAATGTAAGTCTATCTTTTTACCACTTAGGAGGATCCCCATGAAGCATTTCTTCCGGCGGGCGGCCGCCCTGGCGCTGGCGGTGGCTGTTACCGTTACCGCTGTATCCGCATCATACGCCTTGGGATGGGACGTACACACCGCCCAGCTTCCTCTGTCCCAAGGCACAAGTCTGGGGGAAAACATTTTCTGGAGCGACACCTACGGCGATCTGCGCCATGAGTACTACATAGCCTACACCCCCAATACTGACGTCACCCCCACCGTGGCCTACGGCAACAAGGTGTTGGACCGGATGACTCTCAGCGCCATGGCCCGCAATCTGGAGAGCCAGGGCAAAAACGTGGTGTCCGGGGTCAATGGGGACTGGTATGTCCTGTCTACCGGGGCCACCGTGGGCCTGCTGGTCACCGACGGGGTGATCCGGGCTACCCCCTATTACAAAAACGCCTGGGCCATCGGCTTCAACGCCGACGGCACAGCCTTTATCGGCCAGCCCACCCTCACCACCACCGTCACCTTTGGGGGGCAGACCTATAACCTGAGCGGCGCCATCAACAAGGTGCGCAAGGTCACTGCCTCCGACACCACCGGCGGTCTGACTCTGCTGACCTCCGACTTTGCCTCCAAGACCCAGAATACCGCCGCCGGAGTGGACGTAATCCTGTCCCCGGTGGACGACGGCACCGGCGCTTACGCCACCCAGCCCACCATCGGCAAGCAGGTGCAGTACACCGTGGAGCAGGTGCTGGAATCCACCGGCAGCATTGCCATTCCTGAGGGGAAGGCGGTGCTCACCATGAATGGAGCGGACAAGGCCGAGATCCTGGCCAAGCTCCGGGCCCTCCAGCCCGGAGATACCGTTACCCTGTCGGTGACCAGCACCGACGCCCGGTGGAATAATGTGGACCAGGCCATCGGCGGCACCTACCACATCGTCTCCAACGGCCAGGCTGTCTCCGGCCTGCCCACCGAACGCACCGCCTGGACCGCTGTGGGAGTTAAAGCCGACGGCACCGTGATCCTGTACACCCTGGACGGCAAGCAAAACGGCTACAGCGTAGGTTGTACCCTGAGTCAGGTGGCCCAACGGCTCATTGAGCTGGGCTGTGTGGAGGCACTGAGCATGGACGGGGGCGGCTCCACAACCATCGGCGCCACCTATCCCGACGGCGAGGGCATGCAGATCGTCAACCGCCCCTCCGACGGCTCTCAGCGGGCCAACAGCACCGCCATTTTCCTCACCACCAACCTGGAGCCCACCGGCGTGGTGGGGAGCTATTACGTCACCCCCACCGACGATATGGTGCTGGCAGGCGCCTCAGTACAGCTGTCCGCCGCCGGAGTGGATACTGGCTACTATCCCACCGCCGGCAATCCGGTGAGCTGGTCGGTATCCGAGGGAGGCGGCACGGTCAACAGCACCGGTCTGTACACCGCCGGCAGCCAAAGCGGCACCTATCTGGTCACCGCCTCTGACGGCGCCGCCTCCGGCTCGGCCTGGATGACGGTGGTCCGGACCCCCGCCACCATCACCGTGAAAAACCAGTCCACCGGCAAGCAGGTGACCTCCCTTAGCCTGGAGCCCGGCCAACAGGTGGACCTGACCGCCTCCGCCACCTACCGTACCCTGGCCCTCACCGCCCAGGATTCCTGCTTTACCTGGACCCTGGATCCGTCAGTAGGCACGGTGGACGCCAACGGCCTGCTCACCGCCGGACAGTCCAGCGGCAGCGGTAATCTCACCGTCACCGCCGGAGATAAAACGGTGACCATCCCAGTGACGGTAGCCAGCCATATCAAGACCCTGGACACCCTCGAGGGAGATCTGTCCGCCTATATAAGCTCCGCCACCGCCACCGCCTCGGCGGAAACCAGCCTGGACTACGTCCACAACGGCCGCCAGAGCCTGAAGCTGTCCTATAACGTATCTGACGCTTCCGCCAGTCTGTCCACCAGCCTGACCATCCCCAGTGGCGAAAGCTGGCTGGGGGTGTGGGTGTACGGCGACGGCTCGGGCAACCAGCTGAAAGCCACCGCCCTGAACAGCCAGGGCCAGACCAGCCAGTTTCTGCTTGCCACCTTGAATTTCACCGGCTGGCAGCATGTGCTGGTCCAGCTCCCCGCCGGAACCGTCTCCCTGTCCAGTCTGGATATAAGCTACGGCGGAATTGCCGGCCGTCAGACGGGGGCCATTTGGCTGGATCAGTTTACCGCGGCCAATCAGCAGATCACCGACACCACCGCCCCCACGGTGACGGTAAATGTGGTGGGCAATCAGGTGACAGCCACCGTCTCAGATAACTTTGACCGTACTATTGCCCGGGAAAACGTCACCCTTACCTATGACGGGGACGTCCTGACCGCCAGTTGGAACGAGAGCACCGGCACCCTCACCGCCACCCTGCCCGCCGCCGACGGCGGCTATCACCGGGTCACCGTCACCGCATCCGATGCCAGCGGTAACCTAGGCCGTGGCTCAGCAGACCGGAAGCCTGATCCCATCCCTGTCAGCCCCTTCGGAGACATGACCGGTAACTGGGCAGAGCCCTATGCCACTTTCCTGTACGACCAGGGGATCTCTCAGGGCACCGGCGGGGATACCCCTCTGTATCAACCCGGCAAAAACATCACTCGGGCGGAGTTCTTTGCTCTGGTGGCCCGGTGGATGGACCTGGATCTGGAATCCTACGCCGACGTGGAGCTTCCCTTCGCCGATACCGACGAGATCCCCGCCTGGGCTCTGAACGAGATAAAGGCCATGTACAGCCTGGGCATCCTACAGGGAGCCTCCGGCGATGGGCAGCTGTGGGCCAACCCCATGTCCACCATCTCCCGGGCGGAGGTCATGACCATCCTGGGCCGCACTCTGGCCCAGGGTTACCCTGCGGAGCGCCTCACGTTTGCTGACGCCGGTTCCGTACCCACCTGGTCCCTGACTTATGTGCGCACTCTGGTGACCCTGGGGGTGGTCACCGGTAACAACAACCAGATTCGCCCCAATGATCCCATCACCCGGGGCGAAGTGGCAAAGCTGCTGTACGCTATGCTGTAATCGTTTGAATAAGAAAAAAGTGCGCTGACGCGCACTTTTTTCTTATTCTTGCGGTAATCTGCCATAGAGCTCCATCTGCCGGTGAAGCTTCCCCGCCAGGGCGGGACTGTCAAAACCGGGCAGGGCCCGCCAGCGCCAGTTACCCTTGGTGGTGGCAGGGGTGTTCATCCGGCTGCCGCTCCCCAGTCCCAGCAGATCCTGCATCTGGGCTACCGCCCACTTGGCAGGACTGGCCCAGATCGCCCGCAGCATACCCCAGTGCTCCCCCTCTTCCCGATCCAGATGGAGGTATTCCCGAGCCCGGGCCACGTCCCCCGGCGGACCGCTGGTGAGCCAGCCCTGGACAGTATCGTTATCGTGGGTACCCACATAGGCCACGCAGTTGACAGGATAGTTATAAGGCAGATAAGCCGCCCCCTCCCCGTCCCGGCTGTCAAAGGCAAACTGGAGCACCTTCATCCCGGGAAAGCCGGTACGCTCCCGGAGCTGGTGGACAGAAGGAGTGAGAAAGCCCAAATCCTCCGCGATGATATTCTTTTTCCCCAGGTCGTGCTCCACCGCCTGGAAAAGCTTCAGCCCCGGCCCCGGCCGCCAGCGACCGCCGGCGGCAGTAGTCTGGCCGCCGGGGATAGCGTAATAGCTGTCAAACCCCCGGAAGTGATCGATGCGCAGCACATCATACAGCCGGAACTGGTAGGCGATCCGGTCCACCCACCAGCGGTAACCCTCCCGTTCCATCCGGTCCCAGTCGAACAGGGGATTGCCCCACAGCTGACCGTCCGAGGAAAAGCCGTCAGGGGGACAGCCCGCCACCTCCATGGGGCGGAGATCCTCATCCAGCTGGAACTGCTCCCGCCCGGCCCACAGATCCGCGCTGTCCCCTGGGACGTAGATGGGTAGATCCCCCACGATATAGACCCCGTGCCGGTTGGCGTACTCCTTCAAGGCCTTCCACTGGCGGAAAAAGAGGAACTGCACCCCCTTCCAGAAGGCCAGGTCCTCCTCCAGGGCCTGCCCCACCCGTGCCAGAACCGCCGGGTCCCGCGCCCGCAGAGGCAGCTCCCACTCGGTCCAGGGCTGGCCCCCGTGGGCTTCCTTGAACGCCATGAACCGGGCGTAGTCCTCCAGCCAGAAGCTGTTCTCCCGGCAGAAATGCTCAAATTCCGCCGGTGGATCCTCCAGCAGCCGTCCGCAGGCCCGCCGCAGCACCGGGAACCGACGGCGATACATCTTACCGTAGTCCACCTCCGCCGGATCGGCTCCCCAGTCCAACGACCGGTATTCCCCCGGCTCCAGCAGTCCCTCCTCTGCCAGCAAATCCAGGTCAATGAGATAGGGGTTGCCGGCAAAGGTGGAAAAGCTATGGTAAGGGGAGTCGCCATAGCCGGTGGGTCCTAAGGGAAGCAGCTGCCAAAGGGACTGGCCCGCCGCCTGCAAAAAATCCACAAACCGCCGGGCGCAGCCCCCCATGGTGCCCACTCCATAGGGAGCGGGCAGCGAAGTGATGTGCATCAGCACCCCGCCCCGTCTCATGGAATCTTCCTCCCTTCCAACCTCTGTTGAGCCAGTTCCACCAGCACCTCCCGCAGGTTATCCTCCGGATGGTCCAGCACATGGACGGCCAGCTCCCGCTGGACAGCCCCGATCTCCGCTCCCTTCAGGCCCAGGGTGGCCAGTTCCCCTCCGGACAGGGCCAGCCGGCGGATCACCTCCAGCTCCGGGTGATATACCCCCCGCTTCAGTGCCCGCTCCACCGGCAGGCACTCCAGAGGGAAGCCGGTGGCCTGGCAGAACCCCCGCCACCGCGGGATGGGCTCCTGAGGCAGCTCCGCCAACCCGGTCAGGTCGGGGCAGTCCCGTACCGGCCACAAGTGAACCAACAGCCCCCAGCGCAGCAGCTCTCCTACCCAGGCCGGGCGGGGAGAGAGCAGGATCTTTTCCACCTCGCCTTTGATCCGCTCCCCCGATACCAACGCCATCCGCCCGGCGTTGCGGAGAATAGCCGCCCGGGTGTCCGGCTCGATAATATAGTCCAGCTTGGCGGCGAAACGCACTGCCCGCAGCATCCGCAGGGCATCCTCCCGGAATCGGGTATCCGGATCGCCCACACAGCGGATGATCCCGGCGGCCAGGTCAACCCTCCCGCCAAAGGGGTCGATGATCTCCCGGTCAGGCCCCAGGGCCATGGCGTTGACGGTGAAATCCCGCCGGGCCAGATCCTCCTCCAGCCCCACGTCAAAGGCCACCCCATCCGGGTGTCTGCCGTCGGCGTAACCTCCCTCCCGGCGGAAGGTGGTCACCTCCACCGGCCCGTCCTCTGTCAGCACAGTGACGGTACCGTGCTTCAACCCGGTGGGAATCGTCCTATCAAATAGATCCATGACCTGCTCCGGCAGCGCGGAGGTGCACACGTCGTAGTCCTCCGGCCGCTCTCCACGCAGCAGATCCCGGACGCATCCTCCTACCGGGTGGGCGGCGTGCCCCGACTGCCGCAGCCGTTCCAGACAGAACGCCACCCCCACCGGAATGGACCATAAGGCCATTTTTTCAGCGTTCACGGTATCTTCCCCTTGCTATTTGCCTATAATGCTTTATAATAGTTCTGGCAACATTATAATCTGAAGAAAAGGGTGTGTAAACCCCATGGAACAGACCAACATCCATGATTATATCGCCGCCGGTCATCATGCCCATCTGGTGGGTATTGGCGGCGTATCCATGTCCCCCCTGGCAGAGGTCCTCCACAAGGCCGGCATGAAAATCACCGGCTCTGACATGAACGAAAGCGCCACCGTGGAGCATCTGCGCTCCCTGGGCATCTCCGTGGCTATCGGCCACCGGGCGGAGAACATCCAGGGGGCCGAGCTGGTGATCCGCACCGCCGCCGTTCACGATTCCAACCCGGAGATCGCCGCCGCCCGGGCCCAGGGTATCCCCGTCTTTGAGCGGGCCCAGGCCTGGGGTTCCATTATGCGCGGATATAAAAACGCCCTGTGCATCTCCGGCACCCACGGCAAGACCACCACCACCTCCATGTGTACCCACATCATCATGGCCGCCCAGATGGACCCCACCGTCATGATCGGCGGCACCCTTCCTTTGCTTGGCTCCGGTTACCGGGTGGGCCACGGGGACACCATCATTCTGGAGAGCTGCGAGTACTGCAACTCCTTCCTGTCCTTCTTCCCCACCGTAGCGGTGATCCTCAACATCGAGGCCGATCACCTGGATTTCTTCAAGGACCTGGACGACGTGGAGCACTCCTTCCGGGCCTTTGCCGATCTGGTCCCGGAAAACGGCCTCATCGTGGCCAACGCCGACGACGCCAACACCATGCACACCCTGGAGGGGGAGTCCCGGCCCATCCTCACCTTCGGCCTGGAGGCGGGGGACGTCCACGCCGCCAACCTGACCTGGCACCGGGGCCTGCCCACCTTTGACATCATCTACCGGGATCAGGTCTTTACCCGGGTGGGCCTGCGGGTGCCCGGGGAACACAACGTGAAAAACGCCCTGGCCGCCGCCGCCGCCGCCATCGCCCTTGCGGTGTCCCCCAAGGCGGTGAGCCAGGGGCTCAACGCCTTCCGGGGCGCCGGCCGCCGGTTCGAACACAAGGGCAGCTACAACGGCGCCGAGGTGTACGACGACTACGCCCATCACCCCGGGGAGCTCCAGGCCCTCCTGTCCGCAGCCCACACCCTGGGCTATGAGCGGGTGATCTGCGCCTTCCAGCCCCACACCTACACCCGCACCAAGGCCCTCTTTGACGACTTTGTCCAGGTGCTCCGCCAGCCCGACCTGACCATCCTGGCGGAGATCTTCGCCGCCCGGGAGGTCAACGACATCGGCATCTCCTCCAAGGACCTGACCGACCGGATCCCCGGCAGCATCTACTGTTCCACCCTGGAGGAGGTCACCGCCAGGCTGCGGGAGGTGGCTCAGCCCGGGGACCTGATCCTCACCGTGGGAGCCGGGGACATCTACACCGCCGGGGAGGCTCTCGTGAACGGCTGATCTCCTTTTTTGCACTAAAGAGATAAATTATAGCACAACTTTCTCCTGTTGACAAGCCCGTCATTTGGACGTACAATAAGGGTATAAGCCCTGTCCCTTTTGTTCTGTTCTCACAAAATGACGAAGGAGTGGAATCGACATGGAAGAGAAAAAGTATACCTCGATGATCCGCCTGCGCATGTCCGCCAAGGACGCCCACTACGGCGGCAATCTGGTGGACGGCGCCCACATGGTACATCTCTTTGGCGATGTGGCCACCGAGTTGCTGATCCAGTGCGACGGCGACGAGGGCCTGTTCTGTGCCTACAACAACATTGAGTTCAAGGCCCCCGTGTATGCGGGCGACTTCATCGAGGCGTACGGCGAGATCACCCATATCGGCAACACCTCCCGCAAGATGAAGTTTGAGGCCCGCAAGGTGGCCGTCCCCCGGCCCGACATCAGCGATTCCGCCGCCGATTTCCTGGATGAACCCATTGTGGTTGCCATCGCCGAGGGAACCTGCGTCACCCCCAAAAAATGCCAGCGCAAGGAACACTGAGTTTCCCTTTTGGATTTTTAAAGCGTCTAACCTTTACACAAAAGCGGCAGAGGGCTGTCTGTATGACAGCCCTCTGCCGCTTTTTACAGAAATTCTTATATTCCCTGGAAGTCCTTTTGCTGGCTTACACCACGGCAGACATAGGCTTTAAACACGTCCAAAATCGAAGCTGGAAATCCGGATGGCATATTGTAAATCCGCCCATCAATTATTATAATGAAGAAAGATGAACTCATACGATCTATATCTTTACAGCCAAACTCGCTGTTACGGCATGGCGGCCGCCACGTGATCATGGGGAGAAAAGCGAGTCAACGCCCTGACAGAGATCAGCACGAAAGGAACGATTGTCCATGCGACATTTTGGCACGGTAACATACTATGATGCCCAAAAGAAATTTGCCTACATCAACGAAAACGGTACGGATTACGCGGTCACTACCTCGGTGGTCCAGTTTCTTCCTGAGCCCGACCAGCTGCTGAAAAAGGGCAACACTGTATATTTTTCCGTGGTTCAGAATAAAGTGCCCGGAAAACGCAATTATGCCCAAAACATTACCCGTGTGGTGGAAAGCTTCAACCCCAGAGTAAAGCGGACCGAGGGAGAAAAAAAGCTGCTGGAGATTTTCCGCGCCTCCAGCTGGCTGTCCGGCTGGACCGTTCTGGAGCAGCCCTACATCAACGGCTTGCACCCTGATTTTGTGCTGATCCACCCCTTCAAGGGCGTGGTCATTGTGGAGGTAAAGGACTGGAACCTGAATGACAGCACACGCTATCGGGATGGACAAGTGTTGGGTAGTGACGGGACTTACCGTGACGCAGACCCAGCCTACCAGTTGAACCGGTACGCCTCCTGCCTCAGCGGCCTGACCTTCCTGGAACCAGAAGGGCTTCGGGACCACATCTGGAACACCTCCATGTCCATTTACCATTTGGAGGACAATCCAAGCAACAGAAATATGGTGCTGGACAGGTACTCGTTCTTTGAAAAAGTGGTCTTTTTCAGCAGACCAGACATCACCCTGGAACAAGCCCGGAAGTTCTGCCCCAACAGTCAGTTTGTCTGGACCAGGAATGAGGCTGAATATCTGCTTGACCGCGTCCACAACCGGTTCAGCGAATGCCAGGAATTCCCCTGGGCGCTCCGGCTGTTTGGATATGGGAAGGTGCAGGTGGCCACAAAATACTGCTCTGACGCTCCAACCACTCCGGACGGTACCAATCTATTTATCCAGTATCTCCGGCGGCTCACTTGCTGGCTGGACGGTACGGATTATGAGCGAGCCCGAAAGAAGCCCTACCAGCTAACTCAGGCTCAGCAGGCCCTGGCTCAACACGTCTCCAGAGCGTGCAGGGCCTGCGAAAGCGTGATCAGCTCCGGGAAATCCCTGATCCTGGCCCAGAAGGCGGCTGACGGGATCTCGGCGCAGCGGCGTGTGCTGGTGCTCTCCTACAATATCACACTGACCAATTATCTCCGGGACCTCTGCCGTCAGCAGTTTACCGGCGACAGCCGGGCGTTCAATCAATGGCTACGCGTGGACTATTTCCACGGTATTCTGCGAGATACCCTTTACGACCTCAAGCTGACCGTAAAAATGGAGGAAGGACAGGGGGCAGATGTGAATGCGGAAGAAAAAAACCGGGTTATCCGAACCTATGTCCAGAAGAGCATCGAGGCTATCTGCCAGTCCTCCGCCAAGGCCGACCTATACGGATACGATGATGTGCTGATCGATGAGGGCAACGATTTCTGCGACTTTGAGATCGCCTTTCTCAAAAGCATGGTCTACAACGGAACAGGAGAATTTCTGGTCATGCACGATACGGCCCACCGGATCTATTCCAACCTGAGCCTGGCAGGTCTTTGGGCGGACGATTCGGCTACCCTGGGTCTGACGAAGTGCGCTTTGCCCTATACCTATTGTCTTCCTCACAGCGTCAAGGATCTCCTGGAGCGCACCCAGAAGGCTTTCCAGATTCCGGGGCTTGCCATGGAGATCGAACCGTCGGCAGCGGAGCTTACAAGCTACGGCTCCGCCCGGTGGTTTGACCAGGATCCCACCCATTATCAGAAGGGCTTGTTGAATGAGCTGTCCTACTGGCTGAAAGAGCGTCAGGTACATCCTGAGGATCTGATCATGGTCACCGTAGATTATCAGTCCGCCAAACGCTTGTCTGAAACCTTGAGGAACGCGGGGATCCCGGTACAGCTCTGTGAGAGCCTGCGCAACTCTAAGCAGGAATTCTGGGCAGGAAAAAACAACGTCAAGGTCGCCACCTACCATAATTTTAAAGGCTGGCATGCCCCCTATGTCATCCTGGTGCTGGATTCCGACCTCGCCCCCCAGGAAGAGCTTCAGCACAGCGCCGTGCTCAGCGCCTTTTACGTGGCCCTGTCCAGGGTCAAGCCCACTTCAGATACCCGCTCGTACTGTTTCCGTTGTCTGAATTTCCTGTCCGATTCGCGGCTTCGGCCCCTTGCCGCACTTTTTGAGCAATAAGGGCAGACTCATTCCGTTTGTCATTCCCCATGCCCTGTCGCTAATAAAGTTTGAGCGCCCTGTCCGCTTTACAGCGGACAGGGCGCTCTTACATTTCGACAGAGATCAGGGTAACTGGATGATGACCTGATACATAAGCTGGAAGTGGAAGATGGACCCCAGCAGGATAAACACATGGAAGATCTCGTGGCAACCAAAGCGCGGGTTGTTCCGACCGGGCCACTTGACAGCGTAGAGCACGCCGCCGATGGTATACAGAATACCGCCGCCCAGAACCCAGAACAGGCCAGTGGAACCCACCACCTGAACCAGAGGCACCAGAGCAATGATGGCCAGCCAGCCCATGGCGATATAGATGCTGGAGGTGAGCCACCGGGGAGCGGACAGCCACAGCAGGGTGAGCACCAGACCAGCCAAGGCCAGTCCCCAGATCACACCGAAGAGGCCCCAGCCTACCGCACCTACATCCCGCAGAGCCACCAGGCACACAGGAGTGTAGCTGCCGGCAATGAGGAAGTAAATAGAGGTGTGGTCGTACTTCCGCAGAGCGATCCGCCCGGCCACGCTGGTATTGATACAGTGGTACAGGGTACTAGCGGTGTACAGCCCCACCATGCTCAGCCCGTAGATCAGGAAAGATACCAGATGCCATGTGCTCAGCCCCTCCAGCAGGCAGCGGGCCACCAAAACTACTGTTCCCACGGCCGCCAGCGCCGCTCCCACACCGTGGGTGATGGCCGACCAGGGCCGCAGGCCGTCATAGGGGTCCCGTTCCTTTTTCTTCTTGACCGGCTTGACCTGACGGCTCACCGCCTGGGGATAATAGAACGCGCCCAGGTCTCTGCCCATCGCACTGCCTTGATTCATAACCTCACCCTCCGTTCTGTGATAAAATGACTCCAGTTTTGTTTCCTCCTATAGTATACTTCTGATTCCATTATATTGTCAACGTCAAAAGATAATATAATCTTTAAAATTATATTACATTTTCTGTACATATTCCCCGTGGCATTTAGTGTCTCCATATTCCGGTATGATATACGTAAAAAACGACTGCCGCATACTATGGCAGTCGTTTTCACACGAAATATGTACCAACTTACTGGATGCTGTAGCTCCCCCGCACCAGCAGAGTGACGGCAGCGGAGGCCTTCGCCCCCTGGCCATCGGCCACCGCCAAATACAGGTGGTTGGCGGTAAGGGCATTCCCCACCCCCAAGGAGGCCCCGGTGGTGGTGTCAATGAGACCGGACACACAGCTGGCAGCGCCGGAGCGCAGCAGGATCTCGCAGCCCGCGGAGGCCTTCAGAGTCTGGCCCGCTTTCAGTGTCACAGTCTGAAACACTCCACCGGCGGTCTGTCCGGACCCATCCAGCTTGTCCTCCACCTGATCTACATAGCCGTCCACCACGCTCTGAAGCTGGCTTTTCAGCGCGCTCTCCCGGGCGTCCACCTTGTCGTCCACCTGCTCCAGAATGTCGGGCATAGCCTGCTGCTCCAGGTAGCTGATGGTGATCAGGGGGTCGGACTGGCTGCCCTGCTGCCCGGCGGCCACCGCCACCACGATCAAGGCCGCCGTCACCAGTCCACCGGCCAGCAGCCGTGGGAACCAATGCTTTTCCTTCATATGTACCTCCTCTTTGATCGGAGCGCCGCCCTGAGGCGGCGCTCTCCCGTTGTTCAAACCAAGGTGCTGGTGTGCAGGCCGAAGCTCACCGCAATGGCGTTGTCCACCCGCTGCATCTGCGCCTCGTCCAGCCGCCCCATGTGCTCTCTCAGCCGCCGTTTGTCCAATGTCCGGATCTGTTCCAGCAGCACCACCGACTCCTTGGGCAGGCCGTAGGTGTTGGCCGAGAGCTCAATGTGGGTGGGCAGACGGGCCTTGCCGGTCTGGGACGTGATGGCCGCCGCGATCACCGTGGGACTGTGTCGGTTACCGGTATCGTTCTGTACGATGAGCACCGGGCGCACGCCCCCCTGCTCGCTGCCCACCACGGGGCTGAGATCGGCATAAAAAATGTCTCCACGTTTTACGGTGTTATCCACAAAAGCTCACACTCCGCCGGAAAATAGTCACCAGCGTCACAGGGCCGCAGGCCTATGTAACGCGGTCACTATGATTTTCCCACGGGGCGGCGGGATTTATACCCGCCTGACAAAATTTCGCAGGGCGCCGGCGTCTCCCGCCGCCGGGCCGGCCATAACTCCCCGGCCCATCCTATGTCCTGCTTTCCGGTCCGGTGCCTCAGCCCAGATAAGTCCTGTGGACCCGGGGGGATACGGCACACAGCAACTCATACTGGATGGTGCCCGCCAGGGACGCGATATCCTCGATGGGCAGATCTGCCCCGAATATCTCTACCTCATCCCCGGGCTTCACCTCCAGCCCAGTCACATCCGCCATACACATATCCATGCAGATCCGACCCACGATAGGGACCCTCCGGCCATGGACGAGCACCTCCAGCCGGTCAGAGCACAGCCGGGGCAAGCCATCCGCATAGCCAATGGTGAGAGCAGCCAGCCTGGTGTCCCGGTCCAGCACATGGGTACAGCCGTAGCTTACCGGAGTGCCGGCAGGGACCTCCTTCACCGAGGCCACCCGGGTTTTGAGGGTCATGACGGGCCGCAGGCCGGGACCATCCAGCCCCTCGCAGGTGGGGTCTGGATAGTGGCCGTACAGGGCCACTCCCGGACGCACCATATCCAGATAGGTACAGGGGAAGTTGAGCACCGCCGCACTGGCGGCGCAGTGGCGAATGGGAAAGGTAATTCCCCGCGTCTCCAGGGCAGCCAGCAGGTCCAAAAATCGGGTGAACTGGGCCATGGTATAGTCCTCATCCCCGTCGGCATTGGCAAAGTGGGTGTAGATCCCCTCGGCCTCCAGTCCGGGCAAGGCACACACCGCCGCCATCCGCTCCGCCGTCTCCGCCGGGTCGGCGCACAGCCAGCCCAGCCGGGACATGCCGGTATCCGCCTTCAGGTGGATCCTCAGCTTCCTGCCCGCTGCCGTGGCCGCATCAGAGAGGGCCTTGGCCATCTCTCCGTCATAAACGGTCTGGGTGATGCCGTACTCCAACAGCAGTCCAGCGTTTTCCACCGGGGTGTAGCCCAGAATCAGGATGGGCGCGGTAATTCCCGCCTGGCGTAGCTCGACCGCCTCATCCAGACAAGCCACCGCCAGGTACTCCGCCCCCAGCTTCTCCAGGGTGCGGGCCACCGGCACCGCTCCATGGCCGTAGGCGTCCGCCTTCACCACGCCCAAAAACCGGCAGCCCTGGGGCAACATGGCCCGCAGCGCCCGGTAGTTATGTTCCAGATTGGACAGATCAATCTCCGCCCAGGTTCTTGTCCGTGTCTGTTTCATGCCTTGACCTCTTTGCCGTTTATTCCGTTGTCATTATACTACGGCGTTTCCCATCTCACAACCCCCATCTGGGCTCCGGTACATTTTCACAAATCGTTCATACAATTCCCATGACATTTCCGCCGGAACAGGGTATACTATAATTACGTAAAAAACATACCCTACTATGCCGTCAGGAGGTCTGTGTGATGATTGAGAATATGGGCAAGGTGCTGACCAACGTGGGTCTGGCCAGTGTTGGTCTGGCCGCGCTGGCTGCCGAGCAGCTGGGCAAGGCGGGCAAGTGCCTGGTGGAAAAGGGGGCCGTGGCCCTGGAAGAGAGCAAAAAATACGGCGCTCAGGTCCAGCAGCAGTGTAAGGAGGCGGCCCAGCGCCGCCGGGAGGAGCAGTTCGACCTCCACGTATGCCAGATGAACGCCCAGCAGCGGGAGGCGCTCCGCCGTCGCCTGGCTGAACTGGACGACCTGGAACGAGAAGCAAGCGGAGAGGATGTGGACCCCTCCGACCTGGAGGATGAGGATGATACCGTGGCGTTTTGACCCGGCATAAAAAGGGAGGGCGCAGTTACGCCCTCCCTTTTTATGCCTTTTGAAAGCCGGTAAAGGTACAGGTGAGCACCGTGTACCCGTCCTCGGACAACTCCCCCCGGACCAGGGCGTGGGTCTCCGGGTGGAACCACAGAGTGCATTCCACCCCCTCCCCCGGCTGGCCCTCCGGATCCCGGCATACCACCCGTAGGGCCTCCCCGCTCTCCAGCGTCTCCAGCCCACACTGGGCAATAAAGCCCTCCCCCGCCTGCTCCAGCATCAGGGGGACCGCCATCATGGGGCTGAAGCCGTCATCTGTCACAGGGCCGGTCTCCACCTGGGTCCCATCGTACTCCAGCACAGAGGAATCCTCCCATAACCGGGCAGTGACCCCGGCAATCTCCTCCGGAGCGGTGACCGTGAGCACCGTCTCCCCCTCCCTGTGGTAGGCCACATCCAGGCTGTAGGAAAAGACCCGGCTGCCATAGTCGGCCACCACCTCCACCTGGGTGGAACACTCTGACATGACCAGATACTCACCTCTGATGTCCAGAGCCAGCTGCTCGGCCTGGGCTCCCTTCTCCGCCGGGCCGCAGGCCGTCAGCCCCAGGCAGAGCGTTATCGTCAGTGTCCACAGCATCCCCTTGCGGCCCACTGTCTCCTCCTTTATTTCACATGCGCCTCCAGCACCGCAGGCAGGGTGGCCACCAGATCAGTGGGGGTCATTCCATACTCCCCGACCTCAGCTGCGCACCGATCTCCCGCCGCGCCATGAAGCCACACGGCGTAGGGCACTGCCTGCCGGGCGGGCAGGCCCTGGCCCAGCAGTGCCAGAATGATCCCCGCCAGCACGTCTCCGCTGCCACCCTTGGCCATGCCCGGGTTGCCGGTGGTGTTGATGTAGGCCCTGCCGTCAGGGAAGGCGGTAATGGTGCGGTGGCCCTTCAGCACCAGGCAGCAGCCGTGTTCCCTGGCAAACCGCCGTGCCTCCCCCAGCCGGTCCCCACCGGACAGGTCGCCTCCCAGCCGGGCAAACTCCCCGTCGTGGGGGGTGAGCACTGTGTGGAGCCCCTGCCGCCCGTCCAGTACATCCATATGCCCCTCCAGGGCGTTTATGCCGTCGGCGTCCAAAATCACGGGAATGTGGATCTCCCCCAGCAGGTGGCGCACCACCGAAGCCACCCCGTTGCCCCGGCCCAGGCCGGGGCCTATCAGGCAGACCTCATAGCCGGACAGCTTGTGGCGGATGAGCTCCCCCGCCTCCAGGGAGAGCTGGCCCTCCTTCCCCGCCGGCAGGGGGAAGGGCATGGCCTCGTCCAGCTTGGCGGCGGCCACCGGCCACACCGGGGCGGGCACCCCCACCCACACCAGGCCGGCCCCCGAGCGCACCGCCGCCCGGGCGGACAGAGTGGGAGCACCGGTGTACCCCACGCTGCCCCCCACAATGGCGCACTTGCCAAAATCCCCCTTATGAGCGTCCCGGGGCCGCCGGGGCAGGAGCACATCCGTCTCCTCCACTGTCTGCACCGGATAATCCTCCTTGTCCACCAAATCGGCAGGAATACCGATATCGGCCACGGTCAGCCTCCCGGTACACAGGCCTCCCCTGCCTACATAGTGGCCCGCCTTGGGCAGAGTAAAGGTGACTGTCCGCGCAGCCTCCACCGCCGCCCCCAGCACCCGTCCGGTGTCCGCCTCCACCCCGCTGGGGATGTCGGCGGCCACCACCGGGATGTCACAGGTGTTCATCATCTGTACCGCGATGAGGGAATCCCCCCGCATGGGGCTGTTGAGGCCGATGCCGAAGAGGGCGTCCACCATGGCGCAGCATCCCAGGCACCAGGCGGCAAAGGCCGGGTCATCAGGCTGAAAGGGCTCCAGCCTGCCTCCCGCCGCCGCCAACCGTGCCTCCATCTCCCGGGTATCCGGGGTCATCTTCTCATGGGCCCCAACCAGAACGCACCGGACCTCAAAGCCGGCCTCCAGCAGCAGCCGGGCACAGGCCACCCCGTCACCTCCGTTGTTCCCCGGGCCGCAGAAGCACACCACCCGCCCGGGCGCGTCCCCTGCCAGCTCTATCACTTGATCGGCGATGGCTGCCGCCGCTCGCTCCATCAGGTCGGTGGAGGGGATCCTCCGCTCCACGATGGCGACCCGATCCATCTCCCGCATCTGCTCCGCTGTGGCGATCCGCATCCTGTCCACGCTCCTTTTCCTCCATGGTAGTTCTCATTATACGCATCGGCCCTTTGCCCGTCAATTTTTATCTTGCACTTTGGCAAAATGTGTGGTATATATAAATTTACATGCGAAGAAGGGAAAAAGAGCGGTTCCCGGCCCAGCAGAGAGCATCCGTCACCGGCTGAAAGCGGATGTGGGGAAGGCCCGTTCGGTTCGTCCTGGAGCGGCCCTGGAGACAGGGACGGAGTACCTCCACGTTATCGGAGGTAAAGTGCCCGCCATGTGCGGGAAGTGCGGGTGGTACCGCGGAAGGCTTGCCTTTCGTCCCAGATGTTGGGATGGAAGGCTTTTTTCTTTGTGATTACTGCAAAAGGAGCTGCAAATATGAAGGAAACATTGGAAACGATCCGCCGGGAAGCTCTGGCGGCCATGGAGAGCGCCAAAAACGCCCAGGAACTGGACAGCATACGGGTAAAGTATCTGGGCAAAAAAGGCGAACTTACCGCGGTGCTCAAGCAGATGGGCAAGCTCTCCGCTGAGGAGCGGCCCGCCATGGGCCAGCTGGCCAACGAAGTGCGCACCGCCCTGGAGAGGGCTCTGGAGGCCCGGGGCAAGGAGCTGGAGGCCGCCGCCCTGGAGGAACAGCTGAAAGCGGAAGCTCTGGATATCACCGTCCCAGGCAAGGCCGTCAAGCTGGGCCACCGTCACCCCATGTATATCGCCCTGGATGAGATCAAGGAGATCTTCATTGGCATGGGCTTTACTGTGCTGGACGGCCCTGAGGTAGAGCTGGCCGAGCTCAACTTCGACCGGCTCAACGCCGAGGAGGGGCACCCCTCCCGGGACTGGAGCGATACCTTCTACTTTGACCAGGACAGCCGGGTGATGCTCCGCTCTCAGACCTCGCCCATGCAAGTTCGGGCCATGGACACCATGGAGCTGCCCATCCGCATCATCGCTCCCGGCCGGGTGTACCGTAAGGACGAGGTGGACGCCACCCACTCCCCCATGTTCCACCAGGTAGAGGGCATGGTCATCGACAAGGGGGTTACTATGGCTGACCTGAAGGGCACCCTGAACACCGTAGTGGAAATGCTCTACGGTAAAGGTACCAAGACCCGGTTCCGTCCCCACCACTTTCCCTTCACTGAGCCCTCCTGCGAAATGGACGTCCAGTGCCACAAATGCGGCGGAGTGGGCTGCCCCACCTGTAAGGGCGAGGGTTGGATCGAACTGCTGGGCGCCGGGATGATCCATCCCCGGGTGCTGGAGATGAGCGGCATCGACCCCAACGTATATTCCGGCTGGGCCTTCGGCATCGGCCTGGAGCGTACCGCCATGCGCCGGTTCAAGATCGCCGACCTGCGGCTCATCTTTGAAAACGACGTGCGGTTCCTGGAGCAGTTTTAAGCTTGCGCCTTAAAACCGCAGGTAAGGGCGGGGATCAGCCGCCCACATCATGAAAAGCCTGATACAAGGGAGTTTTAACTATGAATTTATCTCGCAAATGGCTCAGCGAGTTCGTCAGTGTGGACGCCAACGACAAGGAATTTGCCGAGGCTATGACCCTCTCCGGGTCCAAGGTGGAGGTCACCAGCGACCTGGGCGCGGAGATTTCCAATGTAGTGGTGGGTCGGCTGCTGTCCATGGAACGCCATCCCGACTCCGACCACATGTGGGTCTGTCAGGTGGACGTGGCCAAGGAGGAGCCCATCCAGATCGTCACCGGCGCCTGGAACATCCACCCCGGCGACCTGATGCCGGTGGCCCTCCACAAGTCCACCCTCCCCGGCGGGGTGAAGATCCAGAAGGGCAAGCTCCGGGGCGTGGTTTCCAACGGCATGTTCTGCGGCCTTTCCGAGCTGGGACTGGACACCCGGGACTTTCCCTACGCTGTCATTACCCCTGCCGCCATCCTCGGGGACTACAGGCCTCTGGATAAGGACAAGCCCTCCATCCCCGCGGACATCCAGCCCGGACATAAGATCTATGGCCCGGTGGTGGCCGCCAAGGTGAGCTCTGTCGTTACCACCGGCTACTCTGCCTACGACGTGACTCTGGACGCTGGTAACGGCGCCGTCTCAGCCTCCACCACTTGTCCCAACCTCCACGAGGGGGATCTGGTCGCCTACAACACCAAGTCAAACAGCATCTGCACCCTGGCAGATCTTCACGCCCAACAGGCTGAGTTCCCCCACTGCATCGAGGACGGTATTTTTGTGCTGGACGAGGACTGCAAGCCCGGTGACGACATCAAGCCGGTGATCGGCCTGGATGACCACGTGGTGGAATTTGAGATCACCCCCAATCGCCCCGACTGTCTCTCCGTTATCGGCCTTGCCCGGGAGGCCGCCGCTACTTTCAACGCCCCTCTGAACCTCCACCAGCCGGTGGTGAAGGGCGGCGCGGACGGCAGCCTGGTGGAGCTGCTGGACGTGGAGACCCCCGCCAGTGACCTGTGCCCCCGGTACACCGCCCGGATGGTGCGCAACGTGAAGATTGCCCCCTCCCCCAAGTGGATGCGGGAGCGGCTACGCGCCATGGGTGTGCGTCCCATCAACAACATCGTGGACATCACCAACTACGTTATGCTGGAGTACGGCCAGCCCATGCACGCCTTCGACTACCGATATGTAAAGGGCGGCAAGATCATTGTCCGCCGTGCCGAGGAGGGTGAAAAGCTCACCACCCTGGACGGCAAGGAGCACACCCTCAACGCCAATCACCTGGTCATCGCCGACGAGCACCGGGCTGTGGGTCTGGCTGGCATCATGGGCGGCGAGAACAGCGAGATCGTGGCCGATACCACCGACGTGGTCTTCGAGTCCGCCTGCTTCGACGGCACCTGCATCCGCAAGGGCGCTCTGGCTCTGGGCATGCGCACCGAGGCTTCCGCCAAGTTCGAGAAGGGTCTGGACCCCATGAACACCCTGCCCGCCGTGGAGCGCGCCTGCGAGCTGGTGGAGCTGCTGGGGGCCGGCGAAGTGCTGGACGGCACCATTGATATTCTCAATTATGTGCCTCAGCCCCGGGTCCTCTCTCTGGAGCCCGACAAGATCAACGCCCTGCTGGGCACTGACATCACTACAGACGAGATGGTATCCATCCTGAAGAAGCTGGATTTCCAGGTGGAGGGCGATCAGGTCACCGTCCCCTCCTGGCGGGGAGATGTGGCCCGGATGGCCGATCTGGCGGAAGAGGTGGCCCGGTTCCACGGCTACAACAACATTCCCACCACTCTCATGCGGGGCCAGACCACCCTGGGCGGCTACTCCCAGGAGGAGAATTTGGAACGCCAGCTGGGGGCCATGTGCCGCTCCATGGGGTATGACGAGATCATCACCTACTCCTTCATCTCTCCCACCTGCTACGACAAGATCCGCTGGGACGCTGACGCTCCTCGCCGGGAATCCTTCAAGATCCTCAACCCCCTGGGCGAGGACACCTCCATCATGCGCACCACCGTCCTCCCCTCCATGCTGGAGATCCTTACCCGGAACTACAACTACCGCAACCAGAACGTGCGCCTCTACGAGGTCGGCCGGATCTACCTGCCCGGCGGAGAGGACGGTCTGGCGGTGGAAAACAAGGTTCTCTCCATGGGCGCCTACGGCAGCGACATGGACTTCTACGCCCTAAAGGGCTGCGTGGAGGCCATTCTAAAGGACCTCCGGGCGGAGGATGTCCGCTTTGAGGTTCCCTGCGTGACCAACCCCTCCTATCACCCCGGCCGTGTGGCCGACGTTTATGCCGGCGACCGCCGCATCGGTGTGATGGGTCAGATCCATCCCCTGGTGGCTCAGAACTACGGCGTGGACGCCCAGTTCTACTGCGCCGAGCTGGACCTGGGCCAGCTGATGTGCGCCAAGGGTGCCGATCCCGAGTACGTCCCCCTGCCCAAGTTCCCCGCCGTCACCCGGGATATCGCCGTGGTGTGCGACGAGGCCGTTACTGTGGGTGCGCTGGAGGCCTCCATCCGCAAGGGAGCCAAGGGTCTGCTGAAGGAGTGCACCCTTTTTGACATTTACCGTGGTAAGGGCGTGGACGAGGGCAAAAAGTCCGTGGCCTTCAATCTGGTGCTCCGGGCCGATGACCGCTCCCTCACCAGCGAGGAAGCGGATGCCGACGTGAAGAGCATCCTGGAAAATCTGGAGAACGAGCTGGGGGCCGTTCTTCGGTAAAGCTTCCTCCCGAATGACATAAAAATGGACTGCTGCCTGGTGAACCGCCCCAGATTGTGCGGACAGTATAAAAAGGCCCCCAGGTGGGAAATATTGAGTTTTAGGTGGAGAGGCGCCGCGCAAGCGGCGTCTCTCCAATCTTTAGCTGGATGCGCTCATGATTGTAAAAATGGATATAGCGGCCAATCATCTCATTGGATTCAGAAAAGATAGCCGGTTTGCGGCGGTAAATGCACTCGGTTTTGAGGATGGAGAAGAAATTTTCTGCCATAGCGTTGTCATACGGATTCCCTTTTCTTGACATGGATGGTGTAATGCCGTATGCTTGAGAGGTGTATTGAAATCCCTGGTCGCTGTGGAGTCCAGCTCCGCAGCGACTCTCTTTTTCTCCTGCTTCATTGCAAGACGGATGGTTCCAGTACCAGATGGACGGTCTGGCGTGTTCCGGTCTTGTAGGCGACGATGCTGTTGTCATAGAGATCCCGGATTATGGAAAGATATAGTATCCGCAGTACTGCTTTGGGATTGCGGAGCATGTTTTGAGTTTTCAGCCACACCCACATCCGCCGGTAGCCGTAGGTATGGAAGCTGCGTTCCCGCTGCTGTGAGTGATGAGTTCTGCAAGGGCGGCGTACTTCTCCGGCCTGCCAAAGCACTGGAGGAAAGCATAGTAGCCGCTTCTGGATACTCTACCCTGTGAAGATATATGACGTGGTATTTTACCCGTGCCCTCACTTCCTGTGAATTACAGAAAATCCCGCAGCAGCTTGTTTTCCATCTGTAAACGCTGGATCTCGTATGCCTGCTCTGCCACAACATCTCCAGGTATGATAGGTTTCCTTGGCCTGCGGTATGATACCGGCTTCCAGTTTTCGCTGCCTTGCACGTTCCCGCTCAAGCAGCTTTTTCACCACTTGCTTGACCTTAAAGCCATCGTGCTCTGCTACTTCCTGTCGGGTTTTCCCCTCTGCCAGCATGGCCTTCATTTCAGGCTGCAACGCCTGCACGTGTGTGTAATTCCGTTTCCCCATAACAATACCCCCTGATGTAGTCTACTTTCCTACATCAGGGGGTCCTTTGTCACTGTCCATCTTTACTGGACCTGTTCATCTGAAGCTTAAAGTTCATTTAACTTTCAACATTGTATCATACATTTATCTAAGCGTTAGGAGGCTCTTTATGAAATCGAAACAACTCATCGCATCGTTTCTTGTCTTATCACTGGCAGCAGGCCTTTGCGCCTGCGCAAAGGATGCCAAAACAAATACAGCTACAGATTCGTCTTCTCGACCTCCTGTGGCTGACGCCGAAGAGAAAGCCTATATTGAAGAAACCTTGAACCTTTCCAACAATACGGAACTGTCCTGGACCTACAGCGCAGATGCCGATGCCTGGGTCATGTCCATCGTTTCGGCTGTGGCTTATCCGGAGCTTCCCGATCAGCAGGGCGTCTCCGTCTGCGTACCCGGCGCCTATGTCACCGGCATTGATACCGACGGGGATGGGGATGCCGATGTGACCGGTGTGAGCGCCGGAGAGGAAGCTGTCAGCGGCTCCCTGGTCATCGACTATGAAGCGGAGATCACCAGCACCAACGGACAGACCTACACTGCCGCCACCGCCCCTGTGATCCTGAACACCGGCGCGGCAGGCTACGGTTCTCAGAACAATTCCCTGGCCTCCGCCACCTACGCAGCTGACGGATATATCCATGTATCCTGCGGCAACCGCGGTAAGCAGGACACGGCCACCGATGAGGACGGGAACACATACTACACCGGCGACGCCC
Organism: Pseudoflavonifractor phocaeensis; assembly: GCF_016901955.1. GTDB lineage: Bacteria > Bacillota > Clostridia > Oscillospirales > Oscillospiraceae > Flavonifractor > Flavonifractor phocaeensis_A. Next base: position 78,413 of record NZ_JACJLC010000004.1, read on the forward strand.
CCTCCTGCCTGGTGGACCAGAAAAATGCTGCCCGATTTGTCAAGTATAATATCCTGCTGGGTAACCTGCCGGGCAGTGTAGACTATATGGTCTCCACCGGCGGCTCCGGAGGCGGCGCCCACGCCGTGATGTTCGCCGCAACCTCCAACAATCCCGACTTCTACGACTATGAGATCGACGCCGGAGCGGTGGGTGTGTACTACACCGAGGACGGCGGCTACTCCACTGCGGTCACCATCGACGGAACGGAGGTTGAGATCTCCGATGGAGCGTGGGGCTGCGTCGGTTACAGCGCTATTACCTCTCTGGCGGAGTCAGATATGACCCTGGCCTTTGAGTATTACCTGGATGCTGACTACGACTTTTCCACGGAGTTTCAGGCGCAGCTGGCAGAATATCTGTCCCAGGCCTATATGGAGTATATCAATGAGCAGGATCTCTCTGTCTGCGAAGCGGATGTGGGCTTTGACCTCAACGGCGATGGGGATTTGGAGGACACCATCGCGCTGACCATTGAATATGATCCAGAAGCCTACCCTGAGACTAACGGCTACTACGGCACGTATTTGGAACTGTACCTGGCGGAGTTTACCCAGAATCTCCAGTGGTATGTGGATAACCTGGATTATGCCGAGGGCTGGACCTGGTTTGATGGGGACGGCAATGCACTCAGCGATGAGGAAGTTGCAACCATGACCAGCGAGGATAAGGCAGAAGCCTTCCTGGAAGGCCGCTATGCCAAAGGCGCTTCCTCCAACGGCCCCGGCGACATGCTGGGCGGTCGCGGCGACGGCATGGGTGATCTACCGGACGGTAATCTGCCGGACGGAGAACTGCCCGCTGATATGGAACACGGTCAGATGGGCCGTAATACCGGTGACGGCAATCGTGAGATGATCGTGGGCACTCCAGATGCAAGTACGACTCAAGCTGCGGGCAGCGCGGTGGACTCCAACAACTACGCCACCTATGAGGAAATGGTAGCGGCTTACCGTGCTGACATTGAGAGCATCCAGGCCGGCGACGAATACGGCAACAACCTGGCGGAACTGTATGATCCTCTCAATTATATCAATGCGGAAGGGACGGAGAATCCTACATGGGTTAAGATCCTCTGCGGCGCCGCGGAGGGCGATATTTCCATGTTCAATTCCCTGAACCTGCATGTGGATCAGATGTACGGAGCGTATGTGGAGGGTACTGCCGTCATTAGCAAAGCTGCGGCACAGCCTCAGACCACCAACGGCACCGCCACGGAAGCCACCGGCACCGATCTCACAAGCTGGGTCAGCCTGACCGACGGACAGATTTCCTTTTCTCTGGCCGATACAGCCGCATACCGCACTGCGGGAGCCAGCAAAGCCATGCCGGCCTTCGATGTGATAGATTACGGTCAGGAGGATTATGTGTTCGGTACAGCGGAGCAGGACGCCAGACACTGGGATCCGATCTTGCTGGATATCTTTGAAACCCATTCTGATGTACTCGCCCCCCTGTTCAATAGCGGAAACGCAGGATAAAGTACAGTTCACGATTGTTATGGATCAATCTTCCCGATGGTTTTGGAGGCCACTATCCGCAGGGAAAGCGGCTTCAGTGCTATCATAGCCTCCTCAGCTCGTTGACTATTGTAGAGCAAAGAACGGGTGTATTCCCGTCTCCGTCAGCCGGAGCGCCTTTCCCCGATAGGAGAACAGCCTGCGGCCATAGCGATCCTCCAGCCGGTGAATGTGGTGGGATACCGCAGGCCTGGTTAGGCAAAGCTGCTCTGCGACCCGGGTATAATTCATGGTTTCGCAGATGACAAAGAGTGTATTCCACGCCATGTTCAGCATGATGGGCGGCAAGAATACCGGGCTGATGGCGGAGTACCAGGCGGCTCAGGATCGCATGACCAAATCCGGAACGGAATATGTGCGCGACATCCCGGTGGTCAAGATCTTTCAGCAGACTGTGTACTCCTTCAAGGTATTCCAGCAGGCCATTGAGGACTACAGCACCAAGGTGGAGCACGATCAAGGCGACGTGTGCCGCGTGCCACAGTCCATCAACCTGACCGTTACCGAGTGCGCCTTTCTTGTTCATGGTGCCGGTGGTTCTGTTCCTGACCCCCGGGGCGCTGGTTTCCGGTAATTTTGCGGGATTTGTGAGGAATTTTGTTTTTTGCGCTGTATTCTCCGCCATCATTTCCACTGGAAACTGGAAAGTAGCCGTTGTCCTGCGGTAAAAACCGCAGGACAACCCTTGGAAAGAACAAACGACCTATTGCTTCAGCAACAGGTCGTTTGTTGTAGAGTCTGTTTTTAGATAGGAAAGCCCGGATACCCTTGGTAGCGTCCTCCTTCGGTTGATAAAGGCCAACCATGAGAAAATGTAAACTTTCCATACTTGGCTGACACGGGCAGAGGACAACGGATACCACCTTTTTCGCCGCCGCCCTATGACTACATGAAGAACCCGGACGCTCCCCGGTTTGGGGTGATTGACCCGGAAGCTGCCGAAGTGGTGCGCTGCATCTACCGTCTGGCCTTGGAGGGCAACGGCCCCTTGCGGATCGCTACGGCGCTGGAGACGATGGGGGCGCTGAACCCCTCAGCCTATCGAACCAGCAAGGGGATCAGCAAGGGCGGATCAAGGCGCTGCGGCTGGAGCTGAAAAAGCTGGAAGATAAGCGGATGGATGTGGACACCTTTCTGGAAACGGTGCGTCGCTACACCGACGCCACCACCATCGCCAAGCGCATGGTTGCCGGGCTCATTCAGTACATCGAGGTCTATCCTGCGGTCAAGGAGAACGGCGTTACCAATCAGCGGGTGACGATCCACTATAACTGCATGGGTGCGTAGCATTAAGCTACGCACCCACACAGATCGCTATATAAACCTGGAAATAAAAAATGCGGAGTATCATCAACAGACCTTTTCAGATCCTTTAATGATACTCCGCATGTCATGTGTTGACGAAAAAGATCTCTTACTGTAAGCAATGCGCCGCAATGGATTCAAGGATTTTAGCTCACTGCTTCTCTACTGTGCAGCAAAATAACCCCAGGGAATGAGGATGGCTAGGCGGGTTGCCTCCCTCCACAATGTAGTTGACCTGGGAGATATGGATGCCCTCCTCAAAGCCCCCCAGACACCGGGGCATATTGGCGTTGACCTCCACAATGACCACATCTGCCCGCTCACACACCGCCCGCATGTGGGAGGCGTTGGGGCCGAAGCTGAAGTAGCCGAACTCATCCATCAGGGAGACCTGGAACATCGCGGCCTTGACGGGCTCCACAGACTGCCGGTAAAACCGGGGCAGCTCCGAGTAGCGCATGGGATTGTAGAAGGCGATGCCGTCGTCAATCATTTTGCGCTCCACGCCGGACATATGCCAGGAGTTCCAGGTAAAGTGCTCCGCCGCGTCAGGAACCTGGAATACCGCAGGCTTCTCAAAGAGAATCCCTCCCCGGATCTTGACATCGGTGAGCTCCCGCCAGCGGGCGGCCAGGGCCTTGTCCAGAGCCCTGGGTGTGCCGGTGCACCAGCCGTAGTCCACCCAGTCCCCGGACTGGACCACCTGTACGGCCCGCTCCGGTGTGATCTTCTTCTCCTGATAGAGCTTTTTGTAATCCATTCTATCCTCCAATGAAACGGGGCTTACTTGTTGTAGTCGTGAAAGCCCTTGCCGGTCTTGCGGCCCAGGAAGCCGGCCCGGACCATCTTGCGCAGGAGCAGGGAGGCCCGGTACTTGGGGTCGCCGCTCTCCTGGTAAATGGTGTCCATAATGGCCAGGCACACGTCCAAACCGATGAGGTCGCCCAGGGCCAGGGGGCCCATGGGGTGGTTGGCGCCCAGCTGCATGGCCTTGTCGATGTCCTCCGCGCTGGCGACCCCGGTGTACACCAGGTCGCAGGCCTCGTTGATCATGGGGATCAGGATCTTGTTGACTACAAAGCCGGGGGCCTCGTTGACCTCCACGGGGTCCTTGCCGATGGTCTTGGCCAGCTCGTAGACCGTCTTAAAGGTCTCGTCAGAGGTCTTGGCCCCCCGGATGACCTCCACCAGCTTCATCACGGTGGCGGGGTTGAAGAAGTGCATCCCGATGAACTTGTCCGGCCGCTGGGTGGCGGCGGCGATGGCGGTGATGGAGATGGAGGAGGTGTTGGAGGCAAGAATCGTTTCTGGCTTGCAGATCTTGTCCAGGTCGGCGAAGACCTGCTTCTTGATGTCCAGGTTCTCAATGGCGGCCTCCACCACCAGGTCGGCGTCGGCGGCCAGGTTCAGGTCGGTGGTAAAGGTCATCCTGCCGGTGATGGCCTGCTTGCCAGCCTCGTCCAGCTTGCCCTTGCTCACCTGCTTGTCCAGGGCCTTGTTCAGCCGGGCCTCCGAGTTTTTGATAATCTCCTCGCTGATGTCACGGACCACAACGTCAAACCCCGACCGGGCGAAGACCTGGGCGATGTCCAGCCCCATGGTCCCCCCGCCGATAACGACGATCTTTTTCATTGGTTTTGTCCTCCTTCTATCTGGAAATTTTTGTTTTCTATGCTGCCTCAAATGATGTGGTAGACAAACACTTCACCCGCCGCTTCCCGGGCGACTTTTCCCCGGCGCTCCATATAGTATAGGTGGGCCAGGGTCTCAGAGACCGCAAACCATTTCTGGTTGGGCGGGAATTGATCCCATCCAAGCCCCCGGGCGGACCATGAAATATGGCCTGCCAGTTCATAGGCCGTGGAGCCTGGGTACGTCTCTACAGCATCGAGAATCTCCGCCAACCGATGCTGATGGTGTTCGAGCAGGGCATCAATCCGCTGGTATACATCTCCTGCCTGCCCCCGGTGGGCCGGGAAGGTTTTGCGTATGGGCAGGCTGCGGATTTTCTCCAGGCTGGACAGATAATCGGACAGGGCGTCGTCGACTCCCATCCAGACCGCAATATTAGGGGTAATATCAAAGAGAATATGGTCGCCGGAAAACAGTAGCTGCTCCTTGGGCAGATAGAGAACCATATGGCCGGGGGTATGGCCAGGCGTGTGGATGGCCTGGACGGACACATCCCCCACATGGAGAATCTCACCGCCTTCCAGCAGTGTGGCGGGGTAGACGCCCTGGGGGGCGTAGAGCCGGGCGTGGTTGCCGCCGGCCTGGAGCGCCAGCCCCTCCGCCGGGTATCCCTCATGGCGGTAGCGCTCCTCCATGTCAGACCAGGTAGTCCCGGTCACAGTAGACGCAAAGTAGGTGTGGTCAATCCTCCCGGTGTATACCGGAACACCCCGCTGCACAAAATCGTACACCAGGCCGGTGTGGTCAGAGTGCAGATGGGTGAGGAAGAGAGCAGTCTTTCCCAAATCCAGATTTAATTCCTCAATGCCTGCCCACAGGGAGGCATGGCACTCAGGCCGGTTAAACCCCGTGTCAATGATTAAATTTTGTTCAGGCGTCTGGATAACGTAGGAATTGAGGGTGCGCAGCGGGTTTTGGGGCAGTTCCACCGGGATGCGCCAAATTCGGGGCCGGTCGAATACTTGCTCTACCATGAATTGTCATCTCCCAACGCGGGGCAGGCGGCAGGGATGCCCCGGCCGTCGGGCCCGAATTATAGTACGATGTAACGGCCGCTCTTGGCCTTGGGGGCTTGGGGAATTTTTTCTGGGTAGCCCAGGGTGATCAGCGCGGTCAGTTCCCCCTGCTCCGGTGCGAAGGCGTCGTAGATCTCCTGGGCCAGGCCAGCCTCCAGCGGCGCTGTGAGCCAGCAGCTGGCAACCCCCTCATTCCAGGCCGCCAGCAGCAGATTCTCGGTAGCTGCCGCCACACTCTGGAGCAGAGTGGACTGGCTTCTCCCGTGGGTGTCCCCGCCGGTGAGGAATGCCAGCACACAGACCGGCGCCCCGCCCAAAAGCTGGACAAACCGCTTGGTGTCCGCGACCACCTGAGGGTGGTTGGGAAAGCGCTGGGTCAACTCCGCATCCAGCCGCTGGGGGGCTGGGGCCATCAGCTCCAGCAGCTTAGCCATGGGCTCCGGGCTCTGAATGACGACAAAATACCAGGGCTGGAGATTCAGCGCCGAGGGGGCGGAACAGGCCGCCCCCATAATCCTGCCGAGGATATCCTCCGGGATGGGATCCGGCTGATAGGCGCGTACGCTCCGGCGGGTCATAATGGCATCTCTGCAATCCATATCTACACCTCCCTGGGCCGGTTAACGGAGCTTGAAGTGCTTCTCCGCTCTTTTTTCCAAGAAGGCGCCCATACCTTCGTTTTTGCCCTCGGTGCCGCAGCACACGCCGAAGGCCTCGGCCTCGAAGGCAGAGCCGGTGGCGATGTCGGTCTGCATCCCCATACGGATGCACCGCTTGGACTCCCGCACTGCGATCTGGGCGTTGGCGCAGATGGCGTTGGCCAGCTCCATAGCCTTGTCCATCAGCTCCTCAGGGGGATACACCTCGCTGACCAGCCCGATGGCCTTGGCCTCGTCGGCCTTGATGGTCTTGGCCGTCAGGATCAGCTCCATAGCCTTGGAAACGCCCACAATCCGGGGTAGCCGCTGGGTCCCGGCAAAGCCGGGGGTGATGCCCAGGCCCACCTCGGGCTGGCCGAACCTGGCCTTCTCGCTGGCCAGACGGATGTCGCAGGCCATGCTCAGCTCACAGCCGCCCCCCAGGGCAAAGCCGTTTACCGCCGCGATCACCGGCTTGGACAGGTTCTCCAGCTTGAGAAACACGTTCCCGCCGTGGACGCCGAAGCGCTTGCCGTCGATGGAGGAGAAGCCCTTCATCTCGCCGATGTCGGCTCCGGCCACAAAGGACCGGCCCGCGCCGGTGAGGATGACCACGTAAATTTCCTCGTCGGCCTCCACCTGGTCGATGACCTGGTCCAGCTCACTGAGCACCTGGCTGTTTAGGGCGTTGAGGGCCTCCTGACGGTCAATGGTGACCACGCCCACGTGCTCCTTTTTCTCCAGCTTGACATAATCCATAGCGCTGCACCTACACTTTCTCAAAGATGGCGGCCACGCCCATGCCGCCGCCGATGCACAGGGTGGCCAGGCCCCGCTTGGCCTCGGACCGCTTCATCATCTCATAGAGCGGGGTGACGATGATCCGGGCTCCGGAGGCGCCCACAGGATGGCCCAGAGCGATGGCGCCGCCGTTGACGTTGACCTTGCTCATGTCGAACTTCAGCTCCCGGGCCACAGCGATGGACTGGGCGGCAAAGGCCTCGTTGGCCTCGATGAGATCCATGTCGTCGATGGTCAGGCCGGCCTTGGCCAGCGCCGCCCTGGAGGCGGGCACCGGGCCCACGCCCATGATGGCGGGGTCCACACCGCCCTGGCCCCAGCCGATGATCTTGAACAGGGGCTTGAGGCCGTACTGCTTCACAGCGTCCTCGTCGGCAATCAGAATGGCCGCCGCGCCGTCGTTGATGCCGCTGGCGTTGCCCGCGGTCACGCGGCCCCCGTCGGGCTTGAAGGCGGGCTTGAGCTTGGCCAGCGCCTCGGCGGAGGTGGCCCGGGGGTGCTCGTCCACCTTGAACTCCACCATTTCCTTTTTCTTCTTCACCATCACAGGCACAATTTCATCCTCAAACCGGCCCGAGGCGATGGCTGCCGCCGCCTTCTCCTGAGAGGACAGGGCAAAGGCGTCCAGCTCCTCCCGGGTGATGCCCCACTGGTCGCACACGTTCTCGGCGGTAATGCCCATGTGGTAATTGTTGAACACGTCGGTCAGACCGTCGTTGACCATGGTGTCAATCAGCTTGGTGTTGCCCATCCGGGCGCCGTACCGGGCGGTGGGGATGGCGTAGGGGGCGGCGGACATATTCTCGGTGCCTCCGCACATCACCATGTGGGCGTCCCCGGCCAGGATGGAGCGCACACCCTCGATGACGCTCTTCATGCCGGACCCGCACACCATGCCCACGGTGCAGGCGGGCACCTCCACAGGGAAGCCCGCCTTGATGGCCACCTGCCGGGCCACGTTCTGCCCCAGGGCGGCGGTGAGCACGCAGCCAAACATGACCTCGTCGATGTTGGCGGGATCCACGTTGGCCCGCTTCAGGGCCTCCTTGACCACGACAGCCCCCAGCTCAGCGGCGGGGGTGTCCTTCAGGCTGCCGCCAAAGGTGCCGATGGCGGTCCGGCAGCTGCTGACTACATAGATGTCCTTCATGCTATCACCTTTTTCCTCATCATCAAGCGATAAGGGCCGGCGCCGGACAGCACCGGCCCTTATGCAGCAGACATTACTTCACGCCCATCCAGCCGGAGATGACCATCCGCTGGACCTCGCTGGTGCCCTCGTAGATCTCGGTGATCTTGGCGTCCCGCATGAACCGCTCGAAGGGATACTCCCGGGTGTAGCCGTAGCCGCCCACCAGCTGCAGGCAGCGCCGGGTCACGTCGCTGGCCGCCTCGGAGGCGTACAGCTTGCCCATGGCCGCCAGGTGGGAGTAGGGCTCGTGGTCCTGCTTGGCCTGGGCAGCCCGGTAGACCAGCAGCCGGGCCGCGTCCACCCTGGCCTGCATATCCGCCAGCTGGAACTGGGTGTTCTGGAACTGGCTGATCCGCTTGCCGAACTGAATACGCTCCTTGGTGTACTTCACGCACTCGTCAATGGCCGCCTGGGCGATGCCCAGGGCCTGGGCCCCGATGCCGATGCGCCCGCCGTCCAGGGTCATCATGGCGATCTTGAAGCCCTTACCCTCCTCACCCAGCAGGTTCTCCTTGGGCACCACGCAGTCCTCAAAGATCAGCTCACAGGTAGAGGACCCCCGGATGCCCATCTTCTTCTCGTGGGCGCCCACCTTGAAGCCGGGGAAGTCCTTCTCTACGATGAAGGCGGAGATGCCCTTATTGCCCAGCTCCTTGTTGGTCATGGCGAAGATGACGAAGGTATCGGCATAGCCGGCGTTGGTGATGAAGATCTTGGAGCCGTTGAGCAGCCAGTGGTCCCCCTTGTCCACGGCGGTGGTCTTCTGCATGGCCGCATCGGTGCCCGCGCCGGGCTCAGTCAGGCCCATGGCACCCAGCTTCTCCCCGGAGCAGAGAGGAGGCAGATATTTCTGCTTCTGCTCCTCGGTGCCGAACTCAGAGATGGGCCAGGTGCACAGGGAGGAGTGGGCGGAGACCATGACAGAGGTGGTGGCGCAGTGTTTGGCCAGCTCCTCGCATACCCCGATGTAGGTCAGATAGCTCAGCCCGGCTCCGCCGTACTCCTCGGCAAAGGGGACGCCCATCATGCCCATCTCGGCCAGCTTGTGCCAGGTCTCCTCGGGGAAGCGCTCATTTTCGTCTACCTCGGCGGCGATGGGGGCTACCTCTTTGAGACAGAACTCATGGAGCATATCCAGGATTTCCTGTTCTTCGGCGTTAAAGTGGAAGTTCATACATCATTCTCTCCTTTATCCTAAATTTTAAATTTGGACGCTGTGTCAACTTCTTAACAATGCCCTGATACGGCTTCGAGCTGCCCGGCAAGAGGCAGCTCGAAGCGTCATCAGGAATAGAAACGGCCCGCTGAGTAGGAGGAAGGCATTGAGAAAGGAAAGGGGAGCCGCTTCCGACAGGAGTTAGGAAGGCGCTACGCCTTCAGCTTCTTAATCTCCTCGGTGAGGGCCGGGAGCACCTCAAACAGGTTGCCCACAATGCCGTAGTCGGCCACATCGAAGATGGGGGCGTCCGGGTCCTTGTTGATGGCCACAATGCAGTCCGAGCCGCTCATGCCCGCCAGGTGCTGGATGGCCCCGGAGATGCCGCAGGCGATGTACAGCTTGGGGGCCACCGTCTTGCCCGTCTGGCCCACCTGATGGGCGTGGGAGATCCAGCCCGAGTCCACCGCTGCGCGGGAGGCTCCCACGGTGGCCCCCAGCGCCTCGGCCAGGGCGCGCACCGGAGCGAAGCCCTCAGGGCCGCCCACGCCCCGTCCGCCGGAGACGATGATATCCGCGCCCTCCAGGTCCACCAGCTCGCCAGCAGCCTCCTTGATCACCTCAAGGAGCTCGGTGCGGATTTGCTCGGGTGCCACATGGAATTCCTCGCGGATGGTCTCTGCTCTGGGCGCAACGGGAGCAGACTTCTTAAACACGCCCGGACGTACGGTGCCAATCTGGGGCCGGTGGTCGGGGCAGAGGATGGTTGCCATCAGGTTGCCGCCGAAGGCGGGGCGGGTCCAGGCAACATTGCCGGATTCCTCGTCGATGTCCAGGCCAGTACAGTCTGCTGTCAGGGCGGTTTTCAGCCGGCAGGACAGGCGGGGACCCATATCCCGGCCGTCCGGCGTGGCCCCAATCAGCAGGGTGGTGGGGCCGTATTTCTCCACCAGGTAGTACATGGCTGCCGCGTAGGCGTCAGTGGTATAGTCCTTAAACTCAGGGGCGTCGATGACGATGACTTGATCCGCCCCCTGGGCGGAGGCGGCGCTGACGGCGGCGTCCACCCCGCTGCCGATGACAATGCCCACCAGCCTGCCCCCCTGCTTGTCCGCCAGGTCACGGCCGGGGGTGAGCAGCTCCAGGCCCA
>NZ_JACJLC010000031.1 GCF_016901955.1 Pseudoflavonifractor phocaeensis
GGATGCTCTCCTATGAACCCAAGAAAAAACTCCCCGTTACCGAATTCATGAAGCTCCAGGGCCGGTTCAAGCACTGCTTCCAGCCGGGCAACGAGTGGACCCTGAAGGCCGCCCAGGACTATGTGGACGAAAAATGGGAGGCCCTGCTGGCCAAGTGCCGGGGATGACAACGCCGAAACCGGAAAATGAAAAATGGACCTACCGCGCAGTGCGGCAGGTCCATTTTATCGTATTGAGCGATAGAGATGGCCGACTTGCCTTGCAGCCCGGAAGCAGATACCAAGGTCAGCCCAGGCTGTGATAGTCCGCATCGGACACCGGTTCCAGCCACTGGCTGGAACAGTCCTCGCCCGGCACCTCCAGGGCCAGGTGGGAGAACCAGCTGTCCGCTGCCGCTCCGTGCCAGTGCTTCACCCCCGCGGGGATGTTGACTACGTCCCCAGGGTTCAGGGTCCGGGCCTCCTGGCCCCACTCCTGGTACCAGCCCCGTCCGGCTACGCAAAGCAGCACCTGTCCGCCGCCGCGGCTGGCCTGGTGGATATGCCAGTTGTTGCGGCAGCCCGGCTCAAAAGTTACGTTGTACACCCCCACCTGAGCGGTGGAGAGAGGGTGGAGGTAGCTCTGGCCCACAAAATACTGAGCAAAGCCGTCGTTGGGCCGGCCGATGGGGAACACCATCTGATTCTGGTGGGCGGTCCTGCCGTCCCCACTTTCCTCTTCGGCCCACACCTCCTTGGCCATGCGGAAGGCCGCCCAAGCCTTGGGCCAGCCGGCGTAAAAGGCGGCGTGGGTTAGGATCTCCGAAATCTCCTGGCGGGTGATGCCATTTTTCCTGGCGGTGGACAGATGGTACTGGAAGGAGCTGTCCACCAACCCCTGAGCCATCAGGGCCACTACCGTCACAAGGGAGCGGTCCCGGAGGGAAAGCTTCTCCTCCCGGCTCCATACCTGGCCGAATAGTACATCGTCGTTCAATTCCGCGAATTTGGGGGCGAACTGCCCCAGAGCGTCTCTGCCAGCAGTCTGCTTCACTGCCATATGCCATACCTCCTGCCTGTCAAACCAGGGTTTGTTTCTTTACCTAAATTGTACCACCGACAATCTACGATAGCAAATATCTATGTGGTATATCTCATAATGCTCAGGACCTATGGTTATGAACTGGGCCGGGAGGGCCTCTGGTACTTACCGCCGTACCCACTTTCCGAAGGAGATCTTTTGCAGTACAGCATCCCCAGCAGGTAGAATCCATCGGGGCAGTTGTCAGGGGCTGTCGCTGGAGATGATCCGGGAGGGCAAGGGACACCGGGCATAAAAGCGGCTCGGCCCTGGTGAGCGTCCCGGTTTACAACTGCCCCTTCCATACCCGAGCCAGGATATCCTTCAACACCAGCAGGGCGTCGGTATTATTGTAGCCGTATTCCACCCGCAGACGGGTGAGTAGCTCCTGCAAGGGGGGAGCGTAGTCGCCGATTCGCACCTTCTGATGATAGGTGGACAGCACCGGGTACTTTTTACTCCACACCTTATTCCAGTCGATCCTGGACTGAGCCTCATCGCTGACGCTGTCAATCATCTGCTGGGCCTGGGCTTCGTCAAAATCATACTCAATGAGTTCGTCCAGAGTCATGTGATAAAGCATGGCCAGTCCTTTGGACTGGCGGATATCCGGCAGGGTCTCGCCGGTCTCCCATTTGGAGATGGTCTGACGGCTGACCCCCAGCTTTTCGGCCACATTCTCCTGGGACAAACCGCTCTTTTTTCTGGCGTGATACAGACTGCTTCCCAAACTCATAGCTGTACCTCCTTGTGATCGTTCTGCCTGTCAGTATACCGCCCGGCGAGGCAAAAGACCACCAATCAAAGCCGTCAGTTTCGCCCGCTATTTTAACAAAGGCCTGAACCGGTGGGATCGTGTCAGCAGTTTCCAGTATACACATACCGCAAGTGGGTCCGGGCAACATCCGCCAGGCGGTAGACGGTTCCGACCGGGGTGGGCAGCCGGCCAGCCATGCGGTGGCGGGGAAAGAAACGGGAGACGTGTAAGGGGATATCCGGGCAGACCGAGGACAGCCAGTCGGACAGGGTCTCCATCTCTTCCGCGCTGTCGTTTTCCCCGGGTACGATCAGGGTGGTGATCTCCACATGACAGTGTTGAGCGGCAAGGGTGATAGACCGCTTCACCACCTCCAGATCTCCCCCCAGACGGCGATACCAGTCCGAGGTGAACCCCTTCAGGTCGATGTTGACACCGTCCAAATAGGGGAGCAAAGCTGTCCATGGTTCCGCCTCGATGGTGCCGTTGGTTACCAGCACGTTGACCATGCCAGCCTCATGGACCAGAACGGCGCAGTCCCGCACGTACTCGTAGCCCACCAGAGGCTCGTTGTAGGTATAGGCTATCCCGATGTTGCCCTGGTCCCGAAGGAGAAGGGCATCTTGCACCAGGGCTTCCGGGGAGCGGGAGAGGGTGGGGATATCCGCCCCCGCCGCTGCGATCTCGGCATTTTGGCAGAAAGGGCAGCGGAGGTTACAGCCAAAGCTGCCTGCCGATAGTACCACGCTGCCGGGATAAAACCGGCGCAGCGGCTTTTTTTCGATAGGATCCAGGGCGAGGGCGGTCAGCCTTCCGTAGTTGAGGGGCACAATATGCCCGCCCCGGTTGGCCCGGGCACGGCAGACTCCGGTCTGGCACTCCCCCAGCACGCAGTGGTGAAAGCACAGCTCACATTGAGCGCTCATCGGTGCCGCACCACCTTGAACCGCTGGATCTGATAGGGGTCCCCGGTGCGGATGCCCCCCTTTTGCCGGGCGATCTCCAGTTGCCGCTCAACCGTGTCCACCCCGTCCAGATCGGGCAGCAGCAGGCCGCGCCGCTGTCCGTGGCTGACGATGACGCCGTATTCCTTTGGGTCCAGCTGGCTGGGGGAGTCCACCGGCTCGGGCTCCCCCAGCACGTCCACGTTGTATTCCAGGGTATCCAGTTCGTCAGGCCTGACGGCGGGGAAGCGGGGGTCCCGGAGGCCGGCGGACACGGCGTTTTGAACGATCTCCAGGGCCACATTTTTTCGGGTGGGGGAGATGGTGCCGATACAGCCCCGCAGCTGCCCGTCCACATGGAGGGAGACAAAGGCCCCTGCCGCTTGCGTTGTCATCTCCTCCGGCAGGCCGTCGGGCAGGCCATCCAACGACTGGCCGGTGCGTACATAGGTCTCCAGGGAGAGCCGGGCCAGCCGTACCCAGGGGTCCTCAACGGCCCGGCGCTCCTTCAGCCGGTTACGCTTTGCCTGCGCACAGGGTGCGGCGAACCGACGGCTGTCATCCTTGCCGGTCACCGGAAACAGAGCCACGGCATAGCCTACGCCGAAGGTGTCCTGGTGGCTGAGCAGCTGGGGCTCTACCGCCAGTCCGTCCAGAGTCCCGGCCATGATCTGAAAAGAGCGCAGGCCGCACTCCGCTGCCCGCTCGCAGAGTGCGGGGTCCATAGTAAGAAAGCGCAAGAAATCTCCCGAGGCCATAGCCTCGGTCGCCGCCTGGTCGAACACCGGCCCCTCCGGAGCAAAACCGTAAGGACCGTCGGACTTCAGTTTATGGGAGAGATCGCCGCTGGCAACAAACACCGCCCGGCGGCCCAGGGCCTCCACCGCTTGGACAACGCACTGGCCCAGGCGGTAGTGGTCCAGGGCGGAGAAGCCGGACAGGCCCATGCGTACCATAGGACAGGTGACCCCTGCCTTGCGGAGATAGTAAAGGGGAATCAAAACGCCATGATCCAGCGAGCCGTCCCGCTGGCCCAGAGTGCCGGCCGCAAGGCCAGCCTCACTGGCTTGGCGGATGAGTTCTTCCCGAAGCGCGCGGTCATAGCGGGCCTCGATGCGCACCTGGGGCGCGCCAAAGGCGGACATGTCGCCGGAGGCTCCGGTGCCCGGAGCGATGTGAAAATAGTCCCTGTACAGGATGGTGTGGGGAGAGGCCACGATAAGCACGTCGGGATCCCACCGGGCAACGGTCTCTGCCGCGACCTCCATGGCCTGTCCGGTAGCGGAGATCTCCCGCTCCCGGCCTCTGCCTACCTCGGGCAGGAGCACTGGCGGGTGTGGGGTCAGAACAGCGCCAAGCATGGGCATACTGGACACTCCTTTCCGTTTATCTGAGTGGTGCTATTATCATGCTTCCGCCGGAAAAGCCAGGCGTTCCAGCGGGACGACACATCGACGGTTCATTCAGTAGACATCATTTTACCGCATCCGGCCAGCCCATACAAGCGTCTGAATGGTTCGATATAAAATACCCGCTACGTAACCTACAGGTTCGCAGCGGGTATTTGCGATTCTGAAAAGACAATGGGATCGTGAGAAAGCGTGAGGGATTGGTGAAGTCCCTGCTTTATACCGTATCCTCTGTGGCAGAGCTTTTCTTTGCCTCTGGGCGGGTGCGGTCAGACACGGTGGCAAGGAACTCTACCTGTTGGGATTGGTTCTTGGCCCGGATCAGCTTGGCTCTTTCCGCCGGGCGCAAGGAGGAGAGAGCTCCAAAATCGCCGCACTAGTCGCACTCCCAGCGGTTTCCCCGTACTGTGACAGGGCTGCCGCAGTGCGGGCATGGGATGTTTGTCATATAATATTCTCCTTCCGGTTCGTTCTCCGCCGGGGCTGGTATGCCGGGGCGGATTTGCCTTACGGCAGAAAGCGGCTGAAATTGGGGCCGAGGTCGACGGGGCCTCACCGCTTGTCCTTGGAGGCCGCCTCCACTCCCACCATGTCCACTGTAGCCTTGCCGGTCTCGTTCAGCTCCTCGTAGTCCGGGATAGAGCCTACAATATTCTCTGCCAGCCAGTCCATGCCTATGATTTGCTCCGGGGTCAAATCGCCCTCCAGGATCTTGCCGCCCTGGGCGTAGAGCTTGCCCCGGAAAGGGTAGTAGAGGTCTGCCTGGATGCAGTTTTGCAGCAGTTCCGCCAGTTTTCGGGTGCTGGGTGGCACCTTGTCGGTGCAGCCCAGGGCCACCACCCCCGCGGACATGCCCCAATAGTAGTTCAGGGCCTTTTCGCTCTCCTTGTACTCTGTCTGGAAGGATTTGTCCTGGATCCGCCGGAGCATAGCCTCGTAATAAGTCCCCCATTTCCACACTGGCGCTGCCAGGACCACCCGGTCCTCGCCGGAGATGAGACACAGGCCAAAGCTGGTCCAGTTCCGATCCCCCTTCCGGGTCAGATCCCGGGCGGAGATCAGGCGGATGCCTCGCTGGGTCAGCCGTTGAATGGCGGCTTCGGTCCCGCCCACGGTGGACCACTCCAGGTAGACCTTGGTGCGGGGATTCACCATCTGTACCCCCAGGGCAAAGGCATTGATTCCGGCGATCTGGCCATAAATTGGGTAATCGCACAGATAACCCACGTTGTCCACCCCGGCCAGGCTACCGGCGATGGCCCCGATGATGAATTTGGCCTCGTACATCCGGGCATAGTAGGTGCGGATGTAGCGGTGGGATTTGTTCAGAGAGCAGTTGAGAATGGTGACCCGGGGCTGTTCCACCGCCGCCCGGAGGGAGGCAGGCAACAGCCGGGGCGAAGTGGTAAAGATGACGGTGTTGCCGTCCTGGATAGCCTGCTGGATAACAGCCAGAGGATCGGCATCCAGAGCGTTGAAGTAGGGGGTGGTCCGGATGGCATCTCCAAAGACCCGCTGGACATGGAGCCGGCCCTGCTCATGGCTGTTGGTCCAGCCTGATTCCGTGGGGGTTTTGTCGTGAACAAAGGCCACCCGCAGGGCGCTCTTGTCCCCGGAGGAGAGGACCTTTGCCAAAATGCCAGGCTTCTTTTCCTCAGGAGTCAGCTTGACGTCGATCTGCTCCTCCTGCTGCTGCAATACGATCTCTTCCCAAAGGCTGGATACCACGTGGCTAATCTCAGCGGGCAGCTTGTTATGGAGGGCCTGATACCCATAGACCTGGATCACCGCCAGCATAGCGTCTCCCACCGTGGAGGACAAATGATTCCCACCGTGGGTTTCATAGGCTTGACGAAAAGCGTAATAGGCCGAGGCAAAGTCCCGTCGCTCATCCTCGGTCCAACGCTCCTCGGGGGCCTTTCCCAGCAGCTGCTGGAGCCGGAGATAGCTGCCTGGCCTGGAGAATTCCAGGTAGCTGATTCGACTGATCCGGGTAAAGTCCAGCAGTTCGTAGTAGAGCTCCACCTCACGGCTGCCGTTACGCTCGGGCAGGATCTGCGTTACGAAGGCGCTGACCATGTCGGCGCCAAAGAATTTCAGCACGCTGACCCGCTTGTTACCCTCTTGCACGTAGTAGCGGTTCATGTATTCGTACACCTTGATGGGGTCCCGGATGCCCTCCTCCACATGGGCCTGGCTGAGAGCCTGCCATTTGCCGGCGAACTCCGAGTCCTCCTCCAGCAGGGGCATGAAGTTCCGGGCGAAGGCGTTGGTCCGGAAGCCGGTGCAGGTCCCCACCACAAACTCCAGGGGGATCTGGAGCTGCCCCAGGTCTACTCCTCGATTCAGCCGGTCCCTGGACACGAAATCGTCCAGGACGGGAAGATAGGGATATTTTCCACGGGAGGTACAGGCGCGAAATTCCTTCTGGGCCTGTCGTTGTGCTTCCTTATAATAGAGCTTGGGCATAACCGCTCTCCTTTCCTGCCTTTCCTTCCGGCTAACAGCGGTGAGGCGGGCGTTTTTAAGAAATCATATACTGTTTCCCTTGGTGTTCCACGATATCTATGATATACTGACGATAAAGATCTGATACCGTCAGGGGGAAATCCTATGGGTGAATTCTCTTTTTCCATCTTTCCAAATGAGAATTTTCTGGATCTGCGCATGTTTCAACACGGCTATGAGCAGTGCCAGCCCCTGCAATCCTTTGGACCCTTTATCCGGAACCACTATCTTTTCCACTATGTTATCTCCGGTCGGGGCTCCCTGGATTCCACGGAAGAGGACGGCGTCACTACCCGGAGGTATGAATTGCAGGCGGGACAGGGATTCCTCATCTGTCCTGGGCTCATCAACACCTATTTTGCCGACGAGCGCGATCCCTGGAAGTATGTGTGGATCGAATTTGACGGTCTCCATGCCTCAGAGTCTCTGCGGTATGCCGGGCTCACCGCCGCCCAGCCCATTTATCGGGCGGACAGCATGGCCCAGAGCACCGAGGTCCGGGACCTGATGCTCTACATCGCGGAGCACCCTAATGCCTCTGCGCTCCACCTGATCGGCTATCTGTATCTGTTTGTGGACGCCCTGGTGCGTTCATCCTCCACCCGGCTCAGCGCCCAGGGGAACCAGCTCAAGGACTTCTACATCCAGGAGGCGGTCAATTATATCGAGCAGAACTACCAGCGCAATCTGACGGTGGAGGAGGTGGCTGACGCTTGCCGGCTCAACCGCAGCTATTTTAGCAAACTGTTTAAGGAAAACATGGGGTGTCCCCCCCAGGAGTTCCTGATCGGCGTACGGCTGGCCAAGGCCACCGAGCTGATGAGCAGCAGCAGTGCCCCCATCAGCGAGATTGCGGTGCGGTGCGGCTATTCCAACCAGTTCCACTTCTCCCGCGCCTTCAAAAAACGCTACGGGCTGCCGCCCCAGAAGTGGCGGGCTCAGAACAAGAAACGATCTTTGATACAGAGTGAAAAGAGATAAAGGGCTGGCCACAGAATATGCGGCCAGCCCTTTCTGTTATTCCGCCTTCAGTAAGAGTCGGAGACATTGATATTCTCCTAGTATGGGGAGAGGATAACCGGCCTGCATCAAAACGTCGCCGGGCCACAGCATGTCGTCACCGGTCAGGCGATACCGCAGCCCGGGCTCCAGGCCCCGCAGCCGGAGGCGCCGGAAGGGCGGACCGGCGTGGGTCTGACCGGATACCACACATAAAAGTGCGGTCCGCTTGTCAGGAGACACGTGGGCCCAAGCGGTGGGCGCCCCGTCGGCGGAGGGAGCGGTCAGCCGGAAATAGTCGCCTTTCTGTACCAGGTCATAGCTCTCCTGGTAGTCCCGGATCTGCCGGGCCACCAGCGCCTTCTCCTGATCAGACAGCTTACTCAGATCCATCTCGTAGCCAAAGGAACCGGACAGGGCTACGGTTCCCCGGGTCTCCAGAGGCACGCTCCGACCGGTCTGCTCATTGGGCACAGCGGAAACGTGGGCCCCCATGGTGAAGGGGGGATAGGCGAAGGAGGTGCCGTACTGGATGGAGAGCCGGTCGATGGCGTCGGTGTTGTCACTACACCAGATCTGGGGGGTGTAGTACAGCATACCCATATCGAACCGCCCGCCGCCGCCGGAGCAACCCTCGATGAGAGTGTTGGGATTTGCCTGGCGGAACCGCTCCAGCAGGTCATAGACTCCCAGCACATAGCGGTGGTAAACCTCGCCCTGGCGCTCCGTAGGAAGGGCGGCGGACCAGACCTGAGTAAGGGCCCGGTTCATATCCCACTTCAGATAGGAGATCTCGGCGCTGTCCAGCAGGGCCTGCAGGGCCTGGAACACATAGTCCCGCACCTCGGCCCGGGTGAAGTCCAGCACCAGCTGGAACCGGCCCCGGGTATAGGGACGGCCCGGCGGGTTAAGGACCCAGTCGGGGTGATCCTGATAGAGCTGGCTATCCTCGGATACCATCTCCGGTTCGATCCACAGGCCCAGCTCCAGGCCAAGGGCCTTGATCTCCGCCGACAGGCCGGAAAGGCCGCCGGGGAGTTTTTTTTCATTGGCCCACCAGTCTCCCAGACTGCTGGAGTCGTTGTCCCGGTGGCCAAACCAGCCGTCGTCCAGGACAAACATCTCGATACCCAGACTGGCGGCCTCCTTGGCAAACTGGAGCAGCCGCTGGTGGTCGTAGTCGAAATAGAAGGCCTCCCAGCTGTTGATCTGAACAGGCTTACGCCGGTTCTGCCACACGTCCCGGACCAGGTGGGTCCGGATGGCCTTGTGGAACTGACGGCTCATCTGACTGAAGCCGTTGGGAGAGCAGACCAGAGCGGCCTCTGGGGTGGTAAAGCTCTGACCGGGTTCCAGCAGCCAACAGAAGTGGAAGGGGTGGATGCCCAGGGTGAGCCGGGCATCCTCAAACTGGCTACGCTCCACGGCAGCTTCAAAGTTGCCGCTGTACAACAGAGCGGCGCCGTAGCAGGTCCCGTGCTCCTCGTCGGCCCCCGGCTGGCACAGCATCACGAAGGGGTTGTGCTGGTGGCTGGAGATGCCCCGGATGCTACCCACCGACTGCACGCCGGAGCGCAGCCGGGTGCGGTTGAGCCCCCGCTCCTTCACATGACCGCCGTCAAAGGTAATGAAATCCAGATCGGCGCCCTGGAAGTCCAGACACAGGGATGCGGCCCGGCGGATGCGGACCGGAGCGTCCCCGCGGTTTTCGATGCGTACCGCTCGGGTGATGAGGTCGCAGGCCTCAAGCACGCCGTAGAGCAGGTCCACCCGTACATGGGAGGTAGCGTCCTCCATGGTGATGATCAGGGTTTCGGCTTCCTCCTGAGGGGCGTAAAAGGCAGGAAGCCCCTCCAGGTTATATTTGCCCTTTTCCACCCGGGCCTCTACATACCGCAGGTCGGCCACCCAGCTGCCGTCGGAAAGCTCCAGCTCCAGAGAGGGCAGGCGGAAGTCGCCGGCTCCCGAGCCGGAATACTCCTGGGGCAGGGTGTCCAGGGAATAGGTGCGGTCGTTTCCTACCTCGGCGGGGTTGGGGGAAAAGCCCCGGTCGGCAAACCGGATCAGCGGGGATAGATCGCAGTCGCTGATTCTGGGGCCGTAGTAGAGATGGAGCAGGACGCCGTTGGGGTCTGCCTTCATCTGATAAGTGCTGTTTCGGGTGTGCAGGGTAAAGATGTTCTTTTCAGTATCTTGGAAAATCATAAAAGACTCCTCGCAAAGAAAAATCTATTGTGTTCCCCAAAGGGGGAGGTATGCAGCACAATCATTCTAAGCGATATTCAAGCCAGATTCAATAGCCGACCGGAGATTTTGTAAAAACGCGACAGCCCCGGCAGGCAGGTCAGAAACCAGTGCAGAGGCTGTCGCCATAAGAGGGGAGTAAACGGATTATTTTCCTCCGGTGTTGGCGATTCCTTCGATAAACTGGCGTTGGAAAATCATGTACAGGATCACCATAGGCAGCATGGCAAGCAGGCTGCCGGCCATCAGAACAGGGAAGTTGGTGGAGAACTGGCCGCGCAGGGTGGCAAGTCCGGAGGACAGGGTCATCATATTCAGGTCGGAGTTGACCACCAGAGGCCACATCAGATCGCCGTAAGCGAATACGGCGGTAAAGATGGTCAGGGCAGCCACGGAGGTGCCGGTCAAGGGGAACATGACCTTGACGAAGGTCTCAAATTGGTTGCACCCGTCCAGACAGGCGGCCTCGCCGATCTCGGTGGGGATGCCCATATAGGTCTGCCGCAGGAAGAAGGTGCCGAAGGCGGACACGATGCCGGGGAACACCAGGGCGAAAATGCTGTTGGCCATGCCCAGCTTGGCCACCATCTGGTACTGGGGCAGGATGAAGATCTGAGAGGGCAGGGACATCTGCACCAGGATCAGACCGAAGAGGATGTTCTTTCCCTTGAAGTGCAGCTTGGCGAAGGCATAGCCCGCCATGGAGCTGAACACCACGGCGCAGATCACCCGGAACAGGATCATCAGGGCGGTGTTCACATACATGTTGACGAAGGGCAGGGACGCAATGGCGTCCACAAAGTTGCTCAGGTTCCACTGGGACGGGAAGATCACCGGGGGGATCTGCATGCTTTCGGTCTGGGTCTTGAAGCTGGTCAGGATCATCCACACGAAGGGGAAGATCATGATGATGGCGCCCAGGATCAGGAACACGTAGGTAAGCGCGGTGGTCAGTTGCTTTGAGCGTTGCAAAGAGCTGCGTTTCATTCCTGTTCCCCTCCTTTACACATCATAATTGACCCACTTCTTCTGGCCAACGAACTGGATGACAGTGATAATGCCGATAATGGCAACGGTCCACACTACGATGGCGGCACCGGAGCCGCGGCTGCCGGCCACGAAGGTCTCCCGGTAGAATAGGTACATCAGGCTTTGTACCGACGTCAATGCCGGGTTGGTATCCTCCACCATCATATAGATCAGGTCGTAGACCTTGATGGAAGACATGAGCCGCATGATCATGACCACGAAGAGGGTGGGGGAGACCATGGGCAGGGTGATCTGCAGGAATTGGTTGACTTTGCTGGTGCCGTCGATCTCGGCGGCCTCATAGTAGCTCTTGGAGATGTTTTGCAGGCCGGCCAGCAGCAGCACGGCGTCGTAGCCGATGTTGCTCCAGATGGCCACGATAGCGCAGGCGATCATGACGAACTTGGAGTCGGTAATCCAGTTGATGTGGGTGCCAAAAATCTGGTTGAGGATACCGTAGTCGCTGTTGAAGATCCAGCGCCACACCATGGTCACGGCGGCGGGAGCGCACACCATGGGCAGGAAGAAGATGGTGCGGAACGCGCCCTTGCCGCGGATCTTGGCGTTGAGCAGCATGGCCACCAGCAGGGACAAGAACAGTCCCACGGGCACGGTGAGAATACAGAACAGGATGGTATTCCAGGTGGCCCGCCAGACCTCCGGGTTCTGGAACATTTCCACATAGTTGTCTATACCGATAAACTTATAGTTGCCGAAGCCCAGGTGCTCACAGAAGCTGGTGTAGATGGTCTGGATGAATGGCCACAGGTTGAGCACGACCAGGCCGATGATGGTAGGGGCGATCATCAGATAGCCCCAATTCTGTTCCCGCCGGGCGGCGGCGGACAGCCTCATTGCCTTTTTTCCCATATCTCGCCCCTCCTATCAGGAATCGGCCAGCTTTTTGGCGGTCTCGGTGTTGATCAGGTTCTGGATGTTGTCCAGACCGGTGTCAATGTCCACCGAGCCGTTGTAGATGCTGGTCATGATGTCCACCACGCCGCTCTTCCACTTGGGTCGGGCGGAGTTGTTGACGTACTGCACGCAGTAGTCAAACTGGCTCATAATGGCCCCATCCAGGTCCAGCTGATAGTCAAACTGGTCGAAAGCGCTGATCCAGGTATCCTCCAGTCCCTCATAAGCGGGGATGGCGGCGCCGGACTCGCCCTGGATGCGCTGGGCCTCCTCATCGGCGAAGTACTTCAGCACGTCCAGGCAGATCTCCAGGTTCTTGCCGTGGGCGCCGGTGGCGTAGGTCAGGCCGTTGGAGATGGTGGCCCGGCCGTCACCCTCCACGGGGTCGGGCGCGGCGGGCAGCACCGCCACGTCCCACTTGCCCACCATGTCGGGGTAGTTGCTCATCTGAGCCAGAAGGTTCCAGCTGCCTTCCAGGAACATGGCGCCCTTGCCGGAGAAGAAGGCAGTGCCGGGGGTGGTCTCGGCAAAGTAGGCCTGGTCAGGACACCAGTCGTAGCTTTGCAGGTTTACGTAATACTTAACGGCCTCCCGGGTGGCCTCCAGGTCGAAGCCCCCCTTGGTCTTGTCCTCGGTGAGGATGCAGCCGCCGTTCTGATAGACGAAGTTGTGGTAGCCCAGCTGCTCGTCGTTGTAGGCCATGTAGCCGTAGTTGCCGGTGGCGTCGTAGATGGCCTGGGAAGCGGTCTCCAGGTCGGTCCAGGTCCAGGTCTCGTCGGGGTAGGCGATCCCGGCGGCGTCAAACATCTCCTTATTATAGATCAGGCAGATGTTGTCCTTGTCCTTGGGCACGCCGTACATCCGGCCGTCGGTACCCTGGGCGTTGCTGATGGAGATATCACTGTAGTGCTCCTCGTAGGGGAACAGGTCGGTGACGTCGGCCAGCATTCCGAACTCGGAGTAATACAGGATCTGGTCGGTGTGCATCCAGAACAGGTCGGGCAGGGTATTGCTCTCCGCCGCGGCCTCCAGCTTGGTCCAGTATTCGCTCCAGCTGGTGACCTGGACCTCGATCACCACATCGGGATTCACGTTGGCAGTGTAAGCATCGCACATGGCCTGCATGCCGTCCCGCTGTCCCACGTCCCAGATCTGGAAGGTCAGATGGGTCTTTCCATCCGACGAACCACACCCGGCAAGGGAGACGATCAGCACCGCCGCCAGCAGCAGCGCCAACATGCGTGGTACTCTTTTCATGACATCTCTCCTCCTTTTTACTCTTTTATCCTTACAACAGCACCAAAAAGGTGCCGTAAAATTGTTACCATCATATAATGAAATGGTAAAACTGTACATGGAAGTGTACCGTCTAAATATACCAAGATACAGCATAATGCGCCTTGCGTGCATATTATGCGACAAAATGGTATATTTTAAATATTTTTGTGAAATAAATAATTATAACGACGTTAAAATTGTGCAATATAACGAAACTAAACCGGGAGTACACCTGTAAAAAGGAGAAATTCTCTCGAAACGCAAGGCAAATGAATTTCCAAACTCAGAAATTCAATATATCATAATGTGCTGTGAGATCCTTTTACCACAGGAAGGGATCCCGCCGGACGGGACGCTTACGCTCCTCACGGGGCAGGGTCTCCACATACTCTCCGGGGGACATGCCGGTCTCCCGGCGGAATACCTTGGCAAAATAATTGGCGCTGGCAAAGCCCGCGGCTTCTGCAACGTAGGTGATGGAGGGATCTTCCCCTTGGAGTAGCAGCTTGGCGTACTCCACCCGCAGATGGGTGATATATCGCCCGGGGGAAACTCCGGTCTTTTTTTTGAAGGTCCTGATCAGGTGGGCCTTGGATACCTCCAGCCGGTCGGCCAGCTCGTCCAAGCCCTCCAGGAAGGGGAACTCCTCCTGTATGATGCCCACGGCGGCTTCCACCAGGGTGGAAAGGGAGCCCTCTTGCCCATACTCCGGGGCGGTAGGGGAACTGATGAGGTTGGCCAACATAGTGTAGGCGTAAGCGGATGCTGTGGCGCCTCCGGCCGGGGCGCCTTCGTCCTCCAGCACGAAGAGGGAACGGGCCACCTCCCGTACCGCTACTGCCCCTCTGGGGAAGAAGGCCGCGCCGTTGGTAAGACGGTCCGCCAGCAGTCGGCCGGGCAGCTCCCCCTGAAGCTGGAGCAGGATACACTGGCTGTCGCCCACCGACTGTAAGGTGAAGGCTCCGCACTGCCAAAGGGCCAGAGCCTGGCCAGGGGCCAGTACGTCGCTCTGGGCGTAAGAGGCCACGGTTACTGTACCCTGGACCGCACCCACCAGCCAGCATTGCAGATCGCCGGCGTAGCCCTCCCAGGAGCCGCCGGAGGGCAGGGGAAGCATCCGGGCGGAGGTGAGGACCAGCAGGCCTTCCATTGCCTGGCCGGGGGGAGCGGGGCGAACCTCGCGGGCTTTATCTAAAGGGGAGATCATAACGTATTCCTCCAAAAAGAGGGACAGGAGCGGGTGAAATGCCCCCTCCTGTCCCTGCGGTCCACCGGCAAGGTATTCTTCGCTCAGTGGGCAATGGCCATCTCCGTCTCCTTGTCAAAGAGATGGATCTTCTCATTTTTGAAGCTGAGGATGGCGGTGTCGCCCTCTCTGCCCTTGAAGGTGGGTTCGGTGCGGATGACGATCCGGTTACCCTGACAGTCCACGTGGAGGCTGATCTCCGCGCCCATCAGCTCGGCGATTTCCACGGTGGAGGTCATGCCGTCGGCAGGGCCCTGGCCGGCATCGGCGGCAATCACATCCTCGGGGCGGATGCCCAGCACCACAGTCTTTCCAGCGTAGGGAGCCACAGCCTCGTTCATACGGGCGGGCAGATCCACGGTGCTGCCGCACACCTGGACCGCAAAGCCGTTGCCCTGCTTGACTACCGTGGCATCCAGGAAGTTCATCTGGGGGGAGCCGATGAAGCCGGCCACAAACAGGTTACAGGGGTAGTCGTACAGCACCTGGGGAGCGTCGTTCTGCTGGATGATGCCCTCCTTCATAACCACGATACGGTCGCCCATGGTCATAGCCTCGGTCTGGTCGTGGGTGACGTACACAAAGGTGGTCTGAAGGCGTTTGTGCAGGCGGCTGATCTCGGCCCGCATGGCGGTGCGGAGCTTGGCGTCCAGGTTGGACAGAGGCTCGTCCAGCAGGAAGACGGCGGGGTTACGCACCATGGCCCGGCCCAGAGAGACGCGCTGCCGCTGGCCGCCGGAAAGGGCCTTGGGCTTGCGGTTGAGCAGCTGCTCCAGATCCAAGGCCCGGGCGGCCTCGTGGACCCGGCGGTCGATCTCATCCTTGGGCACCTTCTGCTGGATCAGGCCGAAAGCAATGTTCTTATATACGGTCATGTGGGGGTAGAGGGCGTAGTTCTGGAACACCATGGCGATGTCCCGGTCCTTAGGCGCCACGTCGTTGACCAGCCGGTCGTTGATGTACAGCTCGCCGCTGGTGATGTCCTCCAGACCGGCGATCATCCGCAGGGTAGTAGACTTGCCGCAGCCGGAGGGGCCTACCAGAATGACGAATTCCTTGTCCTGGATCTCCAGGTTCAGGTCGGGTACCACGGTCACATTGCCGGGGTAGGTCTTGTTGACGTGCCGGAAAGAAATGCTAGCCATATTCCATAACCTCCATATCGTTGATCAAGCGGGTAAAATATTGATGCTTTTGCGCCGCCAGATAAACGGACAGCGCCGGGACCGATCTCTTCGGCACCAAGAATAGCATGGTAAGCCTTTCCGTGCAACAGTAATTTGTTGATTGTATAGGTAAAAAGATGATTGATCCGCATCTCTGATGGGGTATATCAATAAATTACCTATACCATCAGTTTATTGCTATTGAATTGCTCTGCCTGGTGTGATATGGTCACAATAATAATGTTGTGGACGAAAGAGAGGGATCCATTTGTTTTTCCACAAAGACTATAATGTTCCCGGGCCGGGGATTCGTCCGGACGAGCCGGAAAAGACCGGCCCTGCCCGGCTGTTGCAAATCATTCAACTGGAAGTGGGTTCTATTTTTCTGCTCAATCTTCTGTTTGTGGCCTGCTGTATTCCGGTGGTCACCATTCCGCCGGCAATTTTTGCCATGAACCAGGTGATCCGAAAGATGATGCTGGACAAACCGGTGCTGTGCTTTTACGACTACCGTACCGCCTTCCGTACCTTCTGGAAGCAATCCTACGCGGCCTTTTTCCTCACTGCGGTGCCTATGGCGGCCTCTGGCTTTGGCGTCTGGTTCTATCTCATCCGGGCAGCTGAAAACCCGGTGATGTATCTGCCCTTCCTGGTCTGTTCCACCATTTTTCTGGTGACCCTTCTGTCCTCCGGCTGCCTGTATGGCGCTTTGGGGGCGGGGCTTCCTCTGCGGTCGGCTCTGAGTCTGGCTCTGGCTTTGGGGCTAGGCAAGCCCCTGCGGCCCATCGTGGCGGCAGTCCTGGGATACGGCCTGCTGGCGTTCGGCATCCTGGAGCTGCCCATTAGCCTGATCTACGTCCTTGCGCTGGGATTTTCTGTTCCCTGCCTGCTGTCAAACTTTTTCCTGCGGACCCTGTTGCGGGATCACTGCCCCATGCCGGAGCGAGAACCCTGGGAGGAGGATTCCGAGCCGGAGACATGATTATGTTGGGTGTTATCTTTGGAGAAACGGGTAATGTGGCAGAACAGCCAGAGCGATCTTTTGGAGCTGGCAAAATCGAAAAACGGCCGCCCATGGGCGGCCGTTTTTCGATGGGATGGGATACTGGGCGCTGCTATAGTCATATACCAGCAGCACTCTGTCCGGCGGCAGAAAGGGTGTGTACTGAACTGGTACCTCATAAGTGAGCAGAACAGGTCAAAAGCAACACGTACCAGCACAAAGAAAGACGGGGCCGGTGGCAGGCTTCGGGGAAATGCCCCTGAAAAAAGACCGGCTTCCCCATTATAGAATCCAATTGCAGGGAGGATGATCTGCTCTGGAGTGATACCAGCGCGCCCTTGGCGGCGGCGATGTCCGGGCTGAGACCGGTGCTCTCGGACAGGGGGAAGGCTACCGGTAGCATAGCGGTGAGGGTACCCATGGGGGTGCCGACGCAGGTAGGGATCATAACCTTTCATAGGGGAACGAAAGTCCATATCAGTGATTCGCATGGGAATCATCTCCACATTTCAGTCTGATTGACAGGCGTGGCGCAATCTAGTACAATACCCTCAAAAAGATCGCATGGTGTCGTGTCACATGCCGGGTCCTGCCCGGCGGGCAGAGGCGGAGGGAAGAGCTTGAGCGTCAAAAGCAAGGACATCAGTGAGGTGTTTGCTAATCTGGATGAAAAGGTGAACGTTGTGTTCCGCAATCAGATGATTATGTCGGTGTACCAATCTCTGCCCAAGGACTACGATGGGAGCCGTTTCATCAACGAGATCGAGGCCCATATCCTGGGCTTTATCCACCGTAGGCCGGGAATCACCGCTAAGGAGATCTGCAAGCTGATCTTTCGCACCAAGGGTACAGTATCCACCATGCTCTCCCACCTGGAGCAGGGGGGCTATGTGGAGCAGCGGGTGAACCAGGCCAACCAGAAGGAGCGCAACTTGTTCCTCACCTCCAAAGGGGAGCAGGCTCACCAACAGCACATTCTCTACGAACGCCGGGTGACCAGCGATTTTATCATTGCCATGTCCCAATATTGCACGCCGGAGGAGATCGACGGCTATTTCAAGGTCATCCACTATCGCACCCAATATTTTGAGCAGATTGTGGAAGAGCAGAAGGCTCGGTATACCGCCAAGCGTCAAGGGGATAAGGAACAAGAATAAAAACGCGTGCCGCGGTTCTGCGGCACGCGTTTTGCGATTTTAGGCCGGGAGTCATGACCAGCAAAAGAGCAAGCAGGGCCCTGGCCAGTACTGCGCAGGATGGATCCAGGCCAAAGCCATTGATGAGAGCGGACAGCACAAACGCTGTACAAACCTGGCACGGCATGATATAATCAATTCCAATAAGCCCCGTTAGGCTGGGGCTGTTGGCCCACAGAGCCTGATGGTATGCTGCGGAGTTTCATCCCACATAGAGAATAAGGAGGAACCGGAATGGAAAGCAATAAGCGTCCTGAGAACATGGAGCGCATTACCACCCCCGCCCTGGCGGAAGCGTTCATCGCCCAACAGGTGACGGAGATCCAGGCCCAGGTAGGGGATAAGAAGGTGTTGCTGGCTCTCAGCGGCGGTGTGGACTCCTCGGTGGTGGCCGCCCTGCTTATCAAGGCAGTGGGTAAGCAGTTGGTGTGTGTTCACGTCAACCATGGTCTGCTCCGCAAAGGGGAGCCAGAGCAGGTGGTCAAAGTGTTCCGGGACGAGATGGATGCCAACCTGGTCTATGTGGACGCAGTGGACCGCTTCCTGGATAAGCTGGCCGGTGTGGCTGAACCCGAGCAGAAACGGAAGATCATCGGTGCCGAGTTCATCCGGGTGTTTGAGGAGGAAGCCCGCAAGCAGGAGGGTATCCAGTTCCTGGCCCAGGGCACCATTTACCCTGACATTCTGGAGAGCGGCCCGGTGAAGGCCCATCACAACGTGGGTGGCCTGCCGGAGGACCTGCAGTTTGAGTTGGTAGAGCCCTTGAAGTTCCTGTTCAAGGACGAGGTGCGCGTGGTGGGCAAGGCCCTGGGCCTGCCCGACGGCATGGTATACCGTCAGCCCTTCCCCGGCCCCGGCCTAGGTGTGCGTTGCTTGGGAGCCATTACTCGGGATCGGCTGGAGGCAGTCCGGGAGTCTGATGCCATCTTGCGGGAGGAGTTTGCCAAGAACGGCCTGGAGGGCAAGGTGTGGCAGTATTTCACCATCGTGCCCGACTTTAAATCTGTGGGTGTCCGGGACAACAAGCGGGCTGACGAGTGGCCTGTCATCATCCGCGCGGTGAATACCAAGG
Source organism: Pseudoflavonifractor phocaeensis (assembly GCF_016901955.1). GTDB lineage: Bacteria > Bacillota > Clostridia > Oscillospirales > Oscillospiraceae > Flavonifractor > Flavonifractor phocaeensis_A. The sequence continues at coordinate 18,826 of NZ_JACJLC010000031.1, forward strand.
ATGCCATGACCGCCACCGTGGAGGACGTTCCGTTTGCTCTGCTGCAACACATTACCAAGCGGATTACCAGCGAGGTCTCTGGTGTCAACCGTGTATGTTATGACCTGACACCGAAGCCCACTGGCACGATTGAATGGGAATGATTTCAGAGAGCTGAAAAGGCCCGTGATTACTGGGTTTTTCAAGGCTTAATGCCCTTCGTGGCAACGATTTGGCAACAGTTTTCATTATTCCAAAGATAAAGAGCTACCTGATTTGCGAAAGTCAGGTAGCTCTTTTCGTTTTACTTATCTTTGCCAGGCTGCTTCTTCAATTCTTCCACCAGCATATCACTGAGGCCCTGAGAAGGGACAACCTTGTGCCAGTGGCCTGTGGTATCAAACTCCGGGTAGCGGTAACGCCAGCGGTCGTAGTCCTCTTTGCTGATTTCCCCCGACTTCAACTTGACCGCCTGCTCTCCCCAGGCGCAGAGCATTTCATGGAGCCTTGCTGCGTCCTTGCCCTGGAACACATCTACCCGGAGATGTATTTCTCCATCACACTCGCAGATTTTCAGGCCGTAGCGGTCCTCCAGGGTAAAGAGTGTGTGCATAAGGCCCACATAGGAGTCGATGTCCGGCACAGCCAGGGCATGGGGAGAGACCTCCAATATCTGTGCCAGCGCGGCAGTAAGATCTGTCTTGGGAGTCCGCGACCCGTTCTCGTATTGAGCAAGGCGCACATCGGCGGACTTCTCCGGGAAGCCAAGTGCCATACCGAGATATTTTTGTGTCATGCCCCGCAAGGTGCGGAAAAAGTGAATGCGTTCTCCAATCGCCATAACGGCCAACTCCTATCTGGATTCTTGATAGATTCAGCATAGCAGAAATGCTTAGGATAGTCAAGAGAAACCTAAACAAATTTATTTAATATTTTTCTGCAAACCGCTTGACTTTAACTATTATGCTTAGTATAATGAAGATGATATAAGCAAATAAGTTTAAGTCACAAAAATTTTACAAATCGCATACCCTCAAAACGGCGAAAAAATGTCCGTTGTAAAGTGAGAGGGGGAATTTCAGGCGAAGTAAAACTGAATGACCGTCCGACAGATACTTTCTCCGGGGAAGCAGGCAACGATATGAGCGTGCCAAGGAGAAAAGCAAACGGCACAGCGCCGGGAAGGGTTGCCTGCCAGAGTCTGAAGGGTGAAACGGCAAACAAGAAACGATCACGACAAGGAAAGGAAGGTATTTTTGTGTATGACAGAAAAACAGTCGTTTATGCGGGTCGATGAAGTGGCGCAGGAATTGGGCGTTTCCAAATCCTATGCTTACAAAATCGTACAGAAACTCAACGCGGAACTGAAAAGCCTCGGTTACTTGACCATATCCGGCAGAGTCAACCGAAAGTTCTTCTATGAGAAGCTGTGCTACGGCGAAAAGGAAAGGAGTGGTAACTGATGGCAGTCTATAAGGAAGAAAAGACCAACACCTGGCGAGCGGTCTACCGCTATACCGGCTGGAACGGCGAGCGCAAACAGACCCAGAAGCGGGGTTTCAAGACCAAGCGGGAGGCGCAGGCATGGGAACGGGAACAGCTCAACAAATCCACCGCCGATCTGGATATGACCTTCAAGAGCTTCGTGGACCTCTATACGGCAGACATGAAAACCCGGCTCAAGGAAAACACCTGGGCCACCAAGGATCACATCATCCGCACCAAGTTGCTGCCCTACTTTGGCAAGCTCAAGATGTGCAACATCACCGCCCAACAGATCATCACCTGGCAGAACGAGATGCTGAACTACAAGAACGAAAATGGAAAGCCCTACTCGCCGGTGTACCTGAAAACCGTCCACAATCAGCTCAGCGCTATTTTCAATCATGCGGTGCGTTACTACAACCTTCGGGAAAATCCCTGCAAGAAGGCGGGCAGCATGGGCAAGAAGAAAAACCGGGAGATGATGTTCTGGACCAAGGAGGAGTATCTGAAATTTGCCGAGGTAATGATGGATAAACCGCAGTCCTTCTATGCTTTTGAGATGCTCTACTGGTGCGGCATCCGGGAAGGCGAGCTGCTGGCGCTCACGCCCGCTGATTTTGATTTTGAGAAAGGCACTGTCTCCATCAATAAATCCTATCAGCGGTTGAGCGGTCAGGACCTGATTACCACTCCAAAAACGGAGAAAAGCAACCGCGTCATCACCATGCCGCAGTTTCTGACGGATGAGATTCAGGACTATCTCAAAATGCTCTATGGAATCGGGCTGGATGACCGGATGTTCACCGTCACCAAGAGCTATCTCCACCGGGAGATGGATCGGGGAGCCAAAGAAGCCGGAGTGCCGCGCATCCGAATCCATGATATTCGTCACAGCGCGGTATCGCTTCTCATTGACATGGGCTTTTCAGCTACGGCCATCGCAGACCGGGTGGGCCACGAGAGCATTGACATCACTTACAACTATGCGCACCTGTTTCCGTCCAAGCAGACGGAAATGGCGGATAAATTGAACATGGAAAGGGGCAATTAAAAATGTCGGCAAAGAATTTGGACAAGCACAACCGCTGGCGGAACAAAACGGTGGCCTTCCGGGTCTCCCCGGAGGAGGATGAGCAGCTTGAAATCTTCGTCAAGCTGTCCGGCCTGACAAAGCAGGACTACATCACCCGGCGGCTGCTGGAACGGGATGTGGTGGTGCAGGGTAATCCCAGAGTCTATAAGGCGCTCCGGGACGAACTGGCCGCTGTGCTGGACGAGCTGCGCCGGATTGAGGCCGGGCAGGGCGTGAACGACGAGCTGCTGGACACCATCCAGATGATCGCTACGATTATGAACGGAATGCAGGAGGAAGCTGCCTATGGGAATTGAGCCAAAAGAAAAGACTGCCCGAAATACATCTGTTGGCGCAGATGAGAGGCAGTCCATTCAAAAAGATTCTGACAACAGTATACCCGCTTCGGAGGCAAAACGCAACAGGGAAATGGATGATTTGGAGGAAATGTACCGCAGGATGCAGCGCATGGCTGACCCGCGCTATCTGCACACGCTCACCATGACCGAGCTGTTTCAGACCTCCTACAAAAGCCGCCCGCCTATCATTGAAAATCTGCTCCATTCGGGAGCATATCTTCTGGCGGGCGCGCCCAAGATCGGCAAGTCGTTTCTGGTGGCGCAGATCGCCTACCATGTCAGCACCGGGCAGGAGCTGTGGGGCTGCAAAGTCCATCAGGGAACTGTACTTTACCTCGCGTTGGAGGATGACTTCCAGCGCATCCAGAACCGGATGTTTATGATGTACGGCGTGAACGACACGCCCGATCTGCACTTTGCCACCGCTGCCGGAAAAATCGGGAACGGTCTGGACGAGCAGTTGGAGAATTTCATGCGGGAACATTCAGACACTAAACTCATTATCATTGACACCATGCAGAAAATTCGGGAAGTGGGCGGCGAAGCGTACAGTTACGCCAGCGACTATGAGATTGTCGGAAAGCTCAAGCAGTTTGCAGACAAGCACTGCATCTGTGTGCTGACTGTCCACCACACCCGGAAGCAACCCGCCGGGGACGCCTTCGAGATGATCTCCGGCACCACGGGCCTGCTGGGCTGCGCGGACGGCTCCCTGCTGATGCAGAAGAAAAAGCGAACCGCGTTGGAGGCCACTATTGATGTGGTGGGACGCGATCAACAGGATCAGATTCTCTACTTGAAAAAGGACCCGGAAACGCAGATTTGGAATTTGGAGCGCATGGAAACGGAGCCGCACAGGGAACCGCCGGACCCGGTGCTGGAAGCGGTGGCTAAGCTGGTCTCCGTTGAGCGTCAGGATTGGACAGGCTCACCCTCGGAGCTGGCCGAAACGGTGCAGGTGGGAATGGCGGCAAATGCGCTGACCAAGTATCTGAATGTCAAATCCGGCAGGCTGCTGGAAGAGTATCATGTAGGCTACGAGAACAGGGCGCGGCACGCCGGGCGGCAGGTGAAGCTCACCTATATGTTGGTGGAGGCTCCGTCTTTTGAGGTGGTTGAGGATGGGCGCGACGGTTGCGACGGTTGCAACGGTGAAAATGCTACCGCCCAAACAACCGTCGCTATCGTCGCAGCCGTCGCGGAGAGGAACGGAAGCGAATGAAGAATGTGCAGATTCCCTACGACCTGTTCGTGGCGCTGGTGGAGTATCACCTCGGCTATGATGACGAATACGAGGCTGAAATCCGGCAGGGATTGGAGCAGAAGCCGGACGCCCTGATGCGGCACGAGCTGTATGCCAAATATAAAACTGCTCCCAGCGCGGAAGAACGGGAGCAGGCCCGGCAGGAGTATCTGGACCGGCGCGGCGTATTCCCGGATTTTCGCTGGTAACAGGTGTTTACTTTCATACTAATCTCGCGGATGAAATCAGCACAAAAGTCAATCTTCTCTCTGTTGGCATATACAGGAGCGTGACACGCTCCTGTGGCTGGCGGACAAGGCGAATTGGCTGGCAGCACACGCCCTCCGCATCCTTCGTCCCCATCGAAAAATCCGCAGATTTGGCGATGGCTAAGGCCGGGAGAATCCGGTGGATTTTCCCGGCCGGTGGGCGGCGGAATGGAAGCAAACGCAGTTGCGAAAAGAACGCCGGTCACACCGCATTTTGAGGCTGTGGGTATCACCTGCAAGCCGAAAAAGGCGGCGAGGCTCCCGCAGGAGCCGCATACCCCCTCGGAGAGCCCACGATACTTTGCAGCCGCAGGATGAAAGTATCATAGTGGGTTATTACACTTCCGCAGAAGTGCATTCCCCAAAAGCTACCCGCATCTCAACCGCCCCTTGTGGGGCGAGAAAGGAGTTCTATGGCAAGAGGCGACGGTATCCATCGTACCAGTGCAAGAAATATGAGACTTACCACACCCAAACTGAAAAACGCGCAGCAACACAACGAGCGCGAAAAAGAATCGTATGTCAATCAGGATATAGTCCCGGAACGCTCCCATCTGAATGTTCACTTCAAGCAACCGGATGGCGGCTATCTGGAGCAGTTTGAACAGATGGAGACAGACGGAATCATCTCCACACGCGGTATCAAAGAGGACGCTTTCCGTTATGGCGAGCTGATCTTCGATGTAAACTCCGCCTACTTTTTCAACCACGGCGGATACGACTTCGCAAAACAATTTTACCACGATGCATACCAGGCTGCAATCAAAATCGTGGGCGGCGAACAGTACATTCTGTCGGCAGTTATGCACGCCGACGAGCGCAACCGGGCAATGTCCGATGCGCTGGGGCAGGATGTATACCACTACCACCTTCATGTGGTCTATGTGCCGGTGGTGGAGAAGCAGGTCCGATGGTCCAAGAGGTGCAAGGACAAGTCGCTGGTAGGCAAGGTAAAAGAAACGGTCATGCAGGTCAGCATGAGCAAAAAGTGGGCTTCCAAGCCGGTGCTGGATGAGGCCACCGGCGAACCACTGAAAACGGCGAAGGGCAAACCTGTTCTCAAAAAATCGTACAGCGTGTTGCAGGATGATTTCTTCCAGTATATGCGTGAGGCCGGGTACGCCGATGTGGAGCGCGGTGAGCGCGGCAGCTCTGAGGAACATCTGACAGTCACACAGTTCAAGGTGGAAAGAGAACAGGCGCGGCTGGCAGAGCTGCAAACAGAAAAATCAGAGGTTCAGGCGGAGATCGGCCAGCTTCAGGCAGAGAAGGCCGAGGCGGAAAAATCTGCCAAAGAAGCGCAGACGGAACTCCGGCTGCTGGCTCCCAAACTCAAGAGCATGGAGAAGCTGGCGGCTGAGTATTCTTCAGACCCGGAGGACTTGCTGCCGTTACCCGATCGAATGGAGTCTGCCAAATCCTACCGGGAGAAAAAGTCCAAGCCGCTGCTGGAAAAGATCGTCAAGGTGGTGCGCTCCGTTTACCGGGCTTATCTGGATGTCTGCCAGAAATTCGAGCTGTTGCAGCGCAAATATGATATGGAGGTCCCGTATTTGAAAAAGCAGTTGGACGAGGTCAAGGGTAAAAATGCAGAATTGCAGGAAACTGCCAGAGACTATCACCGGCTGTGCCGGGCCTATGGGCCGGAGCGGGTAGCCGAAACGGTGGCGGCTGTCAAGCAGCAAGAACAGGCGGAGAAAGAGCAGAAACGCAGTCAAAAGCGGCGGCATGACCGGGATGCGCGGTAATCCCGTGTAGAGCTGAGAAAACAGGATTTTTGCGGATAGCAGCATCTGAACTGAATCTTGTATCGTTTGGGCGCTTTCTATCCGAAAATCCGCTTACTTTTGCCGGTGTAGAGCCGGAGAAAATTTATGAAAATGCGGAGGTTTTATGAGAACAGGTCTTTCCAAGAAGCAAAAGACAACCAGCATCTTTTTTGACGAGGCAAGCTCTATCATTGAGGTGTGTACCTACAATACATCTCTTAAAAACCGTTTAAGCGATTATGCGGGAAAGTATCCGGACGCGTGCCGGTTGGTGGACGATGATGAAAACGGCTGTCTGACATTTGAAATCAGAAAAGGGCGGTTCAGTTTCAAGCTGAACGCACCATACAGCGCGGAGCGCCGGAAAGCGGCCAGTGAGCTGGCTAAGAAAAACATCAAGAACTTGCAGCAAGGTAAGAAGTGATTGCATGCCGCCCGTGGGGGAGAATACTTCACGGGCGGTTTTTGATCTTTCTTCTGTAAATTGCAGGTCAGGGCTTGCTTTATTTCGCTTAAACGAATATAATATATTTGGTGTAGTGTTCGCATCCATAGTGATTATGAGGTGTCGCAAGTGAATGGATATATAACGGTTCAAGAAGCCGCCGAAAAATGGGGTGTGACCCCGCGGCAAGTTCAGATATTATGCAAAGAAAACCGCATAGCAGGCGCATCGCGCATGAGTCGTATTTGGATTATCCCGGAAGACGCCGAGAAACCGACAAGCGATAAACGAGGACAAGGTAGGGAAAGAAATGATTCTTCAAAGCACCGTGTATCAAAAACAGAATATTGACCTATCTTCTGCTCCTTGGACGATGCATGAGTTTTTTGCTGGTAGCGGCCTTGTGGCGTATGGACTAAGGGGTATGTTCGCGCCTGTTTGGGCAAACGACATCAGCGAACAAAAGGCCGCCGTCTATGAAGCCAATTTCGGGTGCGAACGGTTTGTTCTGGATGACATCAAGAACATCAAGGGGATCAATCTACCGTTCGCTCATCTTTCATGGGCCAGCTTTCCATGTCAAGACTTATCTCTGGCGGGTTCTATCGGCGGAATCCATGCGTCCCGCAGCGGTTTGGTGTGGGAATGGTTGCGCGTGTTGGATGAGATGGACGATAAACCGAAAATTCTCTTGCTGGAGAACGTGGCGGGTCTGCTTTCGACAAACGGCGGCGATAATTACCGGGTTCTTCATTTGGCGCTTGTGGAAAGAGGGTATCGCTGCGGAGCTGTTTTGCTGAATGCGTCCCACTTCGTTCCACAGTCCAGACCGAGAGTATTCATTATCGCCGTGCAGGAGGATTGTCCCATTCCAGAGGAATTGGTGGGTGACGGGCCATGCTGGCTCCATAACAGCGCCGCAACGCAATTGGGCCGCGAACTGCCGGGATGGGTCTGGTGGCATACGGAAAAGCCCCCACGTCGCGCCGTATCCCTCAAAGATATTGTCGAGGATAACGCAACCTTTGATAAAGACGATGTTTTACGTTTGGTTCCCGAACGGCATTGGGACAAATTGCGGGCGCACGACACTGTGTACGCCACAGGCTATCGCAGGACAAGGAACGGAACGCAGCAGTTGGAGCTGCGCTTTGATGGGATTGCCGGTTGCCTGCGGACACCGGAAGGCGGGAGCAGTAAGCAGTATCTGGTAGTCAAAAAAAATGGCCAGACACACGCGCGGCTTTTGACCGTGCGCGAGGCTGCCAGATTGATGGGAGCGCCAGACAGCTTTGAACTTCCCGGAAGTTATAACGACGGATATAAAGCGATGGGCGATGCAGTGGCTGCGCCAGTCGCACGGTTTATAGGGGAGCGATTCCTAACCAAAATTGCGGAGGCGGTATATGATGATTAGTCCTAAGGAACGCTTAGAAGCGTTTCAATCTGAAAACCATATTACTACGAAAGGGCCTCTCTCTTTGGTCGTGCAGTTTACCCGCATGGTGAGAGATAAGGCTTTTCCGTTGAACCCTGACGACTTCCAGACAAGCAGCAAAGGACAGGTCGCTGGGCTTGGCGGAGCGAACTTGAAGAAGATTTTGAAAGAGCACGGCATCACCCAGCAACTATCCTCCGAAGGCGGGAGAACCAGCAGAGGCAGTATGGGGCTGATGATTAAATATGTGGACTTCCTGAACGCATGGAACGCGGAAGAAGCCGTGGACTTTTCCATAGTTGAGGACTTTTGGGCCGAACAGGTGCGCGAATACTTTAGAAACCAGCCTTTTGTCCTAACAGCCGACACATCCAAAACAATCGGCGCAAACCTGGACGACTTGTTTGAGCAGGCAAAAAAGCGTCAGAAGCAGAACGCCGGGACACAGTATCTCGGCACGGTATTGCAGCATCTTGTGGCGGCGAAACTCTGCTTGATCCTGCCGGAAGGTTCTTTTGAAATTCATGGAGCCTCTGTGGCGGACGGCCCCACAGACCGCAACGGCGATTTTGTCATCGGAAATACAGTCATTCACTGTACGACCATGCCCGGCGCGTTGCTGATTGAAAAGTGCAAAGCAAATCTCCGCGCCGGTTGTCACCCCGTCATCATCACGATTTTTGAGCGCGTACATACCGCGCTCAATCTTGCCGAGGACGCTGGTCTGGCCGGACGCGTTGAAGTGTGGGACATTCAGCAGTTCTTGTCCGCCAACGTCTACGAGCATAGTCTCTTTGACGAGTCCAAGAGAAACTCCACGCTCTCCGGCATCATTGACCGATACAACAAGATCGTGCTGGAGGCGGAAACCGATCCCAGCCTCCGCATAGAGTTTGAAGCCAGGTGAGTCGCTGTGGCTGATGTTTTCGATGCGGAGAAGCGATCTGACATTATGCGTCAGGTCAAGTCTAAAAAGAATAAGTCCACGGAACTGCGACTGATTGAAATATTTAAGGAGAACGGGATTACAGGCTGGCGGAGAAACTACCCGGTAAAAGGGCATCCCGATTTCGTATTCCCAAAGAAGAAAATCGCTGTGTTTGTGGACGGTTGCTTCTGGCACGGACATGACTGCCGAAACACTCGTCCTGCCGATCATCAGGAGTATTGGCAGAAGAAGCGTGAACGGAACATGAAGCATGACAGAGAAGTCACGGCCATGTTCGAGGCGCGAGGTTGGACAGTGTTGCGGATTTGGGAGTGCGAGTTGAAAAAGAAAAATGAATCCACACTTGTGGATCAATTAAAGTCATTTATATAATAAGCGTTTTTCTCTATGTTTATGAGAATTTTCATGCGCGGCAAGGGGGACTAACAATATATGCCTTATGCTGCAATAGATTTGTTTTGCGGTGTTGGAGGATTGACTAAAGGGCTAGAACAAGCCGGGATTAATGTCGTTGCAGGAATTGATTTTGAGCCTAGCTGTCAATACGCATATGAAGAAAATAACAACTCTGTATTTATTCAAAAAGATATTACAGATGTTACGCCGTCTGAACTTCAAGCGCTCTATCCTGCAAATGCCGACATACGCATATTAGCAGGATGTGCTCCATGCCAACCTTTTTCAAAATATACACAAAGATATAGAAAAGACGGCTATAAGGACGAAAAGTGGCGGCTCCTATACTCCTTTGGTAAATTGGCTAAGGAAGTTCGCCCTGCCATAGTTGCTATGGAAAATGTGCCGGAGCTTGAGAAAACTCACGTCTTTAAAGATTTTATAGATAAACTTGAAGATTGCGGATACCACATATTTCATAAAACGGTATACTGCCCGGACTACGGGGTTCCGCAAAGCCGAAAACGGCTGGTTTTATTAGCGTCTTTGTTAGGCGATATATCACTAATCCCTCCCACCCATACCCCGGAAACATATGTTACTGTGCGGGATGCCATTGGAGATCTTCCGCCATTGATTGCCGGTTCGGCAGATCCTAACGATCTATTACACTCTGCCACAGCTCTTTCAGATAAAAACCTTAAGCGCATACGGCAATCGGTTCCGGGAGGAACATGGCGCGACTGGGATAAGGAACTTCAGTTAGTGTGTCACAAAAAAAGTACAGGGAAAACTTATCCATCTGTATATGGACGAATGTTATGGGATGCTCCTTCGCCAACAATAACAACTCAATTTTATGGTTATGGTAATGGGCGCTTCGGACATCCAGAACAAGATCGTGCTTTGTCATTACGCGAAGGTGCAATATTACAATCTTTTCCGCGGGATTACAAATTTCTTAGATCAACGGATATTTTAAATAAGCATAAGTTAGGGGTACAAATTGGGAATGCTGTTCCTGTAAGGTTGGGAGAAGTCATCGGAATCAGTATCATAGAACATATTCGGAGGTATACTGATGGCAAAGAAAAAAATAACGATTGAACAAATCACTATGGCTGAAACGCAGCTTCAAACAATGCAACGCCAAGTAGATTATGACACAAAAGATTATACCGTTGAGCTACTGCTTTCTAAATTTGAGCGTGGAGACTTTTTCATCCCGGATTATCAGAGGCAATATGTTTGGAAGGCAAATAACCGCTCCTTGTTTATTGAATCTGTTTTGCTAGGACTTCCTATACCATTTATGTTCTTTGCGGGATGTGATGATGGACGACTCGAAATCATTGACGGTGCCCAAAGAATGCAAACACTAAACGAATTTGTAAGCGGGAAAATGCGGCTATCGCGATTGCCAAAGTTAAATCTACTTGACGGTTTTTCTTTTTCTGATTTATCCACTGCGACGCAGCGTAAATTTTTAAATCGCACGTTCAGAGTAGTGGTCTTAGACGAAAAAACTACACCCGATATTCGCCAAGATTTGTTTAATCGAATCAACACCTCTGGTGTAAAAGCCTCCGACTCGGAAGTTCGGAGAGGTTCGTACCCTGGACCGTTGACTGACTTTGTGGAAAAATGTTGTAGGAATGAACTGTTCGTGACTCTATGTCCGGTATCTAAAAGCAAGGCCGTTCGTCAAGAGCGGTTTGAGTTGGTTCTTCGATTCTTTGCCTATTTGTATAATTATAAAAAGTTTGAACATGAAGTGAGTCAATTCCTGAATCAATTCTTATCTGAAAATCTTCACACTTTTGATGAAGAACAATATAGGTCTGATTTTGAGGGTATGCTTTCTTTTGTCCATGATAATTTTGAGTTTGGCTTTGCAAAAAGCAAAAATGCAACAACTACTCCGCGCGTTCGTTTTGAAGCTATTTCGGTTGGCGTAGCGCTAGCCCTTAAGGAGAGGCCAGACTTACATATTGATAATGTCGATTGGCTCAATTCGGAGGAGTTCAAGGAACTAACGACATCGGATGCTAGCAATAACGAAGGTAAGCTTGCGACCCGTGTGGAGTATGTGCGCGACAAATTGCTGGGGCGAAACTAATGATTACGACACATGAAGTATTTGGTGACCGGAAAAACGAAATAGAGTTTTACTATTCTGTTATGGTAGACATAGATGACGAAACTAAGAACGCTCTTAACACAATTGATAACCAGCGCTTTTTTAGGATCATGAAATCCAATTTCCTTCTGATGCTGTATAATCTTGTTGAGGCGACATTTACAACAGGTATGTTAGAAATATATGAACAACTTGAACGTGAAAATTGTTCGTATGGAGCCGTCATTGATGAAATTCAGAATATTTGGAGAGACTACAAAATAAAAGAAATATATAAGCCAGAATCGGGATTAACTACATACACAAACCGAGTTCGAAATATAGTGCTTGATATAACGCAAAACACCCCACTGGCATTAACAAAGGGTATGCTTGGAGTAAACGGTAATCTAAATGCCAAGCAAATCAAGGATATATGTGATCGCCATAGGATTCGTTATCAAGTTACAGATGATCGTCAAGTTTTGGAAAAGGTAAAGAAAAAGCGCAACTCTCTGGCACACGGTGACGAAAGCTTTAGCCATTGCGCTAGAGATCTGACCCTAACAGATTTAGAAACCATTAAAGACACCGTCATTCAGTTTATACAAGAAATTTTAACCGGTATGGAGAAGTATTGCGACGAAAAGCAGTTTCTACGTCATGCCTAATCTTTCATGGCAACACCATGGCAACAAAAAATCAGATAGCCCAAACTATCTGGATAATGAAAACAATACAAACACTCTGAGCTAAATCCCATAAGCAAATCCGTTTAGAATATGCTTAACAGGAGCGAGTGGGAGTGAATTAGTAAAACCAGCAAAGCATTGCAACGCAATGCTTTGCTGGTTTTTATTTTTCCTGTTGACCGCAAAATGACCGCAATTTATCCTGTGATCTGGGGCCGGACGGAAGAGGCTCAATCCTGGTGTTCGGGTCGGGTGTAATTAACCCCAAAGTGTCGGGAGTCCACGACCAAATTCAGCCGGAAAAGAAAAAGCCAGTACCATTGCTCTCTGCGAACCTGTACACTG
>NZ_JACJLC010000032.1 GCF_016901955.1 Pseudoflavonifractor phocaeensis
GATTGCGGTGAGGGTCCACCCGTTCCCATCCCGAACACGGAAGTTAAGCTCACCTGCGCCGAAAATACTTGTCTGGAGACGGACCGGGAAGATAGGTAACGCCAACACAGAGAAGGCATTGTAGAGTAGAATCTACAATGCTTTTTTTGTGAAAAAAAGTAGAAACAATAAGGACCTTTGAGAATTGGAGTAAAAAGCCGGGGCTACCGCATTTTTTTCGCGGTAGCCCCGGCTTTTATCAGAAGCTAATGCTTTGGTGAAAGAACATTATCATGATTGCAGGTAGAATGGTGGAACCATTTTTATATAAGGGGAAAGCGGAGCGATAAAAAATGGAAGCAAGAGAACAAAAAAGCGCATTGAAAAGAACAGGTAGCGGTGATATGGTACAGACGTATACAAGCTTGCCATACGCAGCAGTTTTGATATAATAAAATAAAAATTACCTGCTAGGATGCAAGAAAGTTTGGGTATGCCCTTGTAATGTACATAGTGAAAAATGCCCGACCTGCAAAATATTGTACGGTGGAGAGTCAGATATGAGTGAGATAAAAAAGATTTCCGAAATGATTGATATGAATTTACTTCAATCCATTCAGGATAACTGTTCTCGGGCAATGGGGATTGGGGCTGTAACCGTGGATTACAAGGGTAATCCTATCACCCGCTACAGTGGTTTTACAGATCACTGCATAAAGGTGCGGGAGGTACAGGGCTTTTCTGAAATGTGTGCCCAGTGTGATGCGCACGGTGGCCTGCATGCAGCCATTACCGGCCAGCCTTATATTTACCGCTGCCACGCCGATCTGGTGGATTTTGCAGTGCCGTTGATTATAAACGGAACCTATATGGGGGCTGTGCTGGGCGGGCAGGTCCGGGTTTGTGAGGAAGAGGCAGAGCAGCTGGAGTACATTTTGCCCCATCAGAGCAACTGGCGGAAGCATGAGCAGATCAACGAGCTCTATGAAAAGATGGAGACCGTTTCTTATGAAAAAGTGGAGGCTACGGTGCAGATCCTGCGGGATATCATTGTGGCCCTGACCGAGAATGAGAGCGGAAAGAAGATGCTGGAAAAGCTGGAGGAAAAGGATAAACAGCTTATAGAAGAGCGAGCCGTCCGTTCTGAGCTGGAGAATGTGATTCGAAAACAGGAAGCCGACGCGGTCTATCGCAGCTCAGAGTTCCGCTATTTTTTTTATGTGATGAATATTCTGTCCCGCCTGGCCTATGAGGAGAAGGCGAAAAAAACAGAGCAGGTGGTCTATGACTTTGCCGACGTTACACGGTATGAGATGGGCACTCCCAAAAAAATATCCACCCTTGGAGAGGAACTCAATTATATTGAGGCACTGCTGCGTATCCAGAAGGCGTGGGTGGGAGATAAAATGGACTTTTCCGTGTCAGTGCCCGCAGGCTATTGGGGTATCCCGTGTCCCTTTATGCTGCTGCGGCAGATCCTGGATCATTTTTTGGATGGATTTGGGGAGGAGCCTGCAAATCCCTTTAAGCTCGAGTTTTACGGGCAGGAAAATGGGGATATATTCCAGCTGCAGCTTCGGTGTGACGGAGCGGTTCAGTCCTCCGACCAGTGGATGCATCTCCTCAGTGCGTCTGCATCCAAGGGAGGAGGAGACCGCTCCCTCCATACCTTAAACAGCGAACTTCAGCGTGTTTTTGGAAGCAAGTACGGTCTGGATGTCTGTGCCCGTGAAGATAAACAGGCCGGGATCATCATCCGTATCCGACTGCCCTTGGAGAAGCGGGGAGCATTCTGAGTCCATAGGGTCTGTACATGGTGTGCGGTAGGGGGAAGACCAGATGAAGCAGATCATTATATGGAGCGAAAACGAATTGGAACGGCAGATCACAGGGGAGATTCTTTCCGCCGGACTGGAAGAGGTGGAGATCCTCCACGCTGGCAGTGCGGAGCAGGCTCTGGAGATTCTCCGGGAGGGAGGAGTGGATCTGTTTGTCGCCGATATCCCCCAGTTTAATCTGGCCAAGAGCAATGTGATTGCATCAGCCCAAAATCTGGCACCCGGCACCCCTATCCTGGTGATCTCCTCCGGGGAGCAGGAGCATGTGTCCCGCAATATCTGGCGCCTAGGAGTCAGAGATTATCTGCTCAAACCCTGCCGGCCGGCGTGGATTCTGGCGGCGGCCAAGGCGCTGATGGGAAAGATCGCCGCGTCCCCCCAGTCGGAGACGGATTACAGCCGTCGGAAAATATATATGAACCGTCTGATGGAGCAGCTGCGGGGATTCCAATATAAAAATTGCATCCAGACCACAAGAGAATACCTTGATTTGCTCTACCGGGATGGGGATAATGTAGAAGCGATCCGCAACGAAGTAGTGGATTTCGCGGCAGGGATTGCCGAACTGGGTGCTCCCTTAGGACAGACGGTGCAGTGGAAGCTGAACCGATGCCTGGAGCAGTTTCGTGTGCGTTTCGACCGGCAGGGACGGAAGTATGAAAGCTACCTCACGCTGGAAAACATGTTGGACGTGATGTTTGAGGCTATGGAGGAGAGTAACTTCTACGAGGTAGAGGGGGGGCAGAAGATCCTCAACTACATCGACCGGAATGTGCGCAAGGGCCTGAGTCTGGATAAGGCCGCCGAGTATGCCAGTATGAGCTCCTGTTACTTTAGCAAGTTTTTTAAAAAAATGACTGGACAGAACTACATTGCCTATGTGACGGACGGCAAAATCGAGTTGGCCAAACAGATGCTGCTAGATACCGAGATGCCAGTCATTAACATCTCCTATGAACTCTCTTATGGGGAGACCAACTATTTCAGCAAGGCGTTCAAGCGGAAGGTGGGAGTTACTCCTACGGAATTCCGGGAGCGCAATCGCAGGACCAGAGATCAGAGCAGCGGCTGCTAACGCCACTGGGCGGCGCAGGTGCCGCCGGGGAGCGTGATTACCATGAAGGAATTCAGTTTTAGCACCAGGATCTTTTTTGGCGAGGGTGCGCTGGAGCGGCTGTGTAAGCTGGAGGACAAGCATGTTTTGATCGTCACAGACCGCTTTATGGCTAGTATGGGCGTGCCGGACAAGGTAGCCAGCTATCTCACTCACTGCCAGGTGACAGTCTTTGACGGCGTTGTGCCTGATCCGCCCATTGAGGTGGTGGCTGCCGGCGTGGAGGCTCTTCGCGACTGCGGGGCAGAAGCCATGATTGCAGTGGGAGGCGGCTCCACCATCGACGCGGCAAAGGCCATCCGGGCAGTTGCCAAGGAGACCCTTCATATCGACACCGACCGGTGGGAGTGCTTTGCCATTCCAACTACCAGCGGCACCGGTTCTGAGGTAACGGAGTATGCCGTCATCACCGACCGGGCCAAGGGCATCAAATACCCGCTGGACAGTAAGGCGCTGCGTCCGCCGGTGGCCATTCTGGACCCCCGGCTGACGGTGTCCGCTCCGGCCTCCGTCACTGCCGATGCCGGCATGGACGTGCTCACTCATGCCATCGAGGCCTATGTATCCAAAGGCGCCAATGATTTCTCTGACGCATTGTGTGAAAAGGCGACCTCTTTGGTATTCCGGTTCCTGCCCCTGGCCTTCCAGGACGGTACCGATCTGCTGGCTCGAGAGAAGCTTCACAACGCCTCCTGTATGGCGGGCTTGGCCTTCAATTCCGCAGGTTTGGGCCTGACCCATGGTATGGCCCATGCGGTGGGCGGCAAGCTCCACATTGCCCATGGCCGAATCAATGCCATGCTGCTGCCCCACATCATCAGTTTCAACGCCAATCTGGCTGGGGTGCGTAACGGGGAGTACACCGTGTCGGCAAAAAAGTATCAGCGTCTGGCCAAGACCCTGGACCTGCCTGCCCCCAGCGTCCGGCTGGGTGTCTCCAACCTGCTGCGGGAGGTGGAGCGGCTGAACCGGACGCTCAAGATCCCCGCCACCCTCAAGGAATTGGGGAGCAGCCCGGAGCAGTTCAGAGATTTCCGGGATGAGATGATTTCTGCGGCCCTGGCCGACGTTACCACCGCTTCCAATCCACGGCCTGCCACGGCGGAGTGTGTGGGAGCCATTCTTCATAAAGTATCGGGCTACTGAGCCTATCTGGAAGAAAAGACAAAAAAGTCCACCTTGCATTTCTGTGAGATGCGAGGTGGACTTTTTTGTCCTCGCAAGGAGGGAAATTAAAAAAAGACAGGGGCGGAAGGGGGAGGGAGAGACTGGAAAAGGGGTGATTTTTAGACCGGGTGGTTTGGGATAAACAGACAAAAAAGCACTGCGGTCCGCCAAGAAAATCGTGCTGACAGTCAGGTATAATCCCTTCAGATAGCGTGCGGTCTTTCCGTGAGATCGCCGTTGGCCACATGAAGGAGGTAGTAGTATGCAGCAGGAAGCTCTGGGAATGGTTGAGACCAGAGGTCTGGTAGGCGCCATCGAGGCCGCCGACGCCATGGTCAAATCCGCCAATGTCAGCCTGGTAGGCTACGAGAAGATCGGCTCCGGTCTGGTCACCGTGATGGTGCGGGGAGACGTGGGCGCAGTCAAGGCATCCACCGACGCTGGCGCGGCGGCGGCCCAGAAGGTGGGGGAAGTAGTCTCCATCCACGTCATCCCCAGACCCCACACCGATGTGGAGAAGATTCTGCCCAATCAGCTGTAAGCCAAAAGACTCCCCCAAGAATTCAAAATTTAAATATGTTCGGAGGGTTAACACATGAAAGATGAACTGGTCAGCAAGGTCATGGACGAAGTCATGAAGAAGATGGGCATCGCTGACGCCGCCTGCGCTCCTGCTGAGAGCTGCTGCGCCCAGCCCGCCCCTGCCTGCAATCTGACCGAGTTTGTGGGCACTGCCATGGGTCACACCATCGGTCTGGTTATTGCCAACCTGGACCACCAGGTCCACGAGAAGCTGGGCATTGACAAGAAGTATCGTTCTATCGGCATCATCGGCGACCGCGTGGGCGCCGGCCCCCAGATCTTCGCCGCTGATGAGGCGGTGAAGGCCACCAACTCCGAGATCGTGCTCATCGAGTGCCCCCGTGATACCGAGGGCGGCGCCGGCCACGGCTGCTTCATCGTCTTCGGCGCTGAGGACGTGTCCGATGTCCGCCGTGCCGTTGAGGTCACCCTGCATGAGGTGGAGCGCACCTTCGGCGACGTGTACGGCAACAGCGCCGGCCACCTGGAGTTCCAGTATACCGCCCGCGCCAGCTACGCCCTGAACAAGGCCTTTGGCGCTCCCATCGGCAAGTCCTTCGGCATCACCGTTGGCGCTCCTGCTGCCATCGGCCTGGTTCTGGCCGATACCGCTGTCAAGGCTGCTACCGTGGACGCCATCACCGTGGCTACCCCCGGCAACGGCGGCACCAGCTACTCCAACGAGGTCAACTTCTTCTTCTCCGGTGATTCCGGCGCGGTGAAGCAGGCCATTATCGCTGCCCGTGATGTGGGCATGCAGCTGCTGAAGGCCCTTGAGCCCGGCGAGGAGCTCAAGAGCGCCACCACCCCCTACATCATCTAATTAACGGGAAGGAGTCAGTGACATGAAGTCTAAGCGTTTTGAAGTGCTGGACGCCCGCCCGGTCAACCAGGACGGCTATGTGCAGGAGTGGCCTGAGGTGGGTCTGATCGCCATGAACAGCCCCTTCGATCCCAAGCCCAGCATCAAGATTGAAAATGGTGTCGTGACCGAGCTGGACGGCAAGTGCCGTGCCGAGTTCGACATGCTGGACACCTTCATCGCCGACCACGCCATCCGTCTGGAGAATGCCGAGAAGGCCATGGCCATGGATTCTCTGGACATTGCCCGGATGATCGTGGACATCAATGTTTCCCGCAAGGAAGTGCTGGACATCACCCTGTCCCTCACTCCCGCCAAGCTGACTGAGGTCGTTGGCAAGCTGACCATCGTGGAGATCATGATGGGCATGACCAAGATGCGTGCCCGTATGATCCCCGCCAACCAGTGCCACGTTACCAACGTCCGCGACAACCCGGTGCAAATCGCTGCCGACGCTGCTGAGGCCGGTGTCCGTGGCTTTGCCGAGATGGAGACCACCGTGGCTGTGGCCCGGTATGCCCCCTTCAACGCCATCGCTCTGTTCGTGGGCGCCCAGGTTGGTCGTCCCGGTGTTATGACCCAGTGTGCCCTGGAAGAGGCCACTGAGCTGATGCTGGGCATGCGGGGCTTCACCACCTACGCCGAGACCATCTCCGTCTACGGCACCGAGCCCGTCTTTATGGACGGCGACGACACCCCCTACTCCAAGGCCTTCCTGGCCAGCTGCTATGCCTCCCGTGGCCTGAAGATGCGCTTCACCTCCGGTACCGGTTCCGAGGTGCAGATGGGCTACGCCGAGGGTAAGTCCATGCTGTATCTGGAGGCCCGCTGCCTGGCCGTCACCAAGGGCGCCGGCGTGCAGGGTACCCAGAACGGCTCCGTGTCCTGTATCGGCGTGCCCGCCGGTGTGCCCGGCGGTATCCGCGCCGTGGCCGCTGAGAACCTGATCGCCATGCTGCTGGATCTGGAGTCCACCACCTCCAACGACCAGACCTTCACCCACTCCGACCTGCGCCGGGTGGCCCGTACCGTGCCTCAGCTCTTCTCCGGCACCGACTACATCTGCTCCGGCTACTCCGCCACCCCCAACTACGACAACATGTTTGCCGGCTCCAACTGGGACGCCGAGGACTATGACGATTGGGTCATCATCCAACGCGATATGAAGGTCGACGGCGGTCTGCAGCCCGTCCGCGAAGAGGACGTCCTCAAGGCCCGTAACAAGGCCGCCCGCGCCCTGCAGGGTATGTTCCGTGAGCTGGGCCTGCCCGAGATCACCGACGCCGAGGTGGAGGCCGCTACCTACGCCAACGGCTCCAACGATATGCCTCAGCGCAACGTCAACGAGGATCTGAAGGCCATCGAGGACATGATGGCCCGCAAGGTCACCGGCGTTGACTTCGTGAAGGCCCTGGATCGCGCCGGCTTCCCCGACGTGGCCCACAACATCTACAATATGCTCCGCCAGAAGGTGGCCGGCGACTATCTGCACACCGCCTCCATCTTCGATCAGAACTTCCACGTTCTCTCCGCCGTCAACGTGCCCAACCAGTATCACGGGCCCATGACCGGCTACCAGATCAGCGAGGAGCGCTGGAACCAGCTGAAGAACATTCCCAGAGCCATCCGTCCGGAAGACATCTAAGAGGGGTGAAGCGACATGACATTTGATGAAAACACGCTGCGCAGTGTAATTGAAGAAGTTCTCAAGGAGATGGGCGCCGCCCAGAGCGCTCCCGCCGCGGCTCCCGCCGCCTCCACCATTCCCGCCGCCGGCAAGCTGACCGTCACTGAGGACGGGGAGGCCCGCAAGGGTTCCGCTGCCGACGAGGTGGTCATCGGTCTGGCTCCCGCCTTCGGCACCAAGCAGACCAAGACCATCGTGGACCTGCCTCACGACAAGGTGCTGCGCGAGATCATCGCCGGCATCGAGGAGGAGGGCCTGAAGTGGCGGGTCATCAAGGTGTACCGCACCTCCGACGTCTCCTTCATCGCCCATGACGCCGCCGAGTACTCCGGCTCCGGTATCGGTATCGGCATCCAGTCCAAGGGTACCACCGTGATCCATCAGAAGGACCTGCCCCCCCTGTCCAACCTGGAGCTGTTCTCCCAGGCGCCCCTGATCGACCTGGATACCTACCGCAAGATCGGCAAGAACGCCGCCAAGTATGCCAAGGGTGAGGCCCCCACGCCCGTTCCCACCAAGAACGATCAGATGGCCCGTCCCACCTATCAGGCCCTGTCCGCTCTGCTCCACATCAAGGAGACCGAGCTGGTGGACAACAACAAGAAGCCGCAGGCCGTTTCGGTCTCGTTCCAGTAAGGAGGCAGCAAGTTTATGGATCAGGAACTTTTGATGAAGCAGATCGTGGAGCAGGTCATGGCTGCCATGAAGAACGGCACCTCCGCTCCCGCCGCCCCCGCCGCCTGCTGCGGCACCGGCAATAAGGTCACCGCCGCCAACTATCCCCTGGCCGAGAGCATGGCCGACAAGATCAAGACTCCAACCGGCAAGGATTTTACCTCTCTGAGCTATGAGAAGGTCATCAACGGCGAGCTGAGCGCTGACGATATGCGTATCGCTCCCGAGACCCTGGAGATGCAGGCTCAGGTGGCCGAGTCCGTCCACCGTGAGGCTTTCGCAGGCAACCTGCGCCGGGCCGCCGAGCTCATTGCCGTGCCCGACGAGCGCCTGCTGGAGATCTACAACGCCCTGCGTCCCTACCGCTCCACCAAGCAGGAGCTGCTGGACATTGCCAACGAGCTGGACGGCAAGTACGGCGCCAAGACTGCCGCCACTCTGGTGCGTGAGGCCGCTGAGGTCTATGAGAAGCGTGGCCGTCTGAAGAAATTCTAATCATTCACCAGAGTCAGGAGGCGCCCCATGAAACTTGTCGCAGGCATCGATATTGGAAATGCGACCACGGAAACGGCTCTGGCCCGCCTGGAAAATGGCCGCCCCGTATTTCTGGCCAGCGGCACTGTGCCCACCACGGGCATCAAGGGCACCCGCCAGAACATCAACGGTATTTTCCATTCCCTGAACGACGCCCTGGAGAAGGCCGGTTACACCATTGAGGATCTGTCGGAAGTGCGGCTCAACGAGGCCGCCCCCGTCATCGGCGATGTGGCCATGGAGACCATTACCGAGACCATCATCACCGAGTCCACCATGATCGGTCATAATCCGGCCACTCCCGGCGGTATGGGCGTGGGCGTGGGCGAAACCATTCTGGTGACCGAGCTGGAGCGGGCACCCGGCGGCAAGGACTACATCGCAGTGGTTCCCAAGTCGGTAGACTTTGAGGAGGCTGCCCGGCTCATCGACCGGGGCAGCGCCGGCAGCCGCCAGGTCACCGCAGCCATCGTGCAGCGGGATGACGGCGTGCTGATCCACAACCGTCTGGACCGGAAGATCCCCATCGTGGACGAGGTGGCCCTGGTGGACAAGGTTCCCCTGAGCATGCGCTCGGCGGTGGAGGTGGCCTCGGCCGGCGGCGTGGTGGAGGTGCTCTCCAACCCCTACGGCATTGCTACCCTGTTCGGCCTGTCCTCAGAGGAGACCCGGCAGGTG
Organism: Pseudoflavonifractor phocaeensis; assembly: GCF_016901955.1. Classification (GTDB taxonomy): domain Bacteria; phylum Bacillota; class Clostridia; order Oscillospirales; family Oscillospiraceae; genus Flavonifractor; species Flavonifractor phocaeensis_A. Next base: position 9,117 of record NZ_JACJLC010000032.1, read on the forward strand.
GTGCCCATTGCCCGGGCTCTCATCGGCAACCGATCCGCGGTGGTCATCAAGACCCCCGCCGGCGATGTAAAAGAGCGGAAGATCCCCGCCGGCTCCATGGAGCTGCAGGGGAACAACCGCAGCGTCAAGGTAGATGTGGATGCCGGAGCCGAGCGCATCATGAAGGCGGTGGAGTCCATCCCCGCTCTGGAGGATGTGCGGGGTGAGCCTGGCACCAACGCCGGCGGCATGCTGGAAAAGGTGCGCCAGGTCATGGCCAACCTGACCAACCAGCACCCCAGAGACATCAAGATCCAGGATCTGCTGGCGGTGGATACCTTTACCCCCCAGAAGGTGCAGGGCGGCCTGGCCAATGAGTTCTCCCAGGAAAACGCCGTGGGCATCGCCGCCATGGTTAAGGCCGACCGACTCCAGATGGAAGCCATCGCCAAGGAATTTTCCCAGCAGATCGGGGTGCCGGTGAAGGTGGGCGGCGTGGAGGCCGACATGGCCATCCGGGGTGCATTGACCACCCCGGGCACCAACAAGCCCCTGGCCATTCTGGACATGGGCGCCGGATCCACCGATGCGTCCATCATCAGCCCGGAAGGGGAGATCCACTCCATCCATCTGGCAGGCGCCGGAAACATGGTCACCCTGCTGATCCAGTCCGAGATGGGTCTGTCCGACTTCGACACCGCAGAAGACATCAAGAAATATCCTCTGGCCAAGGTGGAGAGCCTGTTCCACATCCGCCATGAAAACGGTACCGTGGAGTTCTTCCAGCAGCCCCTGGCCCCCCACCTGTTTGCCAAGGTGGTCATCCTGAAGGAGGGCAACTTTATCCCTCTGGAAGGGGATCTGTCCATGGAGCGCATCAAGCTCATCCGCCAGCAGGCCAAGCAGAAGGTGTTCGTCACCAATGCCATCCGGGCCCTGACCCGGGTGAGCCCCACCGGCAACGTGCGGGAGATCCAGTTCGTGGTGCTGGTAGGCGGCTCTGCCCTGGACTTTGAGGTGCCTCAGATGGTCACTGACGCCCTGTCTCAGTACAAGGTGGTGGCCGGCCGGGGCAACATCCGGGGCACCGAGGGTCCCCGCAACGCGGTGGCTACCGGCCTGGTGCTCTCCCTGACGGAAGGGGGAACCTGACATGCCCATGCCCCATGAGATCCGCAAGCCCACGATCCACTTTTTCCATACGGCTCAGGCAAATGGCCAGGTCCTTCGGGAAGTGGAGCTGGGCATGGAGGAGGAGGGCATCCCCTGGAAGCTGGACCAGATGCAGGGCGCAAACGCCCTGGCCCTGGCGTGGGAGGCGGCCCAAAGCTCCAATCTGGAGGTTGGCATTGGGGCCGACGACCAGTGGATCGTCCTTCACTACAGCAAGCTGGAGCAGGATCAGCCCTTATTCCGCATCTCTGCCCAAGCCGGGTCTGCCCAGGCCCGGGCACTGGGAGCCAACGCGGCGCGGCTGGTGAAAAAGCTGCCGCTGAAGGCTCTGGACAGGAGGTGAACATATGCAGCAGAAAAGTTTGGGACTCATCGAAACCCAGGGCCTGGCCGCCGGCGTGGTGGCCGCGGATGCCGCGGTGAAGTCGGCCAACGTGGAACTGGTGGGCTACGAGCTTACCAAGGGCGGCGGCTGGACCCTCATCAAGGTACAGGGCGACGTAGGCGCGGTGAAAGCCGCCGTGGACGCCGCCAGAGTGGCCGCCGGCAAGGTCAACCGGGTGGTGAGTACCCGTGTGATCGCCCGTCCTTCCAACAGTCTGGAACAGCTGATCCACACTGCGGACACGGTGGGCGACCAGCGGCCTGAGCCCCCCGAGGGGCCGGAGCCGCCCCATACCCCCACTCCGCCGACGGAACCAGAGACCCCTGCGGAGCCGGAGAGCCCGGCAGAGCCTGAGGCCTCCGAGGAAGCACCGGAGGAGCCGGGAGAGCCGGAAGAGCCGGAGCCTCCCGCTGAGCCGGAGAATCCGGCAGAGCCTGAGACTCCCGAGGAAGTACAGGAGGAAGCTGCAGAGCAGCCCCAGGTGGAGCAGGCGCAGGAGGAGACGGTACCGCCGGAACCGGCGGAGCCTGCTGATCCCGCGCCGCAGCCCGGCCCGGAGGTACCGACCGGTTCTTCCTCCCGGCGGAGCCGTAGAAGCAGAAACAAGTCAAAATAAGAACACGTAACATCGTTTAGGAGGTTATCACTATGGGTGAAGCGCTCGGTATGATCGAGACTAAAGGCCTGGTGGGCGCCATTGAGGCCGCCGATGCCATGACCAAGTCCGCTAACGTTACCCTGATCGGCTATGAGAAGATCGGCTCCGGTCTGGTGACCGTCATGGTCCGCGGCGACGTGGGCGCGGTCAAGGCCGCTGTGGACGCCGGCGCCTGCGCTGCCGAGAAGGTGGGCGAGATCGTGTCTCAGCACGTCATTCCCCGTCCCCACACCGACGTGGAGAAGATCCTGCCCAAGCTGCAGTAATCGTAAGAGGGATCTGGTATGGGCAAAGTCGGAATGGAATACCAGGACCTTGTCCGTCAGATCACCCGCCTGGTGGTGGAGGCGCTCCAGGAGCAGGAGCAACTGGAGCGCTCCACCCCCATTGGGGTATCCAACCGCCACATCCACCTGGATCGGGCGGATATGGATGCCCTCTTTGGTCCCGGCAGTGAGCTGACGGTCAAAAAGATGCTGGGCCAGCCCGGTCAGTACGCCGCGGAGGAGACCGTGACCATCCGGGGCCCCAAGGGGGAGCTGAACCGGGTGCGTGTCCTGGGTCCCCTGCGTGGGGATACCCAGGTGGAGATCTCCGTGGCCGACGGCTTTGTGCTGGGGGTGAAGCCCCCGGTGCGGGAGTCCGGCCAGCTGGAGGACACCCCCGGCATCGAGATCATCGGACCCAAGGGCAGCGTGAAGAAGGAGCGTGGCGTCATCGCCGCCCTGCGGCATATCCACATGACACCGGATATTGCCCGGCGTCTGGGATACCGGGACGGACAATATGTGCAGACCAGAATCGAAGGTCTGCGGGGCGCGCTGCTGTGCAACGTGCTGGTCCGGGTTTCGGAGAGCTACGCACTGGAAATGCACATCGACGTGGAGGAGGCCAACGCACTGGGCGTAAAGACCGGCGACCGGGCCTTCTTTTTGGAAGAGTAACGCGACGGAGGATGGGCTATGGGGCAGGATCTGACAATATGCAACGAGACCCTTCTGGAGTTTGAGCGGCTGATCGAAAGCGGCGGCTGCAATCCATGGGAGGGCCAACTGCGGACAGGGGTGGATCTGGGTACAGCCAATATCGTGCTGGCTGTCGTGGATGAACACGACCGGCCGGTGGCCGGGGCCACCTATCCATCCACTGTGGTGCGGGACGGCATCGTGGTGGACTATATCGGCGCCCTCAACGCAGTGACCAAGCTGAAGGATGAGCTGGAGGCCCGGCTGGGCACCACCCTGGAGGCTGGAGCCTGCGCCATTCCGCCCGGAATCATTGAAGGCAATGTCAGAGTGATTGGAAATGTGGTGGAGGGGGCAGGCTTTCGCCTGACCAACGTGGTTGACGAACCCACGGCGGCGGCCTCGGTGCTCGGCATCACGGACGGCGCTGTGGTGGACGTGGGCGGCGGCACCACGGGCATCAGCATTCTCAAGGACGGCAAGGTGATCTTTACCGGGGATGAACCCACCGGCGGCACCCATATGACCCTGGTGCTGGCGGGCTTCCACGGCTGGAGCATCCAGGAGGCCGAGTTGGCCAAGCGGGATCCGGCCCAGGAGAGCCGGGTGTTCCCAGTGGTCAAGCCGGTGGTGGAAAAGATGGCCTCCATTGTGGGGCGCTATCTCAAGGACTACCCGGTGGACCAGATCTATGTGGTGGGCGGCGCCTGCTGCTTCACCCAGTTTGAGCAGACCTTTGAGAAGTGCCTGGGTGTGCCGGTGATCAAGCCGGCGGCCCCGCTGCTGGTGACCCCTCTGGGCATTGCCGTGAACTGTACACAGTAACAGCAGAAGTAGGTGAGGACCGTTGACGACTGAGCAGCTGAACAGCCTGGTGCGGGAGACCCTCCTGGTGGAGGAGCTGGCCCAGCGGGTGGTGGAGAAGCTCCTGGCGCGGATGAAGCAGGCGCTGGTGGTGTACACCGGCTCCAACATCAGCGCCCCGGAGGCCCTGGAGTCCATGAGACGCCTGCGGGCCGAGGGCTACACCTTCCGTGTGCTGCTCTCCCAAAGTGCTGCCGGAGTGCTGGACGTGGAGGCCATCCGCGCCGCGCTGGAGCCGGAGGAGCTTTGGATCGGCACACCGGGCGACACACCGGAGGCGCTCACCAAACAGTACGATACCATTATTGTGCCGGCGACCACCGTCCGCACCGCTGCTCATGTGGCGGCCTGCATGGCGGATACGCCGGCGGCAGCGGTGATCCTGGACGGCCTGATGCGGGGCAAGGACGTGATCCTGGCCACCGACGGTTGTTGTCCGGATCACAGCGAGCGGGCCAGGTGGGGTTTCTGCATGGCCGAGCCCCTGAAGCAGACCCTGCGGGGCAATCTGGAGACCCTGCGCTCCTATGGAGCGCGGCTGACCTCCGCCAACCGACTGGATCAGGCGACCAAACGGGCCATTGCGGCTCGGTTCCCTGCGGGCGCCGCCGGGGGCAACGCTTCCACTCAGCACCAGCCAGCCAATTCCATCCGGCTCAATGGCCGGGTGATCGGCGGTCAGCAGCTGGCCGGCTGCCCCTCCGGCAGCACGGTGTGGGTGGAGCCCCACGCACTTATTACCCAGCTGGCGGCAGATGACGCCCGTCGCCGGGGGATCACCATCCGAAAAGAGACGTAAAGCAGGTGACGCTATGTATTTGGGGAGAGTGATCGGGACCGTAGTTTCCACCAGCAAGAATGAGCAGTTGGTGGGCATGAAGCTCCTGGTCGTGGAGAAGCTGACTGAGCGCCTGGAACGGGAAGGCAGCAGCGAGATCGCTGTGGATTCCGTGGGGGCCGGCGTCGGCGAGATCGTGATCGTCTGTAAGGGCAGCTCCGCCCGCTACGTCTTCGGAAAGGGCGAGGCCCCGGTTGACACCTCCATTGTAGGAATTGTGGATACGGTTGAGGTGGGCTGATGGCAAACTTATATACCAAAACCGGCGACAAGGGACAGACCAGCCTGGTGGGCGGTACCCGGGTCAGCAAGGACAGCCCCCGTGTTGAGTGCTACGGCACCATTGACGAGGCCAACTCCATGCTGGGTCTGGCCTACGCACAGACGGACCGGGAGTACATCCGTACCACCCTGCGCACCATTCAAGGCAGGCTGTTTTCCCTGGGCGCTGAGCTGGCCAGCGATGAAGAAGGCATGGCCAAGCTGAAGGGACTGATCTCAGAGGAGGACGTGGCCTTCCTGGAGCAGGTGGTGGACACCTGTACCCAGACCACCGGCAGACAGACCCACTTTGTCATTCCCGGCGTGGACCCCTGTTCCGCGGCCCTCCATGTGGCCCGCACCATCGTACGCCGGGGGGAGCGGCATATTGTCACCCTGGCCCAGCGCTACCCGGTGCGGCAGGTGGTATCCCGCTACGTGAACCGGTTGTCCGACGCCATTTACGCGCTGGCCCGGCTCCAGGAGGACCTGGTGCAGGAGGAACAGCTGCGGGAGAAGGTGACCGCCGTTGTGCGGGAGCAGATGGCCGGAAACCGGAGGGATGCCATGCCGCCCTTTACCCTGGCCACGCTGCAGAAGATGGCCAAGCGGGCGGAAGAGAAGGCAGAGCAGCTGGAAGTACCGGTGGTATTCGCAGCTGTGGACCAGGGCGGTAATCTGGTGCTCCTCCAGCGGATGGAGGGCGCCCTTCTGGCCAGCGTGGATATCGCTGCCGGGAAGGCCTATACGGCCAGCGCGCTGAAGATGGCGACCCATGAGCTGGGCCAGGCGGCCGGGCAGAGCGGGCCGCTGTACGGCATCGAGACGGCGATTCCCGGCAAGATCGTCCTGTTCGGCGGCGGCTTCCCCTACAAGGTAAACGGGGAAGTGGTTGGAGGCGTAGGCGTCTCCGGCGGCACGGTGGAACAGGATATGGAGATCGCCCGCTGGGCTATGTCCTTGTAAGGAGGAATAAACAATGAACCTTGATGAAGCTGTTGTGGAGTCCATCGTAAAAAAGGTGCTCTCCCAGTTGGAAGATCAGCAGCCCCATGAAAGCTGCTGCTGCGGCGGCGAGTGTGGCGTGTTCAAGACCATGGACGAGGCGGTGAGCGCCGCCGTCGTCGCACAGCAGGAGTATCTGGGCCGCTCCATGCATGAGCGTGCCAAATATGTGCAGGCCATCCGGGACGTGGTGCTGGACCAGGAGAACCTGGAGTACATCTCCCGCAAGGCGGTGGAGGAGACCGGCATGGGCGGCTACGCCTACAAGCTGGTGAAGAATCGCCTGGCGGCGGTCAAGACCCCTGGGATTGAGGATCTGACCACCGACGCCATGACCGGCGACGACGGCCTGACCCTGGTGGAGTATTCTCCCTTTGGCGTGATCGGCTCCATTACTCCCACCACCAACCCCACGGAGACCATCATCTGCAATTCCATCGGCATGCTGGCCGCCGGAAACGCGGTGGTGTTCAGCCCCCATCCCCGGGCCAAGGAGGTCTCCCTCCATCTGATCCGGCTCATCAATAAGGCGCTGGCCGTGGCTGGTGCGCCTGCCAACCTGGTGGTCACCGTGTCCGAGCCCTCCATTGCCAACACCAACGCCATGATGAACCACCCCAAGATCCGTATGCTGGTGGCCACCGGCGGCCCCGGCATCGTAAAGACGGTGCTCTCCAGCGGCAAGAAGGCCATCGGCGCCGGCGCCGGCAATCCCCCCGTGGTGGTGGATGAGACCGCCGACATCGAGAAAGCCGCCAAGGATATCGTGGACGGCTGTTCCTTTGACAACAACCTGCCCTGCATCGCCGAGAAGGAGATCATTGCGGTGGACTCCGTGGCCGACTACCTGATCTTCAACATGAAGAAGAACGGCGCTTACGAGGTGAAGGACCAGGAGATCATCAACAAGCTGGTGAGCCTGGTGACCAAGGAGGGCAAAAGCCCTGTCACCGACTATGTGGGCAAGAGCGCCAAGTACATCCTGGAGCAGGTGGGCATCAACGTGGGCGACGAGGTGAAGGTCATCCTCGTGGAGACCACCGAGGACCACCCCTTTGTGCAGGTGGAGCTGATGATGCCCATTCTGCCTCTGGTGCGTGTGCCTGACGTGGATGCGGCCATCGACATGGCCGTCCGTGTGGAGCATGGCAACCGTCACACCGCCATGATGCACTCCCGCAACGTGGAGAAGCTGACCAAGATGGCCAAGCTGATCCAGACCACCATCTTTGTGAAGAACGGCCCCTCCTACGCCGGCATCGGCGTGGGCGGCGAGGGCTATACCACCTTTACCATCGCCGGTCCCACCGGAGAGGGACTGACATCCGCCAAGTCCTTTGCCCGCCGCCGCCGCTGCGTCCTGGTGGGCGGTATGGACGTGCGCTAAAACGGAGGTTTGGGCCATATGCAGGAGAATCTCATCGGCCTGGTGGAACAGGCTGGCGTGGTGGGAGCCGGCGGTGCCGGCTTCCCCACCCATGTGAAGCTGAAGGCCCAGGCGGATACGGTCATCATCAACGGGGCGGAGTGTGAGCCCCTGCTCCGTGTGGATCAGCAGCTGATGGCCGGTCAGGCCGAACAGCTGTTGGAGGCGCTGGACCTGCTGGTGGAGCAGGTGGGGGCCCAGCGGGGCGTGGTGGCCCTCAAGGAGCACTACCACGCCGCGGTGGAGGCCCTGGAGCGGGCCCTGTCCGCCCACCCCAAGCTGTCCATTCACAAAATGGGGGGCTTCTACCCCGCCGGTGACGAGCAGGTCATCGTCTATGAGGTAACCGGGCGCATCGTGCCGGAGGGCGGCATCCCCCTGAATGTGGGGGTGGTGGTGAGCAATGTGGAGACTGCCCTCAACGTGCTTGCCGCGGTACGTACCCAGACTCCGGTCACGGAGAAGTACGTTACCATCACCGGTGCGGTGCGCACCCCCAAGACCGTGAAGGTGCCCCTGGGCGTCACGGTGGCACAGATGCTGGAGCTGGCCGGCGGTCCCGTGGTGGACCGCTGGCAGGTGGTCAACGGCGGCCCCATGATGGGCAAGGTGGTGTCCCCCGACAGCGTGGTGACCAAAACCACCAAGGGTCTGATCGTGGTGCCGGAGGGCCATCCGCTGCTGAACAGCCTGAACCGCAGTGTGCCCCAGATGCTGCGGGACGCGGGCGCGGCCTGCATGCAGTGCTCCCTGTGCTCCGAGGTCTGCCCCCGGGGCCTGCTGGGACACCGCATCCAGCCCCACAAGATGATGCGCCTGGCGGCCTACGGCTCCCTGTGCGATCCCACCTACACTCCAATGAACGCCTATCTCTGCTGCGGCTGCCGCCTGTGCGAGTATGCCTGCGTTATGGGCCTCCAGCCCTGGAAGCTCAACGGCATGCTCAAAGGCGAGATGGGCAAGAAAGGGGTACGCAATTCCCTCCACGAGCAGCCCCAACAGGCCGCTCCCTTCCGCTCCTTCAAGCGCTATCCGGTCCACAAGCTGATCCAGCAGCTGGGCCTGAGCGCCTATGATGTGCCGGCCCCCCTGGAAGGGATCCAGCTCCACAGCGCATCGGTGACCCTTCCCCTGAGTCAGGGTGTTGGGGCGCCGGCCCAGCCTGTGGTGAAGGAAGGGGACCGTGTGGAACGGGGCGCCCTCATTGCTGTCATTCCCGAAGGTAAGCTGGGGGCCAACCTCCACGCCAGCCTGTCGGGCACTGTGGCGGCTGTTACCGAAAAAGAGATCATCATTCGGGAATAAGGAAGAGAGGTATTGTTTATGGATCTGTTCGCTCTGGTCGCTGCATTTGGCGGCGGTATCATCGGCGCATACATGGGCGCTCTGCCCGCCTTTATCATGACCGGTATTTTTGCCCTGGTGGGCAGCGTGCTCACCGCGGCGGGTGTAGGCGGCGATATCGCCGTGGGTATGCTGGCCTTTGGTTCCTTTGTGGGTCCCCACATCGCCTTCGGCGGCGGCGTGGCCGCTGCCGGTTATGCCGGCAAGAAGGGTAAGCTTGGCTCCGGCACCGACATTCTGTCCTCCCTCAACGGTCTGGGCGAGCCAGACGTCATCCTGGTGGGCGGCATCTTCGGCGTGCTGGGCTACCTCATCAGCTACAGCATCGGCATGCTGCCCGTCATCGGCAACGCCGGCCCCGCCACCACTGACCTGCCCGGTATCACCGTGTTCATCCTGGCCATCGTGACCCGCCTGCTCTTCGGCGAGACCGGCATCACCGGCAAGTACACCGGCACCGGCAAGCGTGAGTGGTTCTCCACCGGCAAGGGCTTCGTGTACAACGTGGTCCTGGGCGGCGGCATCGGCATCGTGGTCAGCTGCCTGGCCGTGGTTCTGTATCAGAGCGGCAACACCGCCGCCTTCGGTATCTTCCCCATCATCTGCTTCGGCTTTGCCGCCATTTCCCTGATTTTCACCCAGACCGGCTTTGCCACCCCCGCCACCCACCACATCTTCCTGCCTTCTGCCCTGGCGGCTTCCGCTGGCATTCTGGCCTGGGGTGAGACCGGCTTTGTGCTGGGCGTGGTGTTCGGTATCCTGGGCTCCCTGCTGGGCGACCTGGTGGGCAAGACCCTGAACAGCCACTGCGACACCCATATCGATCCCCCCGCTACCACCATTTTCATTCTCACTATCATCATCAACGCCATTGCCCGCGTGATCTGACCGGCATAAGTTCGGGAATTCTGAGGAAAAGAGGCCTGTTATGGGAAAGTCCATCGGATTACTGGAACTGAAGAGCATCCCCGTGGGTGTGGAGACCGCGGACGCGGTTCTGAAGGCGGCCAACGTAGAACTTTTGACTGCCAGTCCCACCTGCCCCGGAAAATATGTGATTATTATCTGTGGAGCGGTGGGCGCGGTAAAGAGCGCCATGGAAAGCGGGATGCAGATGGCGGGTGTCTATCTGGTCGGCCACCACATCATCAACAATATCCACGACTCGGTCCCAGCGGCCATCGTGGGAACGGCGGAGGTGGAGCGGACCGCGTCCATCGGCATGATCGAGACCATGACCGCCCTGACCGCCGTGCAGGCCGGTGATTTGGCCGCCAAGGCCGCCAACGTCACCCTGATGGAGATCCGCATTGCCAGAGGTCTGGGCGGCAAGGGCTTTATCCTGCTGACAGGAGAGGTCTCCTCGGTTCGTTCGGCGGTAAAAGCTGCCATGCATCAGCTGGAGGAAACAGGGGATATTACCAGCAGCTGCGTGATTCCATCCCCCCATCCCGGCCTGATCGAAAAACTGTCCAACTAGGAGGTTGACTGCAATGACTGCACAGGATTGCCCCAACTGTCACTATCCGGCACCTAACCGGAAGCAGGACAGGGAGAAGAAGGAAGTCCCCCAGAGTCCCTACCATGCCCCGGAGGCTGAAACCCCCGAGGATTGCGCCCAGTGCTTCTATCAGCCTGAGGAGCAGGCTGAGCAGAAAAACGAGGACTGCAATCAGTGCTTCTATCAGCCTGAGAAGTAATCAAACCGTCCGTCCCGCCGGAGCATTTTGCTCCGGCGGGGCGGCATGCATAGAAAAGGATGTGAGCTGTGTGGAACGAATGATCGGAAGAGAGGCCCCGTGGTTTTCCATGGAGGCGTTGGCGGCGGATGGGGAGCACTTTACCCGGATCTGCCTGTCAGATTACAAAGGGAAGTGGCTGGTACTCTTTTTCTATCCCATGGATTTTACGTTTGTCTGTCCCACAGAGCTGACCGCCTTTTCAGACTGCCGGGAGGCCTTTTCTCAGGCAGGCGCGGAGCTGCTGAGCGTCAGCACCGACAGCGTATACACCCATCTGGCCTGGCAGCGCAACGGCCTGGGGAAGCTGGGCTATCCCATGGCTGCCGACCAGACCCTGCGGGTGAGTGACAGCTACGGCGTGCTGCTGGAGGAGGAGGGGGTGGCCCTGCGGGGGCTGTTCCTCATAGATCCGGAGCAGAAGGTGCGCTATAGCGTGATCCATGACAACAACATCGGCCGCAATCCCCAGGAGGTGCTGCGGGTGCTGGCCGCCTTGCAGACCGGTGGTTTGTGCGCCGCCGGCTGGACGGCAGGGGAGGAGAACCTCCATCCTGAGGTTCCCCAGCAGGAGCCTGTTTTCCCGAAGGCCAGGGACGCCATGGTGCGCATCTACACCATGCCCACCTGTAGCTACTGCCGCAGCGTGAAGGAATTTCTTCGCAAGGCCGGCGTGGACTATGAGGAGTTTGACCTGTCCCACGACAAGGCGGGACAGGCCTTCATGAAACTGCGTGGCTATACCGGTCTGCCCGTCACCGTCATCGACGGGGAGGAGATCGTGGGGTACGATATGCCCCGCATCCAAAAGGCTTTGGGTCTGGACGAACAGAACGAGGTGAAGTAAAATGGATCTGATGGATTTTGGACGGGTACAGGAAGGAAAAATGCGCATCGTGCAGGAGATGGTGCCCGGCAAGCAGGTCACCCTGGCCCACATCATCGCCAGCCCGGATGAAATCATCTATCAGAAGCTGGGCCTGAATCCCAACGTGGACTACCAGCAGGCTGCTATCGGCATTCTGAGCATGACCCCTTCGGAAATTTCCGTCATCGCCGGAGATATCGCCACCAAAAGCTCCAAGGTAGAGATGGGCTTTATTGATCGCTTTAGTGGCACCCTCATCTTTACCGGGCGTATCTCCAACGTGCAGACCGCCATCTCCGCCATCGTCACCTATCTGAAAAACCACCTGGGCTTCACCATCTGTGAGATCACGCGGACATGAAGAAAATCATTCTGATGGGCCGCAGCGAGTGCGGCAAGACCACCCTGACCCAGGCCCTCAAGGGTGATGTGATCCACTACCACAAGACCCAGTACATCAACCACTATGACGTGGTCATTGATACCCCGGGGGAGTATGCCGAGAATGCCGCCCTGGCCAAGGCCCTGGCCCTCTATACCTATGAGGCCGACGTGGTGGGGCTGCTGCTCAGCGCCACTGAGCCCTATTCCCTCTATCCCCCCTGCGTCACCGCCTGCTGCAACCGGCCGGTGATCGGGATCGTGACCCAGATCGACCACGAGGGGGGAAATCCGGAACGGGCCCACAACTGGCTGGCCCTGGCGGGCTGTAATCCCATTTTCCACGTAAGCTCCTATACCGGGGAGGGGATCTGGCAAATCCTCAACTACCTGCGGGAGCCGGGGGATGTGCTGTCCTGGGAGTCGGAGGAGGAGGCCGAGCGGCCCCGGACCGTGCTGTCGGACAAATATGGCGCCCTTTGAGACAAGGAGGATACCCCTTGGGAACCCATACATTTCTTCTGGCCATGAGCCGTGGACGCTACAGCGAGGCGGAGGGCCTGGCGGGCAGTACATACTGTGTGTTTACCGCCCCGGTGGAGCTGCAGGTCACCCAGGACCGGCTGTACCTGGAGGGGGAAAACCTGGTGCTGGAGCTGCTCTACGGCCTGCACAGCGAGCCCGGCGTCCTTCGCCTGCGGCAGGTGGACACCAACGTGGTGCTGGAGGAGTCGCCCACCGGCAGCTTTGTCCGCTTTCTGGCGGATAAGCAGGTCAAATACATCGGCCAGCTGCTGATGTATGCCCTGCAATTCAAGATCCAGGATTTGTCGGCCTATGTATCCGGCTGCGCCGACGCCATGAAGCAGCTGGAGGATAACCTGGACAACCGGCTGGACAACAGCGGCACCTATCGGCTACTGGATTTCCGGCGCAGCTATACCCAGTGTGGCAACATGGTCATTGCGGTAAAGGAGATCCTGGCCCACATCGACAAGGGCTACTATCCCATGCAGATGCAGAACAGCTATGTGCTCCAGGGCCAGGTCATGCTGGAATTCAAATTCCTGGAGGAGCGGTACGAGCTGACCAAGAATACCGTTATCAAGGACTTCGATACTTATACGTCCATCGTCAACAACAACATCAACCGCAGCGCCCGCCTGCTGAGCATCATCTCCCTGGTGGGGGTGACCATGAACTTTCTGTTCGGCAGCCTGCTGGCGGTCAGCCCCGTGCTGGGCGTGGTGGGCGGCCTGGCCATCGGCGGATTGTCGGTGGGGGCCAGCGTGATGTACCGGACCAACAAGCGGGTGGAACGGCCCCTGGAGCCCGGTCGGCGGCGCTATTCGCTGGGATTCCGCCGCAAGAAACTGACAGCGGAGAAACCGGTGCAGACGGTGGAAGCGCAAGAGGATGAAAAAGGACTCTAAGAGAGCAATATACCGCCGCACATTCTGCGGCGGTATATTCTCTTTGAGGTTGGCACACATTCCTGAGAGGTAAGGAGAGAGGTATATGGAACATTTTTTTGGAATTTCCCGGCGAGGCAGCACGGTAAGGCGTGAGGTGATCGGCGGCATCACCACGTTTTTTGCCATGGCCTACATCATTTTCGTCAACCCCAATACCCTGTGTCCCAACCTGGGCACGGCAGCAGAGCCTTTTTTCCCGGCCATGCCGGAGGAGCTGTGGGGACCGGTACTGGTAGCCACCTGTGTGGCGGCAGCCATCGGCTGCTTTCTGACGGGACTGCTGGCCAACGTGCCCTTTGCCCAGGCTCCCGGTATGGGACTCAATGCCTTCTTTACCTATACCGTCTGCCTGGGGATCGGCTACACCTGGCAGGAGGGCCTGGCCATCGTGCTGCTCAGCGGCCTGCTCTTCCTGGCCATCTCGGTGTCTCCCTTGCGGAAGAAGCTGATCGCTGCGATCCCCGATTTCCTCAAGCATGCCATTTCGGCGGGCATCGGTCTGTTTATCGCCTTCATCGGCCTGCTGAATGTAGGCCTCATTTCCATCAGTGGCGCGGTACCCGCCCTGCAGCTGTCCATGCTGGTGGACGGACAGCGGGTGTGGAATACCCAGGGTCTGCTCACCCTGGTGGGGCTGCTGATCACCGCCATTCTGATGACCTTCCGGGTCAAGGGCGCAGTGGTCATCGGCATTCTGGTGACCACCCTGCTGGGTCTGCCTGCCGGGGTGACTCAGATCCCTGAGTCTGTCACCATGGAGCATGTGACCCTGGCGCCGGTGTTCTTCCAGCTGGATCTGGGGGGCGTGTTCAGCAAGGGACTGCTGCCCCTGCTGACGGCGGTGATCAGCTTTGCCATCGTGGACTGCTTTGATACCCTGGGAGCTCTTGTGGGCCTGTCCTCCAGCGCAGGATTGGAGGACCACGACGGAAGGGCGGACCGGGCCCTCATTGCCGACGCTATGGCCACCTGCTGTGGCGCCTGCATTGGCACCTCTACCGTCACCACCTTTGCCGAGTCCTCCACCGGTATCGCCGAAGGGGCCCGCACAGGCCTGAGCTCCATGGTGGTGGGTGTGCTCTTCCTCTTCTCTGTGTTTCTGGCGCCGGTGGCCGGTATCATTCCCGCTGCCGCCACCGCCCCCGCCCTCATCATCGTGGGGGTGCTTACCATGCGCAGTGCTGTTTTCATCCCCTGGGAGGATGCGGAGTGCGCTGTCCCCGCCTTTCTTACCATAGCGGTCATGCCCTTTGCGTACTCCATTTCTGATGGAATCGCCTTCGGCTTCATCAGCTACAGCCTTATCAAGCTTATCCAGGGGAAGGGCCGGGAGGTATCCCTGCTTACGTATGGTATCTCTCTGGTATTTATCCTCAAGTATCTGCTGGGCAACATGGTATAAGCGAGAGATTCCATATTTTGACCTTTTAGTGCTATTTGTTGCCATGGACTTGCTTTGGCAGATGAGTTGTGATAGGTTATAGCTGGATTTCAGCAAACTTACCATTTGTGAAAGGGGATCATGTTATGGCGACCCGTATTGTGTTGAATACGATTTCTTATCACGGTAAAGATGCAATCGAGAACATCGTGCCCGAGCTCACTTCCCGGGGCTATCAGAAGGCTCTGGTGTGCACCGACCCGGATCTGGTCCGTTTCGGCGTGGTGGCCAAGGTGACCGATCTGCTGGACAAGGCGGCCTTTGCCTATGAGGTGTATACTGACATCAAGGCCAACCCCACCATTGAGAACGTGCAGAGCGGCGTGGCCGCCTTCCAGGCCTCCGGCGCCGACTGTATTATTGCTATCGGTGGCGGATCGGCCATGGATACCGCCAAGGCGGTGGGCATCATCATCAATAACCCGGAATTTGCCGATGTGCGCTCTCTGGAGGGTGTGGCCCCCACCAAGAAGCATGCGGTGTTCACCATTGCGGTTCCCACCACCGCCGGTACCGCAGCCGAGGTGACCATCAACTACGTCATTACTGACGTGGAGAAGAAGCGTAAATTTGTGTGCGTGGACGCCAACGACATCCCCGAGGTTGCCGTAGTGGACCCTGATATGATGTCCTCTATGCCCAAGGGCCTGACTGCCGCCACCGGCATGGACGCCTTGACCCACGCCATCGAGGGTTACATCACCAAGGGCGCCTGCGCCATCTCCGATATGTTCCACCTGGAGGCCATTCGCCTCATCTCCCAGAACTTGCGGGGTGCTGTGGACAACACCCCTGAGGGTAGAGAGGGCATGGCTCTGGGCCAGTACATCGCCGGTATGGGCTTCTCCAACGTGGGTCTGGGCATCGTCCACTCCATGGCCCACGGTCTGTCCGCCCTGTATGACACGCCCCACGGTGTAGCCTGCGCCATCCTGCTGCCCACCGGTCTGGAGTACAACGCTGACTACACCGGTGAGCGCTACCGCGCCATCGGCAAGGCTATGGGTGTGAGCGGTATCGATGAAATGCCTCTGGAGGAGGCCCGCAAAGCTACTATTGCCGCCGTCAAGCAACTCTCCGCCGACGTGGGCATCCCCGCCGACCTGAAGGACATCCTGAAGGAGACAGACGTGCATTTCCTGGCGGAGTCGGCCTATGCCGACGCCTGCTGTCCCGGCAATCCCAGAGAGACCAGCGTGGAGGAGATTGAGCTTCTTTATAGGAGCCTGATGTAAGCGTGCGCTGATTACCGCACCGGGATCTTGAACAGGAAAGATAAAATATGTCAGCTTTCTCCTATGAGACCGCCGCCTTAACAGGTTTGTGTTGGGGCGGCGGTCAATTATAGGAGTAAATCATACCGATGAGTATAGTGCGGTTGGAAAGTAAAAGACGCGCACCTGGATGTGGAACTGTTATCCATACAAAAAGAGGCTCAAGCGGCTATCTGGCCGCTTGAGCCTCTTTTTGTATGGAACCTTCTAAAATATGCGGCCAGCGACCGCTCAGACACCCCTCTCGTCACTGTAAACTGTGCCGCTATTGCGGAAAATCTCATTGAGTCGGAGCTGTGTGGCTATGAAAACGGCGCCTTTACCGGAGCTGTAAAGGGTGGAAAGAAGGGCCTGATCGAGGAGGCCGACGGTGGAACGTTGTTTTTGGATGAGATCAACTCCCTGCCGCTTGCCCTGCAGGGAAAGTTACTGCGGGCGCTGGAGACCAGAAAAATTGGCCGTGTGGGCGGCGTGAATGAGCGGGAGGTGGATTTCCGCCTCATCTCTGCCAGCAACCGGGACCTGGAAAACTGTGTGGAGCAAGGCACCTTTCGGGAGGATCTGTTTTACCGGATCAATGTATTCACCGAGTACATTCCGCCCCTGCGTCAGCGCCGTGAGGATAAGCGGATTTCCCAGTTCCAGAATACCCAGTTTGTGTTGGCTGAGTGCCAGACTAAGGTGCAGGCCGCCGCCTGCTGGTCTATCAGTCTGCCGTCACGCTGGATGAGGGCCGGATAGACCGGGCGCTCCACTCCATGTGCAAGTACTATGCGGGCGAGGTGTGCAACGACGTAGTACGCAAGTGCCTGCAGGTATTTGGCGGCTACGGCTACTGCAAGGACTACCCCATCGAGCGCATCTACCGGGACGCCAAAATCACCGAGATATTCGACGGTACCGCTGAAATCCACAAGGTCATCATCTCCAAGGAGATGGGCGTACGCTGAGCGCGGGGAGGCTGAACACAATGGGAGCATTAAGCAGCCTGAAGATTCTGGACTTCTCCACTCTGCTGCCAGGCCCCCTGGCCACCATGATTTTGGCGGACCTAGGGGCCCAGGTAGTCAGCGTCAGCGCGCCGGGCAAAGCCGATCTGATGAACGGCTACCCGATCAGGTAGAATAAGTTTCGCAAAAACAAAAAGGGACATGGTTTGCAGAACTCTGGCAGAATGAAGTCGCGACACACCATTCGAAAGGAGACGGCAAACCATGTCCGAAAAAATTGTACAGCTAAACGAGGAAGTTATCAAGGGGCAGCTCAAAGAGCTGGTGCGAGGCAGCGTAGAAGAAACCCTCAACGAACTGCTGGAGGCCGAGGCAGAGAAACTGACACAGGCAGCCCGGTATGAGCGCAACGAGCAACGCCAGGGCTACCGCAGCGGCCACTACAGCCGCAATCTTACCACCACTTCCGGAGATGTCACCCTTAAGGTACCCAAGCTCAAAGGGATTTCTTTTGAAACTGCCATTATTGAGCGGTATCGCCGCCGGGAGAGCAGTGTGGAAGAGGCTCTCATTGAGATGTACCTGGCAGGCGTATCTGTTCGGCGTGTGGAGGACATCACCGAGGCGCTGTGGGGCAGCAAGGTCTCTCCCTCCACCATCAGCGAGCTGAACAAGAAAGCGTATGTTCACATTGAGGATTGGCGGAACCGCCCTCTGCAGGGCGGACGCTATCCGTATGTCTATGTGGATGGGATCTACCTGCGCCGTAACTGGGGTGGAGAGTTTGAAAATGTGGCTATTCTGGTGGCGATTGCGGTCAATGAGGACGGATATCGTGAGGTTCTGGGCGCCGCAGAGGGTATGAAAGAGGACAAAGCCAGCTGGGTCAGCTTCTTCCAGTGGCTGCGTGGCCGTGGCTTGGACGGAGTCAAGCTGGTGGTTGGAGACAAATGACTTGGTATGCTGGAGGCTGTGGGAGAAGTATTCCCCAAAGCAAAGTACCAGCGTCGCACCGTTCACTTTTAGAGTGCCCCTTGAAATGGGAGAGCACCACAAAGTAATCATAGTTGGTAAAGTGACTGCCCACATAGTTCTCAGTGAGGTTGGTGCCGCCCTCCACCGGCAGGGTCATGGAGCCCTCCTCGTCCATGATGTCCACATTGGCGATGGCGGTGTAGCCGTGGTCCTCCGCCACCTGGTAGTGCATGGCTGTGTTGGCCCGGGATCCGCCATAGGCGGTGTTGCATTCCACAATGGTGGGGGCGTCGAAGGACTGCACCAGGGGGCCAATGAGATCGGTACGCAGGTAGTTGCTCCCCGGCTCTCCGGTGGAGAGCTTCACGGCGATGCTTCCGGTTGGGCTGGCCTCCAGGGCCTCGTAGACGGCAATGAGGCCGTCGGCGGAGATATCCATGGTCATGAACACCTGGGGAATCTTCTGCCCAGAGGGCATATCTCCAGCCTGAGAGTTCAGGTAGCGGTAAAGGATCACCGCTACCTCGGCGCGGGTAGCAGTCGCCTGCGGGTCGAAACGGTTTCCCTCTCGCCCAGCAACGATCCCATTGGCTGTGGCCCAGTCCACCGCCTGTTCTGCATAGGAGCTGATGGACGCTTCATCCGCAAAGGAACCGGTGGAAGATACAGACTCACTACCGTCATACCGCCACAGGATGGCAGCCAACTGCTCCCGGGTCACCGGGTCAACGGCTCCGAATATCCGGTTTCCATATTCGGAGATGATCCCATTTTCTGAGGTCCAGGCTGCGGCTTCCGCATACCAGCTGTCCTGTGAGACATCGGTGAAGGAAGGTGGAAGGATCGCGGCGGGGCTACCGGCCAGCCGGTAGATCACCGTGGCCAGCATGGCCCGGGTCATGGTGGAACTGGGCGAGAAGGTGGAGGCGGAGGTCCCGCTCATGATGTCATTTCCCCGGCACCAGTTGACCGCCTCAGCATACCAGGCATCCGGAGGGACATCCTCAAAATTGGATGAGAATGTGGTTTCTGATTGCGCTGAGAGCGTGGAGAGTGCTGTTTGCTTTGATTTCAGAGCTGGGGTAGTTCCACAGGCAGAGAGGGAGAATAGGATCGCTGCGGACAGGATTGTACAAAGGATTTGTTTTTTCCGTTTTTTCATAGCAGTACCCTCTAAAAAGCAGTTCATCCCGTCCCGGCCTAAGACGTAGGCTTGGGACGGGATGAGTGCTTCATTCCGTATTATTTCAGGCTCTCTTTCAGGATCTGAATGATTTCCTCACGATTTGGAACTTTATAGCCGCCAGTGAGGATGATGGTACCGTCGGCGATGCCCTCAATCATGTCCTCCGTGGCGCCCAGGTCGGAGATATTCATCACCAGGCCAAGCTCCCGCATCCAGCCCTCCAAGGCGGTCAGGCCCTCCAGGGCCGCCTGCTCGTCGGTCTTGCCGGCGGGGTCCACTCCCCAGACGTTCACGGCGAACCGCTTGAACTTCTCCAGACCATAGGGAAGGATGTGCCGGTAGTAGGGCAGGGACACAGCGGCCAGGGTCATGCCGTGAGTGGCATCGGTGTAGGCTCCCACTGACTGACCGATCATGTGCACCATCCAGTCGGTGCTCTTGCCCCGGGAGAGCAGGGTGTTCAGCGCCCAGGTGGCCGCCCACATCAGGTTGCTGCGGGCCTCATAGTCCTGGGGATTCTGATTGGCGATTCGGCTGGCTTCGATCACCGAGCGCATCAGCCCCTCGCTGAGGTAGTCGCTGACATTGTTATCCTCTCCGGAGAAGTATTGTTCACAGATGTGGTTGAAGATGTCATAGATACCGGCCACCATCTGGTAGTGTGGCAGGGCCATGGTGTATTGGGGATTCAGAATGGAGAACTTCGGCATGATCTTCTCGTCAGCGAAGACGTGACCGATCTTCTGGTGGGTGTGGGGGTTGGTAATCACCGCCCCGGCGTTCATCTCCGAACCGGTGCCCACCATGGTGAGTACGCAGCCCACGGGTACGATTTCGCAGGCAGGCTCCTCAAAGCGGATATAGTATTTCTCCCAGGGGTCCTCGTCACAGTTCACCGACACGGACACCGCCTTGGCATAGTCACATACTGAGCCACCGCCTACGGCCAGCAGCAGGTCGGCCTTGTGCTGCCGGGCGATCTCCACCCCCTCGCGGAGCTTGTCCACGGTGGGGTTGGGCATGACACCGGAGATCTCCGCCACGTCCTTGCCGTTGTCCGCCAGGATTTTCACCACATCATCATAGATGCCGTTTTTCTTGATGGAGCCGCCGCCGTAGATCAGTACGACATTCTTGCCGTACTTGGGCAGTTCAACGTTCAGGTACTTCAGGGCGTCATCCCCGAAGTATAGCTTGGTGGGATTGCAGTAAGAAAAATTGCCAAACATAATGGTTCCTCCTTATGGATTCTGGATTTGGAACGTCACTTCTGCACTGCCCCGGCCCAGGGCCGCAGCTAGGCCGCTGGGGTCATCGATCCGGCCCAGGGTGGTGTAGGAATAAGAGCTGGAAAAGCTCTCATAGAACAGCACCAGACAGTCCGAGCCATAGAGCATCAGGTCGCCGGCATGGATCTGGCCGGGACGCCGGGAGTCAGTGGGCAGACTCTCATCCAGATAATAATATTTCTCATTGCCGTTCAGCTCCCCCATGGTCACGGTTATGGGGAGCCGCTCCAACAAGGCGCGGGTGGTGGGGGTGTCCTGAAGGGTGGCGGTGAAGCTCTGTCCGCCCACCTCAATGCTCAGTGCTGGCATGGTCTGATCCTCCTATAAATAGAATGGATAGAAAGCCCTGTCACAGACCGGAAGGAGATACGTCTATGGAACTGCGTGTCTTGCGCTATTTTTTAGCCGTGGCCCGGGAGGAGAACATCTCCGCCGCAGCTGAATATCTGCACTTGACGCAACCTACTCTGTCCTGCCAGCTGATGGATCTGGAGGAGGAGTTGGGCAAAAAGCTGTTTCTCCGGGGAAATCGGAAAATTACCCTGACAGAGGATGGTATCCTGTTCCGCAAACGGGCCAATGAGATCCTGGATCTGGTGAAAAAGACCGAAGCGGAGTTCCGCTCCGCCGATGAGAACATCGACGGAGACATCTACATCGGCGGCGGGGAGTCGGACGCCATGCGGCTGGTGGCCCGGACGGCCAAAATTCTTCAGGAAAAATATTCGGGGATTCACTACCATCTGCACAGCGGCAATGCGGACGATGTGGGAGAGCGGCTGGATAAGGGTCTGCTGGACTTTGGGATTCTCATCGAGCCCTTTGACAAGAAAAAATACGATTCTCTGCATTTGCCTACCACCGACTGCTGGGGGGTCCTGATGCGGAAGGACAGCCCTCTGGTCGACCGCGACCTGATCTATCCGGAGGATCTTCTGGACAAACCTCTGCTGTGCTCTCGCCAGTCCAAAATTGAGGACGGGATCAGCGAGTGGTTTGGCCGGGATATCGAAGAGCTAAATATTGTGGGCACCTATAACCTGCTATTCAACGCATCTCTGATGGTGGAGGAGGGTGTGGCTTACGCCCTCTGCTTCGATAAACTCATCAATACCACCGGAAACAGTGCGCTGTGTTTCCGCCCCCTGGCCAATCAGGTGATCTCCGGTATGGATCTGGTATGGAAAAAGTATCAAGTGTTCTCCAAGGCGGCAGAGAAGTTTCTGGAGACGCTCAAAACGCAGATCAGGGCGGTGTGACATTCCAACAAGGACAAAGAAGACTGTGGGGCAACTGAACAGGTCCAGTAAAAATGGACAGTGACAAAAGGCCCCCTGATGTAGGGAAATTGAACCGCTACCCGTCAAGAGAACCGTGAAAAAATATAAAGTTTTTGCGGCTGGCAGCCAATGCGCTGCCAGCCGCTTTTTGTATAAAGAAAACCACTCGCTAGGCGAGTGGTTCAAAAAAGCCTATGGCGATGAAAATGATAAAAAAACTCCCTTTGCTATAATAGAAGTGCGGTCTGCCAACT
>NZ_JACJLC010000033.1 GCF_016901955.1 Pseudoflavonifractor phocaeensis
CTGCGCCAGCTCATCACTAAGCGCAGACATTGTCATCTGTTTATCCATGTTTTTATTATATCATGTCGGGCTGTATCACGCTTACTTTTCTGTGCGGTGTTGCCCTAAAACTAATCAGCCGGAATGAAGATAAGTTGCTGGCAACCATGACGGAAGAACAAAAGGAACTGTTCTCCCGATATACAGACTGCGTCCGGGAATTCCAGGCAATGGCAGAATGTCTACTGTTCCAAAACAGCTTCCGGTTGGGTGGCAGAATGATGCTGGAAGTGATGAGGGGCGGGTTTAGGGATCAATAAGCACATCGAAATTCCGAGGCAGTATGTGGCTGAGAATCCGCACAATTACGGTAGTGATGCCCACTCTATCCTGGAGATGCTGTTCAGCTATTACCACGAGTGCAACAACACCGACACCGACACCGATACAGTGAAGGCTGCATTTGAGGATATATATCAGCGAATGCATGGTATGCCCCTCCGGGAGATGGATCGGATCGTGGATGCTGTCTGCACCCTCTGCCAGGAACATGAGAAGGCCGGCTTTGTGGAAGGGATAAAGGTCGGAATCTGTTTGGATCAAGAGCTATACTTTTTTGTCATTTTTTCTGATCTTTTATCGCCCAATTTAAGAATGTTCGGTGTGTGATTCCTAACTGCTTTGCCGCTCCTCGTGCCGATATGTTCCCGATCTCCCACATCTCTCGGATATCTTCAAACGCCGCTGGACGCTCCATAGGCCTGCGGCCGAATTTTACGCCTCTGGCTTTTGCCGCCGCAATGCCTTCCGCCTGTCGTTGCCGGATAAACTCTCGTTCCGTTTGAGCTACGTAAGAGAGAAGCTGCAAAACGATATCCGCAATCAATAGGCCGGTCAGGTCTTTTCCCTGTCTCGTATCCAACAGCGGCATGTCCAGCACTACAATAGCAGCCTGCTTTCCCTTTGTAATCCCCCTCCACTGTTCCAAAATTTCACTGTAATTGCGGCCTAGCCGGTCGATGCTCTTGATGACAAGGATGTCGCCCGGCTTTAGCTTTTTCATTAGCCGCTGGTAGCCAGGGCGGTTAAAGTCCTTACCGGACTGCTTGTCCAACACAATATTGTGCTCCGCAACGCCAAACTCCCGCATTGCAATCCGCTGCCTGTCCTCATTTTGCTCCCTTGTGGATACGCGGATATACTCATATAGTGTTTCACTCATGCCGTTCCCTCCAATTAATTTGGTACTGTGATTTTAGAGGAAACCGTGGCTACGCTCTACAATATAATATTTTATTTATATCACCAATAAATCCCACGGTGAGATTTGATTCCGACAGGATTCGCGTCTCACCGTGAGATTTATTTTTCAGTCCCCGTAGTAGCGGGGCAGTCCGATGGAGGTAAAGCCCTCCACGCCAGTGATGACCACATTGTTGGCGCTGAAGGCACAGTGGACGATCAGCAGGTTTCCACTCTCGTCCCGGCCGCCCACAATGCCCACATGGGAGTCCTCTGGGTAAAACACCAGATCGCCGGGCAGGGCCTCGTCCCAGGAGATGGGATCGCAGTAGGTGTGCTGGGCGTGGGCGCCCCCGCCGTGGCCGATGATGTATTCGCCGCCAGTGATGTTAAAAAACACCCAGTCCACAAAGCCGGAGCAGTCCATCCCGTAGGGGCGGTAGGTGCCAGTGGTGGAGCTGCCCGCCGCCGTTACTTGCCGGAGGGTGCCCCAGGCGTCATTCCATCCCACGGTCAACGACTTCCCGCCCCAAAAATAATTCACTTTCCCCACCAGCTTGCAGGCGGTCTCCACCACGGCCCGACGCTCCGGGTCAAGGTCGGCGGGAAGATTTTGCAGGAGCTCCAGGGCGTCGGCCTGGGAGATGGACAGGTCGCCCAGCAGAGAGCCCAGGGCATCCAATTCAGCCAGCAGGTCGGTGAGGGATTGATTCTGAAATTCTGTGAAGGCGTAGAACGTCCGCATTTCCCCGGCGGTTTTGGGGGTGATGGTGATGACTAGTATCTCCTCCGTCCAGGCTTTCTTATTTCCGCTGGCCGGGTGCTCTATTGTCTCTACCTCGGAAGATATGGTACACATATCCCAAAAGATGCCGCGCAAAAGTTCCACCTTGTCTGGGGTGAGTGCGGCCACATCGGTTCCGTCCTCGGCTCCGGCGGTCTTGGCGGCAAACACGGCGGCCACCTCTTTCCAGTCCGGGGGTTGGCCCTGTATCTCCACCCGGTCGTACTCACCGCCCTGCAAGCCCTCCAGCTTATCCGCCAGTTCCACATTGATCTGGGCAACGGCGGCGCTGAGGGGCACGGCGTCTCTGGACGGTTCGTTGGCAAAGAGGATACCAAATGGGGAGGCGAGCAGGGCGCCGATCAGCAGCACCACCGCCAGGGCCAGCACCAGCACCGCACCGCCCACCAGAGAGACTAGGGCGCTGACCATGGCGGCCACCGCCTTTGTCACACCCACCGCCGCTTTCTTGGAGAGGCCGGCGGCGGTCTTGGCGGCCTGCTTCGCCCGCTGTGCCAGGCTCTTTTGTGCGGCGGCCTGGGCCCTGCGGCGGGCACGCTCCACGATCCGCTTCGCGGTGGGCTTTCCCGCCTCCTGGAGTGTGGTTTTTCCTGCGGCGCCCCCTTTCCGGGCGGCCTGCTCCACCCTCTGGCGGGTCTTGGGGGTAAAGGCCCCGCCGGGGGGCTTTTCCCTGGGTGCGGCGGAGCGTCTGGGGCGCTCCTTGGTAGATGGGCGGTCGGTGGATGGATTTGATGGATGGATAGATTGATTTGCGGGAGAGAAGTTATTTTTAGGAGAACCTGCCTCCGGCGGTCGGCCGCCGTAGTGGGGTGAGGCCGGGGGCGCTTCGCGCCTCTGGGGGAAATTCCCGGTATGCCCGGCGTGTTCCAGATCCTTTGCCGCCTGCCGTTTCATCCGCTCCTGGGGCGTGGGCGGCGTGTCAGGTTCTCCGGGGGTAGAATGGGAAACCGGGCCGGTTTCCACCGCCCCGGTCTTTGCCCCAGGCGAGCGAGCGGCGCCCCTTGGCTCTGGAACTGCGCCACTCCGCCCTCGGCCTGTTTTGTGCGCGGTCTGGCTGGAGCTGTTCACTGGCCGGCGCTCCTGGGGGCGCTGCCCGTCCCCCTTGATGGCATCTGTCCGTTCCTTGGGGCGGCGGTCTGGATGGAGGGCACAGTCAATAAGCTGTTCTGCCTCGCGTTCCACCTTGTCAAAGGCCACCGCGCCGGTCTGCTCCACCTGCTCCACCGCCTGGACGTCGGCGGGAGGCTCCTGCCCGCCCCGTTTCTGTTCCACCAGCTCCTTGCGGAGCTTGGCGGTCATCTGGCGGCGGACGTCCCGCACAGGCCGTCCGCCGTTCTTGCCTTTTCTCTTGATCTTATCGCTGGGGTCCCGTTCCCGTGGTTTTGGTATGGCACACACCTCCGATTCGCGTCTCACGGTGAGATTTATTTTTCGACATGGTTCAACACCTCCGCAATCCCGGCCATGATGTAGTCGGCGCAGGGCAGGGCGACGGCATTTCCCAGGGCCCGGTAGCGGTGTATGGGACGGATGGGTTCTCCATCCGCCCCGTACTGTGTCCACCCCTCCGGGAGCCCCATCATCCGCTCACATTCTAGCTCTGTGGGAAAACGGACGCAGCCGCCCAGGGGATCGTCCTCATACCAAAAGGCAAAGGGGGCCACATCACTGGCTAAAAGGGTGGGAAAAGGGTCAGTTTGGAATCCAAAGCTGTCCCGGAATTGGATGTGCTCCTGGTTCTTGGCGGCCCCCCGCATACGGAACAACTGAAAGGGCCGGACGATTGGTACACGCCCCCCTGTTTCAAGAAAAGGGCCTCGATCTCCCTGGGCGGCGGGCACCCCGCCCTCTGTGCCAGGCGCAGAAAGCGGGAGCATTGGGCGGGGCTTAAACAGTATTTCTCCAGCACGCCGCCCTCCAAAATCCGCCACGAGGAAGATGCGCTGCCGCCGTGCCAGGCGGGGGCTTGCCCAGTATTGGGCATCCATGGTCCTCCAGGCCAGATCGGGTCGTCTCCCTCGTACCATTCCGGCGTATCCCCATCGTCCAGAGGCAGGCATTGGAATTTCGGCGTCCGGCCGGAAAGCCCGGAGGACGGCAAGAAAATCCAGCCGGTCATTTGATACCATCGCTCCGGCAACGTTATGCATTAAAAAATGTTATGCAGAGTCAATAGCCAATCTTTCAGTGTATCTGGCAAAAAATATAAATAACAGACTGGTTATTCTGCGCATAACCCGTTACCATAGACATACCGGCAAGTACCGGAATAACAGTGATGGTGGCGATGGGAATGTCAGTAGATGCAGCGCAGATAACAGTCGACCAAATGCTGGATATCGCAGATAGAGAACTGCGAAGACTCCAACTCGCACAGGGGACAATTTACTGGCATTGCAGGGAACTACGAGATTTTGCTGACTACTGTGTTCAAAATGCGATACAGATTTACAGGCCGGATACGGGGATCACATACTTTTTTCAGCGTTATGGTATGGATATGACGGACCCCTCCATCAAGCTTAATGAAAAACAGCGAACGACCCGCAGGACAATTCGATTCCTGGATGACATTTACCAATTCGGCTGCGCCCGGCGAATCAGCCGCCACGATTACAGGGTGCCGGTCAGGTACGCCAGCATACTGGAGAATTATCTTGGTTACTGTGCCAAAAACAACGGGGCGGCTGGTACGATTGATGTCAAGCGTACAAAGCTGAAGCAATTTCTGTGTTATCTCGATGGGAGGCAGGTCGATTTGCCGGATATCACGGCTTCGGTCGTTTCGGATTATATGACCACATTGTATCGGTATAAAAGATCGACTATCCACATCATCAGCAGTGTTTTGCGAGACTTTTTCCGCTACCTTTATATGACCGGTGTTCTGAAAGACGATCTGTCCGGCGATGTGCCAAGACCAAAGATTTACGTAGAGGAGTCTTTCCCAGAGACATGGACACCGGAGGAGATCTGGCAGCTTCTGTCTGCGATCAACCGCAGAACCGCAGTTGGAAAACGCGATTATGCGATGATCCTTTTGGCAGCGGTATTAGGGATGCGGGCGGGAGATATATGCGCGCTGAAGTTCCGTGAAATCGACTGGCATAAGAAGGTGATTACCTACGCACAGCAAAAAAGCGGAAAAATCAACGCGTTGCCTCTGCTGTCTCCGATTGGAGATGCGATCATAGATTATCTGAAAAATGGCAGGCTGGATTCTGATTGCGACAATGTATTCATCCGTCACGTCCATCCGTATGGGCCGATTGCTTCCAGTTCCACACTATCCGAAAATATCAAACGGTATATGCGACAGGCCGGGATGACAATCCGAAAACGCAAGGTAGCACACTCCATGCGCCATACGGTGGCAAGCACGCTTCTCAAGGATGGTGTTCCCCTCATGACGATCAGTAATATTCTCGGCCACGATACACCTAAAACAACCATTGCCTATACCAAGGTGGATATTCCGGCGCTCCGCAGGTGCGCATTATCTTACGGGGAAAGGAGGATTTGTCGTGACGACGGAACAATTACTTGAGCAGTACATGGATGAGCGCCAAGCACTTGGCTTTGTTGGAAAAACTGACAGGGACTGCATCCGAAGATTTCTGCAGGACTACGAGAACCCGGAGGACGGCAATGTGGAGTTTACAAAGGAGTATGTTCTCGGACATATTGGCAACAGGCTGAACCAAAAGGCCAGCACCGTTCAAAGGGAAGCGAGTGCTATCAATGGTTTTCTTGACTTCGTGATTCGAAAAGGCTTTACGGCATACAAAGTTCCACGTCGCTCGCTGCCAAAGCAAATCCGCAATTTCAAGGCATATATCTTTTCAGATGATGAAATTGAGCGGATGCTTAACGCTGCTGACTACATCCCTCCAACAGAGCAAAACCCGCTCCGCCACCACCAGCTTCCGGTTATGTTTCGTATCCTGTTCAACTGTGGTCTGCGTTCCGCTGAGTTGCGAGAGCTGCGTGTTGGAGATGTGGATCTCGCAAAGAATACGCTTACGATCCGGGATACAAAATTTCATAAAAACCGAATTGTGCCATTCTCCGATTCTGTCGCCGATGCTCTGACGAAATATTTGGAGGTACTTTCTCCACGATCCGGGGAGATGTTGCTGTTTCCAAGTCCAGC
Source organism: Pseudoflavonifractor phocaeensis (assembly GCF_016901955.1). GTDB lineage: Bacteria > Bacillota > Clostridia > Oscillospirales > Oscillospiraceae > Flavonifractor > Flavonifractor phocaeensis_A. The sequence continues at coordinate 6,180 of NZ_JACJLC010000033.1, forward strand.
GCGTCGGGGTAAATGTGGGGCTTATGGAGCCACATGGCTTCAAGTGCAATTCCAATACCTTCTCAGCCATGCAAATATTCCATATTTTGGAGCTGGGAGAGGCCCTCGCCCGCACGATACCCGCCATACCTTCGCTGTTCACTGCCTTAATAGCTGGGTGCGCTCCGGAGAAGATCTCACTGCTGCACTGCCGGTACTCTCCCGCTATCTGGGACATGCCGGCATTAGAGGGACGCAGAATTATTTGCAATTAACTGCCCAAATGTACCCAGACATTACCGCAAGGCTGGAAGAACAGTTTGGTGATCTGATTCCCGAAAGCGAGGTTTTGCATGAAGACGGTTGACTTCTCCGTTCTGCTGACCCGGTATCTAACGCACTATCTTCCGGTCCAGAGAAATTTGAGCAGCAATACGATCTGTTCCTACCGGGATACATTTAAGCTGCTTCTTACTTTCTGTCGGGATGTAAAAGGGTACAACATTGCCAAATTAAAACTGACGACATTGGGAAAGAGCTGCATGGAGGAATTTTTGCTTTGGCTGACTAACACCCGGGGGGCGTCGCCGTCTACCTATAACCAGCGACTTTGCGCAATCCATGCTTTCTTCGATTATGTGATGGCGGAGGAACCGGGGTACATGGAGCAATGCATCCAGATCCACAATATCCCCAGAAAAGTTGCTGCATCTCCCCCTGCTCAGTATCTTACTGCGGACAATCTGAAGCTCCTGCTCTCCATGCCTGACCGCTCTACGAAAAAAGGACGGCGAGATATGGTCATGCTCACGGTCCTATATGATACAGCGGCACGTGTCAGCGAGTTGATTGATATCCGTATATGCGATGTGCGCCTTGATGTTCCCGCTGTGATAACACTCCACGGAAAAGGCAGGAAGATACGCTCCGTACCACTAATGAAGCAGACGGTTGATCTGCTGAAAGTATATTTCGAGGAGAACCGCATTGATCCTGTCCGGCACTCTGACTTGCCCTTGTTCTGGAATACTCACAGAAAAAACTGACGCGGTCAGGTGTTACCTATATCCTGCGGAAGTACGTTGAGATGGCGCAGGGTGTTTCATCCGATATGCCGTTGAATGTTTCTCCGCACAAGCTCCGCCACACGAAGGCCATGCATCTTGTACAGGCCAACGTCAATCCTGTTTACATCAAGGATTTTCTCGGCCATGCGGATATTTCGACTACTGAAATCTATGCAAGGGCAGACAACGAAGCGAAACGGTCTGCGTTGGAAAAGGCTACTGAGCATCTAAGGCTGCCCTCGGTCACTAACTGGGAACAGGACAGCGAACTCATTGATTGGCTCTCATCCCTTGGATGATCCGCTTTCACCAAATTATTATGTGCAGAGGAACAGTGCTTAACGCTGCTGTTCCTCTGCTTTTTAGAGAGGGACCACGCATAATTACTTTCTGCTCATAACGTGCCTGGTGCTTTCAGCAGCGGATCACCCAAAGGTGAGGATTTCCGCATCGTACTGGAGGAGATCCTGCGGGTCTATGACGGAAGCGCAACGATCCCCAGGCCATTTCCCTATCCATGGCATGACGCGGGAGAGATCCGGGTGGAGGGCGCCTTCTCACTGGCTTGGCGCTGTCTGGACGCACAGTTCTGGGGCGTCGCACAGCGGCGTAAGCGCATTTATCTGATCGCTGATTTTGCGGGAATGACCGCGCCGAAGATCCTGTTCGATCTCCTAAATAGCTCGAATAGGACAGAGAAAATGCCGGAAAAGGAGGAGATGATCTTGGCGTGAAGTATCACCTTGGATCGGAAGATCAGTTGACTTTGCCCGGACTGGCTGATCAAGAGGAGCGTGTCCCGGCTGTACCGTCTCTCAAGAGAAAGGCGCCGGCAAAACCGGCGTCAGAGCTGGCCGCGATCCCGTATTTGGTTTTAGACCTGTCTTGCGGCCATGTGGATCTGTTCGGCAGCCATTATTGGGAACTTCGCTCCCCCTATCGGGAGGGGGAGCTGTTTCTCAATACCGGCCCCGCGCCTCGTGAGCCGATCCGCACGTCCCTGTCTGATATTCTGGAGCCGACTCCGGCACAAAAATATTACCTGTCACAGACAGCCTGCCTGGGGATCCTGCGGCGGGCGAAGGAGCGCGGCAAAGAGCTGCCGCACCAGTTGAAGGTGGCGCTGACGGCACAGGTGGGATTAGCCAGGCAGGTTGAGAAACTGGGATTTACCACTGGAGAACTCACTGTTGCTTTTGCCGCAAATCAAAGAGACGAGGTGCGCGACCTCCATGATGTGGCGGGAGCCCTCAGCGCCCAGCCAGGGATGAAGCAGCAGACCTTTGTAGCTGGGTTTTCCGCAGGGGCAGGGGCAAGCGCCGGCAGCATCGCTTATTCAGAGCAGATAGCCCCAACGCTGAAGGGCAGCGCCAGCGGCAACTGTATGCCCTCCATCCTCTGCCTCAACGACCAGGGCGGAAGTGTCATGGATTGTTCAGAGGACGTGTCCGGCACCCTGCGGGCCCAGGAGCACGGACACCAGCCGCTTGTCTTTGACAACCACGGCCAGGATACCCGCTTTTGTGGACCTGTGGACTGTGCCCAGACTATATTCGCCAGCTTTGGGGAGGGCGGCAACAATCAGCCCCTTGTCTACGAAAACCACGGTATCGACGCCCGGTACACCGGGCCGCACCCCGTGGTGCCCACACTGTCTGCCCGCGCCGGTACCGGCGGGAATAACCTGCCCTTAGTGGAACAGGATCCAGCGGAGACTTTCTGCATCACCGGCAATGCCATTGACCGCCAGCCTCAAAACGGCGGCAACGGGATCGGCTATCAGGAGGACGTCTCCTACACCCTGACCGCCACGGATCACCATGCGGTATTTTCCCGGCAGCGTGCAGACAAGTTTTCTCCCAGTGATGTGGCATCCACAGAGAGCGCGCGCCAGTACAAGGACGCGACAGACCTGGTCCATCAGGCCGCAGGAACAGGATCGCCTCAGCTGATCCGTCGCCTGACTCCGCTGGAGTGTGAACGCCTCCAGGGTTTTCCGGATGGGTGGACGGATCTCCCCGGCGCCTCTGACTCCGCCCGGTACCGGGCTTTAGGAAACAGCGTGGCCATCCCCTGCGTGGAATTCATCATGCGGGGCGTCATCATTGCCGCAGGCTACTCTGCGTGACTGGGATGGCAGAAACAGGCCAGCTCATGGTCATTCACCACACCTACCGCCTGGAGGAAGGAATAGATGATGGTCGTGCCCACGAACTTCATGCCCCGCCGTTTCAGATCCTTGGAGATTTTGTCGGACAGATCGGTGCTGGTGTGAAAAACATCATCCGTATTCAAAATGACTTTCCCATCCGTAAAGCCCCAGAGATAGCGGTCAAAGGAGCCAAACTCCTTCTGGATGGCAAGGAACACCCTGGCGTTTTGGATGGCGGCCTGGATCTTGGCCCGGTTACGGACGATCCCGGCGTCGGCCATCAGCACCTCCACCTTCTCCGGGCCGTATCCAGCCACCACTGCTGGTTCAAAGCTGTCAAAGGCGGTACGAAACGCCTCCCGTTTTTTCAAAATGGTGAGCCAGGAGAGGCCCGCCTGGAACCCTTCCAGGGTCAGCATCTCAAAGAGTTTTCGGTCATCATGCTCCGGACGGCCCCACTCTCTGTCATGGTAAGCAAGATAGATCTCTGAATTGGGATCTGCCCAGCGGCACCGCACCATATCCTCCGCCTCCCTTTAGAATGTTACCCTGATTATACCTGGCCTGCCGGCGGATGGCCACCAAAAGTTTTGCGGAGGGGCCTGTCCATTACGCTTGCGTTTACACAATTTCTTTGTTGCTTTCTGTGAATAGCTATTCCATAGAGCTTTCGATATACTTGCCTTGCCATCCAGAAAGGGGGAGTCATCATGGCGGAAGAAAAACGAAACCTCTGTGCGCAAATACCCATCAGCCTGCACAGCCGTGTCCGACAGGAGCAGGAGGCGTCCGGCCAGACCCTGAGCGAGTACATGACCCAGCTCATCATAGAATTTTATCAAATGAAAGAGAGGTACCAGAACATGAATCTTAATACGAAAACAATCGCCTTCCAGGTGCCGGTGGGGCTGTTTGAGGAGTTCAAAGCCTATCTCCAGCGGAACAACTTCAAACAAAAGGAATTCTTCCTGGGCTGCATCCAGAGTGCCTTGGCGAAGGAGCGAGAGGCGGATGAGGCGACCGCCGATCCAGAACCGCTGGAGACGGAGTAGATAAAAGAACGGGCAGGAACGCCGCCGGGGAATCGGCGGCATTCCCGTTCAAAGACTGCTTGACAGTCTCTCTGAAATGTAGTACGATTGCACTACAAGGAGGAGATCGTCATGGCGATGGAATCGACTTTCCAAGTTCGGATGGACAGTGAGCTCAAAGCACAGGTAGAAGCACTCTACCGCAGTCTCGGCACTTCCTTTGCCGAGGCGGTCCGCATTTTTGCCCAGCAGAGTCTGCGGGACGGCGGGATGCCCTTCCGCCCTACACTGAAAGCCTGGGACGAGATGACTGCTCAGGAGATCAGCGCCAAGCTCGCAAAGAGCGAAACAGACATCAGTGAAGGCCGGGTGTTTTCCCAGGATGATGTGGATGCCCGGATGAAGGAGCGCCTTGCCCATGGAAACACCACGGCAATATAAGGTCTCCTATACGGAGACAGCCATTCAGGATCTGGAAGAAAAGGCCGACTATATCAGCTGTCAGTTCCAAGACCCCGCTTTGGCCCTGTCTTGGTATACCCGGTTGCGGGACGCGATCCAGCGGGAGCTGATAACCATGCCCGGCAAGTACCCACTGTACAGTCTGGAACCGTGGCATTCAAAAGGCATCCACCTGTTCACATTCCGCAACGATGTGATCCTGTACAGTGTGGATGAGGGATCTTCTTGTGTCTATATCCGTGCTGTCTGTACGAAGGGCCGGGATCTCTCTGCCCATCTAACAGAACATGAAAAAGAATAAATCAACTAATCGGGGAGGTCGTCATTGCAGTGACGGCCTCCCCTCTTTGCGAGGTGGATCATGTTTATCTATCCAGACAATCTGAAGGCCAAAGCCACACTGTGGCTGTGGGAACTGCGGGATGTGGCCATCATCGGGGTGGGGTTTCTGTTCTCTGTCCTGGCCATTGCCCAGACAGGTATCCTGATCCCTTTGGTAGTCACAGTGCTCTACGCCTTTCTGAGCATCCGGCTGGAGGGCTCCAGTATCCTGGACTTCCTCCGCTATGCCATATGCTTTTTGATTTTGAAACAGCAGTATTACGAATGGGGGGAAACCATTGAATAGACAACAGAAGAAGGAACTGCGGCAGAGGCAAACCTCTCGGCAGCTCATGGGGATCCGCCAGCTCACCGACCACGGCGCCAAAACCGCCGGCGGGGAGCTGGTCTTTTTTATGATCAAGCCGGATAATCTGTCCGTCCTGTCCGGCGAGGGAATCCGCAGCCGGGTCAAAAATCTGACGGATCTCCTGTGCGGCACCCAGGAGGTTCGCCTGCTGGCCCTGGACTCCCGTGAGTCCTTCCAGCGCAACAAGGACTGGTACCGCCAGCGGCTGGAAACAGAGGAGCTCCCGGCCATCCGGGAGCTCCTGCGGCAGGACGCCGCCCACCTGGACGAGATCCAGGCCACCACCGCCTCGGCCCGGGAGTTCGCCCTGGTCTATCGCCTGGATCAACAGGAGTCCGGCGAGGACATCAGCCGCCTGCGGCAGATGGAGCAGGCCCTGCGGGATCTGGGATTCCATGCACGGCTGGCGGAGGAGCAGGACGTCAAGCGTCTGCTGGCGGTGTACTACCAGCAGGACGTGACCACGGAGCGGTTCGACGATTTTGACGGAGAGGGGTGTATCAAAGAAGATGCCTAAGAAAGCGCAGAAGAAGAAAAAGAAGGCCAAGACCGCATCCCAGCCCCAGGAGGTACGGCCCAAGGATTTCCTGGACCTCATCGCTCCCGCAGCGGTGAAGTTCAACACGGATCATTACATCTGCGGCAGCATGTACCACTGCACACTGGCCCTGCGCAGCTATCCCGCCCAGCATGAAAAACGCCATCAGCGCCGGCCTGGGGCTGTTCATCGCCCTCATCGGGCTGCTAAACTCCGGCATCGTCCGGGCAGAGGACGGTGCGCTGCTGCTGGGAGAGATCGGCACCCCGGCTACCTTCCTGGCCATCCTGGGTCTGCTGATCACCGGCGTGCTGATGGCCTGGAAGGTGAAGGGAGCCATGCTCATCGGTATTGTGGTCACCACGCTGCTGGGCTTCCCACTGGGCGTCACCCAGGCCCCGGAATCCATCAGCCTCTCCTTGTCCTCTCTAAGCCCCCTGCTGCTGTCCCCGGATTTTGGCGGCATACTGTCCCTGGGAGTGCTGCCCCTGATTACCGCCGTGGTCACGTTCACCATGTGCCTATGCTTTGACACCCTGGGGGCTCTGATCTGCATCGCCGGGGTCGGAGACCTGCTGGATGAAAAGGGCGGACTGGGCCGGTACAGCCGGGGTATGACGGCAGTAGCCCTGTCCACCGCCGCCGCTCCGATGCTGGGCGCGCCTCCCATCGGCATTCCGGTGGAGGGCTCCACCGGCGTGGCGGACGGGGCCCGGACCGGACTGTATACCGCCGCCACCGGAGTGCTGTTTCTGGCCGCCATCCTGCTGGCCCCCATCGCGGGGGTGATCCCCGGGGCAGCTACCTCGCCTGCCTTGGTGCTCATCGGGATGCTGATGATCCACAACGCCACCAACATCTACTGGCATCAGGTAGAGATTGCCCTGCCCTGCTTCCTCACCATGATTATGATCCCCTTCACCTATTCAGTGGCAGATGGGATCGGTGTGGGCTTCATCTCCTATACCGCCATCAGCCTGATCAGCGGAAAGGGGAAAAAGATTCCCGCTGTGACCTACATTTTGACCGTTCTGTTTGTGGTCATGTACGTCCTTTCGGCGATATAGGAGGTGAGCAGAGATGAAACAACTGGATCGATTCTTCTGTCTCTCCCAGCGGGGCGCTACTCTGGCCGGAGAGCTTCGGGGCGGATGCACCACCTTCTGTTCCATGGTGTACCTGATCCTGGTCATTCCCGGCCTGCTCTCCGGAGCTGGTATGAACTTTGAAGAGGTCATGACAGCCACCTGCCTGATAGCGGGTGTGGGCAGCATCATATCCGGGCTGGCGTCCAATCTGCCCTTTGCCCTGGCCCCCGGTCTTGGCTTCCCGACCCTGTTTACCTACACCTTCTGCCAGCAGTACGGCTGTACCTGGCAGCAGGCCCTGGTCCTGGTGCTGCTCTCTGGTATCCTGTTTCTGGTTCTCAGCCTCAGCCCCCTGCGGGAGCGGCTCAACGACGCTCTGCCCATGCCCTTCAAGTTCGCTCTGTCCGCCGGGGTGGGGCTCTTTCTCACCCTCTCCGGGCTGATCAACGCGGGGCTTATTACCGCCGATGGCAACCAGGTGGATATGGGAGCTCTGTCCGCGCCGGAGCCTTTATTGGCGCTGCTGGGCATCTTCCTAACGGCGGTCCTCGTAATGAAAAAGGTACCCGGAGCCCTCATTCTGGGCATGGCGTTAACGGTGTTGCTGGGAATCCCACTTGGGGTGACCGTCCTGCCTGAAACGGTGATGACCGTCCCGGAGCTGTCTCCGGCGGCTCTGGAGCTGGACTTCTTTGGTCTTTTGACGCTGGGCCCCATACCCCTGGTTTCCGCGCTGCTGTCCCTATTGGTTTCCCAGTATTTTGACGCGCTTGGCACTCTTTTGGGCGTGGCGGGAGACGCCAAGCTGACCGACACCACCGGTGATCTCGCCGGCCAGCGGGAGGCCATGTTCTGCTGCGGAGCGGCTACCTGCGCCGGGGCGCTGCTGGGCGTCAGCAATGTGACCGCTATGGCGGAATCCGCTACCGGCATCCGCGAGGGCGCCCGCACCGGCCTTTCCGCCGTGATGACCGGCCTGCTTTTCCTGTGTATGCTGCCGTTTACGCCGCTGACAGGGCTGGTGACCGGCGCCGCTTTGGCTGCGCCATTGGTCATGGTGGGTATGTCCATGATGAGCGGCATCACCCAGATTACCTGGAAACACGTGGAGATCTCACTGCCCAGCTTTCTGATGATTGTGGGAATGCCCTTCACCTTTTCCATCACTACCGGAGTCATGCTGGGCGTCATCTCCTATGTGGTTGTGATGGTGTGTCGAGGAAGGGCACATTTGCTGGATCCAGCTCTATATTTTTTGGCGGCCGTGTTTATCCTGAACGCCGTGCTGGGCACGCTCCCATAATCATTCAACGCAAAATGAACACATCCACCAGATTTTGCTGGTGGATGTGTTCATTTCCTATCTCGTCATCTTAGTCGTTTGGAATCACTCGCCTAGCAAGCGGTTTTCCTTATACAATAAACTCCAGCAGCCCGTTCAGGCTGCTGGAGCAAGTTGGCGGAGGTGAAGAGATTTGAACTCTTGCGCCGGCAAAACCGACCTACCGGATTTCGAATCCGGACCCTTCAACCACTTGGGTACACCTCCAAATATATTTCTCTCACAGAAGGTCCATGCACATTCAGAAGAGGATCGGGACCGCTGTTGGAGAAAACAGCAAAGAAGTAAGGCGCCATCGCCGCTTGCCGGGCGCATCCACCGCTGGCAAATCATAGGCGGGTGACAAGCTGTATTGTATAGGATACCTTATTTTCGTGTACTTGTCAATATTGCAGACCCACATGAAATAAGGTATAATCCATAAGAAACCAATTTTCGGGCTATGCGGAAAGGGAGCACTATGGAAGAATTAAAGCGACGGATCCTGCACGAGGCAGTGATCGGCGAGGGCGATATTATCCACGTGGATATGTTCCTCAACCACTGCATGGACATGGAACTGATGGAGCGGATGGGTAACGCCCTGGCCAAACGCTTCAAGGGGGAAAAGATCACCAAGGTCCTCACCGCCGAAAGCTCCGGCATCGCCCTGGCCTGCTTTACCGCCCGGGCTCTGGACGTACCGGTGATATACGCAAAAAAATTTCAGACCGGCTACATTGACCCCAACGTATACTCTGCAGAGACTCACTCCTTCTCCATGGATAAATCCTATACCCTTCGCGTCTCCAAAAAATATCTTGCCCCAGAGGATCGCGTCCTGCTGGTGGACGATATCCTGTCCAACGGCCAGACCATTCTCAGCCTGCTGGAGTTGGTTTCCAAGGCCAGAGGCGAGGTGGTGGGCGTAGGCATTGCCATCGAAAAGGCCATGCGGGATGGCGGTCGGGTACTGCGCAGCATGGGAATTCGGGTGGAAGCCCTGGCCACTGTTCAGGCTATTGAAAACGACCAGATTATTCTAGCATAACGAGGTGGCAATCATGATCCATCCGTCACAGCCCTTTCTCCCCAACTCCTTTGCCATTCATAACGGTATCCAGGCACGTTCCACCGGAGAAAATACCGCCCAGGCGGCACTGGAGATGGGGCCTGACAGTCTGAATCCCTACGGCTTGCTCCACGGCGGCGCCTATTACACCCTGGCCGATTGCGCCTGCGGTACCGCTTGCCGAAATGATGGCCGCAAATATGTCACCCTCCACGGCGGCATAGACTTTATTCGCAGTGCCCAGAGCGGCACCATCACCGCCTCCGCTGTCGTCCGCCATCGGGGGCATACTACCTGCCAGGTGTCGGTGGAAATCACTGACCAGGCGGGCGTCCTGTTGGCCACCGGCAATTTTACCTTTTTCTGTATCACTCAGCATTGACCATCTGACCTATCCCCTGTGAGGGGCGGCTGTTGTGCCGCCCCTCTTTTCTGCGTCTGCTCTCCCACCCACAGCTGCCAGGTCAACATCGCTGCCAGAGGCGCCAGGATCAGGCCGCCCACGCCAAGCAGCCGAAAGCCCCCGTACATGCTGACCAGGGCCAGTAGTGGTGGCAGGCCGGCCTGTTTCCCCACCAGCCGGGGCTCCAACAGACTGCGGGTCAGGGTGAGCCCGCCATACAGCACCATTAGCCCCAACCCCAGGGGAAATTTGCCCAAGATCAGCGCGACACCTGCCCAGGGTAGCAGCACCGCACCGCTGCCCAGTACGGGCAGGGCATCCACCAGGGCGATCCCGGCAGCCGCCAGCAGGGCTGGTTCCACACCCAGCAGCAGCAGCCCCAGAACAGACAGGCCAAAAGCCGACAGAGCCAGGAGCCCCTGGGCCCGCAGCCAGCCGCGCAGCGCCTTCTCCGCCGCCGCTTCCCAATGGGCCAGTTTCTCCCGCAGCTCCTGGGGCAGGCAATCCAGTGCGGCAGCCAGCCCCGGCCGCCCAGCACTGAGATAATAGGTGGACAAAACGGCCGCGAACAGGAAAAGCCCCACGTTGGGCAACCCAGACATCAGCTGTGCCACAGCACCGGTCAGCCAGCTCCCCACCTGACCGGGCAGGGCCAACAGGGCTCCACTCCCCTGCTCCACCGCCTGTAGGGCCCCCCGCCGCAGCTCCGGCGGCAGCGCCACAAGGGCCCGGGTGAGCCACGTCTCCGCCCAGGCCATCAGCTCTCCCGCCCCCTCCAGCAGGGCGGGCAGGCCGTCCGCCAGCCTGGCCGCTTCATACCCCAACCGCCACAGCAGCAGGAATGCTATCACCGCCGCTCCGATCACCAGCCCCAGCGTACATAGCCCCGCCGCCCATCGCCGGTGCAAGCCGAACCGGCTCACCAGCAGCTGTACCACCGGCTCCAGCAGCCAGGCTCCCGCCGCTCCCAACAGGAAGGGCAGCGCCAACGGCAGGAGCCAACGCACTCCGATCCACACCACCACCGCCCCAAGCACCAGACGCAGAAGCCTAGCCGTATACGCCTTCTCTTGCCCATCCTCCACACTCTCACCTCCATTTATGTACAGATCGACGAAATTTGCCCCACCCAACCAATCAGAAATCGGCAGCTGCCTAACAGTTTGCCCTTGCGGCGAGCTCTTTATTGTGCTAAAATAGACCGCATCATGAGAACAAATGCTTTTCTGTCACGGACAAGAGGAGGTCCATAGAATGGGCAAGGCACCGGGCTATTTCATTGTGGAGGCCAGCGCGCTGCCAGAAGTCTTTTTGAAGGTTGCGGAGGCCAAGCGCCTGCTGGAAACCGGCGAGGCTGCGGCGGTAAACCAGGCGGTGCGCCGGGTGGGGATCAGCCGCAGCGCCTTTTACAAGTATAAAGACGCTGTCCGCCCCTTCAATGACATGCTCCATGGCCGGATCGTCACCTTCCAGATTGTGCTGAAGGACGAACCGGGGCTGCTGTCATCCGTCCTGAATATTTTTGCCACCACCGGCGGGAATATTCTGACCATCAATCAGGCCATACCGGTAAGCGGCTGCGCGGCGGTTACCATTGGGGCGGAGACCTCCGGCCTCCAGATCCCCATGGAAGAGCTGCTGGATCGGTTGCTCCGGGTTGATGGGGTGCTGCGCAGTGAAGTGATATCAGGCTAAAGCCCTTTGGGCAAAGGAGGTATAGAAATGGTGAATGTAGCGATTCTGGGGTTTGGCGTAGTTGGCTCCGGCGTGGCCGAGGTTCTTGCCACCAACGGTCCCCATATCGATTCCAAGGTGGACGATCTGATCCGATTGAAATATATCCTGGATGTGCGTGATTTCCCTGACAGCCCCTTTGGGGACAAGGTGATCCACGATTTCAGCATCATTGAGAACGACCCTGAGGTCAATATTGTGGTAGAGACCATCGGCGGGGCCAAGGTGGCCCTGGATTTCACTCGCAGGGTTCTTAAGGCGGGCAAGAGTGTGGTCACCTCCAACAAGGAGCTTGTGGCTGAGCACGGCTGCGAACTGCTCCAGCTGGCTCAGGAGCACGGGGTCAGCTATCTGTTTGAGGCCAGCGTGGGGGGCGGCATCCCCATCATCCGTCCCCTGAACCAGTGTCTGGCCGCCAACGAGATCGAAGAGATCTCGGGTATCCTCAATGGCACCACAAACTATATCCTCACCCGGATGATCCGGACGGGACTCAGCTTTGAGGCGGCTCTGAAGGAGGCCCAGCAGAACGGCTACGCCGAGCAGGATCCCACTGCTGACATCGAGGGCCATGACGCCTGCCGTAAGATCTGTATTCTGGCCTCCCTGGCCTTCGGTCGCCATGTCTATCCCCGGCAGGTACCAACCGAAGGCATCACCGGCGTCACCCTGGCCGACGTGGCCTATGCCGATTCCTGCGGCAAGAAGATCAAGCTGCTGGGCCGGGCCATCCACCGGGAGGACGGCAAAGTATGCGCCTTTGTGGCCCCCCACCTTGTGGACGGCGAGGACCCCCTCAGTGGAGTGGAAGATGTGTTCAACGCCATCTCCGTGCGGGGCAACGCCATCGGCGACGTGATGTTCTACGGTCGGGGGGCGGGCAAGCTTCCCACCGCCTCCGCCGTGGTGGCCGACGTCATCGACGCCGCCCGCCACAAGGACGCCAAAAAGCGGATGTTCTGGGAGGATGGGGGCGAGGATGTGGCCGTCCCCCCCACCGACCTGGAGAGCGCCTGGTACGTCCGCACCGAGGGCCGCCTGGAATACGTCAAGGCCGCCTTCCCCGACTGTCCGCTGCTGCCCCGGGCAGGAGCTCCAGTCAATGAATTTGCCTTCCTGACGCCGCCCATGACCCGGGCTCAGCTGGACAGCAAGCTGACCACCATGGCGCCCTGCTCCGTGTTCCGGGTGCTGGACTGAGCGCATAGGATATCGCAAAGAGATTTTACCTGATTTAGGGGGTACAAACGCCAATGGGACTCATCGTACAAAAATTTGGCGGCAGCTCTGTGGCTGACGCCGACCGCATCCGCAATGTGGCTCGTATCATCACCGAAACCTACCGCCGGGGCCACAGCGTGGTGGCGGTGCTCTCCGCCCAGGGAGACACCACCGACGACCTGATCGCCAAAGCCGCTGAGATCAACCCCAACGGCTCCAAGCGGGAAATGGATATGCTGCTCTCCACCGGCGAGCAGATCTCCTGCTCCCTGTGCGCCATAGCCATCGAGGCCATGGGCTATCCTGTCATCTCCCTGACGGGCTGGCAGGCCGGGTTCCGCACCAACTCCGTCTACGGCGACGCCCGCATCAAGCGGCTGAACACCGAGCGGGTGCTGGCTGAGCTGGACAAAAAGACCATCGTCATCGTCACCGGCTTCCAGGGTCTGAACAAGTATGAGGACATTACAACTCTGGGCCGGGGGGGATCCGACACCTCCGCCGTGGCCCTGGCCGCCGCCCTCCGGGCCGACCTGTGCCAGATCTACACCGACGTGGACGGCGTGTTCACCGCCGACCCCCGCCATGTGACCGGCGCCTTCCAGCTGGAAGAGATCACTTACGACGAGATGCTGGAGCTGGCCACCCTGGGCGCCCAGGTGCTCCACAACCGCTCTGTGGAAATGGCCAAACGGTACAACGTCAATCTGGAGGTGCTCTCCAGCTTCACCGGCAAGCCCGGCACCAAAGTCAAGGAGGTTGCAAAAACCATGGAAAAAATGCACATCAGCGGGGTTGCCTGCGATAAGAATGTAGCCCGTCTGGCTGTGGTGGGCCTGGCCGACCAGCCCGGCATCGCCTTTAAGATCTTCTCTCTGCTGGCCAAGGAAAAGGTCAACGTGGACATCATCCTCCAGTCCATCGGCCGCAACGACACCAAGGACATCAGCTTCACCGTGGGCAAGCAGGACATGGACCGCTCCAAGGCCATCCTGGAGGCCAACAAGAACGCCCTGGGCTTCCATCACATCGACGTGAACGACTCCATCGCCAAGGTGTCCATTGTGGGCGCCGGCATGATCCATAACCCCGGCGTGGCCGCCAAGATGTTCGAGGCCCTGTACAACGCCGGCATCAACATCAATATGATCTCCACCAGCGAGATCAAGGTTTCTGTGCTGGTGGATCTGGCCGAGGCTGACCGCTCCGTACAGGTCATCCACGACCGCTTCTTCCACGAGTTCGGCGGCAACTGAATTTCATAGCAAAACCGGCCCTCACAGCGGAGGGCCGGTTTTTTAATCGGGCAGCGGAACGATTTTTTGGTGATAGGCCCGGCGGTAAAGCAGCAAGGCAACCGCACAGGAGATGATCTCCGCCGTCAGAAAGGACAGCCATACCAGGGAACTGTTAAGGGTCCCCAGAAGGCAGGCCGCCGGCAGCAGCACCACCACCTGGCGCAGCAGGGACACTGTCAGACTGGCGTTGGCAGAGCCCAGGGCCTGGAGGATGGCGCACAGCACCAGGGAAACTCCGGCAAAGAGGAAGGACAGAGCGATCCATCGCAGAGCAGCCACCCCCGCTCCCATCAGCTCTCCCTCCGCCTCAAAGAGGGTAAGCAACGGCCCGGCCAGGGCCAGCAGAAAGAGTGTACCTGCGGTCATAAGCACCGCCGTCAGGATCAGAGCAAAGCGCACGGTGCCGGTGATCCGGCCGCGACTTTTGGCACCGTAGTTGAAGCTAATGATGGGCACCAGGGCGTTGGTCATGCCGTAAAGGGGCATGAAAATAAAGGACTGGATCTTATAATAGGCGCCTAGGATGAATACGCCGAAGGACGTGAACAGGGGGAGGATCAGGTTCATACCCACCGTCATCACACTGGACAGAGCCTGCATCAGAATAGCGGGAAAGCCCACTTTGAACATAGCCCCTATGATCTCGCCGTCCGGTCGAAAGCCCCGGAAGGACAGGCGGATAAGCTTGCTGCGACTCACCAGGAAAAAGCCGGCGGCCAGCCCAACCAGCTGACCCAACACGGTAGCCAGGGCGGCCCCCGCCACTTCCAGTCTGGGGAAAGGACCGATGCCAAAGATAAGCAGGGGGTCCATTACCAGATTGACCACCGCTCCCACACCCTGGATGAGCATGGGGCCCACCATGTCCCCGGTGGCCTGGAGCGTTCTTTCCCCGGCAAACTGCATACACACCCCGATGGACAGGCCGGTGACGATGGCCAGGTACTGGGCGCCGTACTCCACCTGCTGGGGCGCGTCGGAGAACAGGGTCAGGAAGGGCCGGGCGAAGCCCACCCCCAGCACCAGAAAGCCCAGCCAGCACATGGTATACACAAAGTAGCCGTTGGCGGCCACCCGCTCCGCGTCCCGCTGCCGCCGCTGGCCCAGCCGGCGGGCCAGCAGGGCGTTGAACCCCACGCCGGTGCCCACGCACACCGCCACCATCAGCATCTGGACCGGATACACCAGGGCCAGGGCCTCAAACCCGTCCCGGCTGAGCCGCACCACAAAGAGACTGTCCACCAGGTTGTACAGCGCCTGGATCAGCATGGACAGGGCCATGGGCCAGGACATATTCAGCAGCAACCGGCGCACCGGCATGGCCGCCATTTTGTTTTCTTCCACAGAGTTCCCCCCTTGCGACAAAATCGGGACGTGCAAACGCACGCCCCGATTGTTTCCTCCCCGTCGGCGTGGCAGCCCGCGGGGCGTCAAGCTTTTCTTACATATCTCAGGTCACGGCAGACCATGCCGTGTGGGAAGGGGATGTCCTCGTAGGTGCCGTCCCAGGCAAAACCGTGGCGCTCATAGAACCGCCGGGCTCTGGCATTCTCCCGCAGCACCAGCACGAATACCTGGGAGACGCCGTCCCCCCGAAGGCGGCGGAGCATCTCCTCCATCAGCAAAGAGCCGTAGCCCTTACCCTTCTCGTCGGGGTGGGTATAGAAGGAGATGATCTCCCCCCAGTCCTCATAGCCCCGGGAGTCAAAGGAGACCAGGCTGCTCTGCCGGGGACTGGGTCCCACCCGGGCGGGGCCATAGGTACCGCAGCAGACCGGCGTATCCTCTCTGTAGAGGAGGAGTCCACGGCAACGTCCGCTCTTGTAGTCCTCCCGGAAGAAGGGAACCCAGCGGGTGTCCGTGACCTCCGCAGCCATGTAGTCCGCCGGAACGGCGTCCTGATAGGTCGTCCGCCAGCCCAGGGCGTGGATGAGGCTCATAGCGATAAAGTGTTTCTCCTCGCACGCGTCCACCAGGGTAAGCCCTGCGCTCATACCGCCGTCTCCTCGGCGGGAGCGGTCTCCTCCGCCTGCTCCTTCCGCCGCTCCGCCTCCTGCTTGGCCAGGCCCCTGGCATTGGCCAGCATCAGCTTGATGCGATTTTCCTGGTTGATCTTGGTAGCCCCGGGGTCATAATCGATGGCCACAATGTTGGAGTTGGGATAATCATCCTTCAGCTTGCGGATCATCCCCTTGCCTACAATGTGATTGGGCAGGCAGCCAAAGGGCTGGGTACACACAATGTTAGGGGTTCCGGAGTGGATGAGCTCCAGCATCTCAGCGGTAAGCAGCCATCCCTCTCCCATCTTGTTGCCCTCACCCAGGTAGCCCTGGATGAGCCGGCGCAGATCGGCAAAGGTACCGGGAGCCCGGAAGCCTCCCCGCTTCATAGAATCCACCATGGCCTGCTCACACTTTTCCACATAGTGACGGAAGGCGCCGCAGACCGCCTTTTTGGCCCACTTACCTCCGTAAATATCCACATCCACTTCCCGATTATAGATCTTGAAGATGATGAAGTCGGTAAGGCCGGGCACCACCGGCTCCGCCCCCTCATCCAGCAGGAACTGCTCCAGGTTATTATTGCCCAGCGGGGAGTACTTGATGTAGATCTCCCCTACCACGCCCACACGGACCTTGGGCTCGCCCTGGACAGGGATGGCCTTGAAGGCGGCTACGATATGGTCAAAGTGCTTGACCAGGCTCTTGAAGTTGAGACCCCGGCCCCGCTTCATCTGACCCAGCAGGAAGCCCTCCATCCGCTTGATGGTGCGTTCGGTCTGGCCGGGGTTCACCTCGTAGGGCCGCACCTGGTTGGCGCACTGGACGATGATGTCCCCGTACACCAGGGCAAACACTGCCTTGCGCAGGGAGCTCAGATCCAGCTTGAAGCCGGGATTGTGCTCCAGGCCGGACAGGTTCAGGGAGATCACCGGGATGAAGGCCAGGTCGGCCTTCACCAGGGCCTTGCGCAGCAGGTGGATGTAGTTGGAGGCCCGGCAGCCGCCGCCGGTCTGGGTGATGAGCAGGGCCACCTTGTGGGGGTCGTACTTGCCGCTCTTCACCGCGTCGATCAGCTGGCCGATGACCAGCAGGGCGGGGTAGCAGGTGTCGTTGTGGACGTACTTCAGGCCCTCGTCCACAATATTGCGGTGGTTGGTGGTGAGCATCTCCAGCTTGTAGCCCTCCATCTGAAAGATCCTGGCCACCAGACCGAAGTGTACCGGCAGCATGGTGGGAAAGAGGATGGTGTACTCCTCCTTCATCTCCTTGGTAAACAGGAGGCGGCCGGTTTTATCATATACTAATTCAGCCATTGAACTTAGTTCCTTTCGCTCATGCTCTTACTGCCGGGCCTGCCGGGCGTCCATGGCGGCCATCAGGGAGCGCACCCGGATACGCACCGCCCCCAGGTTGCTGATGTCGTCGATCTTCAGCTGGGTGTACAGCTTGCCGCCGCTCTCCAGAATGTCCCGCAGCTCGTCGGTGGTGATGGCGTCGGTGCCGCAGCCAAAGCTGACCAGCTGCACTACCTGCATGTCGGGCTGGGTACATACATACCGGGCGGCGTTGTACATCCGGGACTGGAAGGTCCACTGGTTGAGCACCTTCCGGGGAGCGTAGCCCTCCAGATAGCTGAGGGCGTCCTCCGTGACCAGTACGAAGCCAAAGCCGGTGATCAGGTCATTGATACCGTGGTTGATCTCCGGGTCAATGTGGTAGGGCCGGCCGCAGGCCACGATGATGGGCATGTGGTTGGCCCGGGCGTACTCGATGTACAGCTTGCCGGTCTCCCGTATATCGTGTACGTAGGCCTCATAGGCGGCATAGGCCGCTTTCACCGCCACCTCCACCTCCCGCCGGGAGATGTTGAACTCCTCCCCCAGCAGCTTGGCGATCCGCTTGCCGAAGTCCTTGTGGCGCCACAGGCCTACGTAGGGGTTGAGGAACTTGGTCTGCTTCAGCTGTGGCACGTTGGCGGCCAGCAGCTCGGGATAGTAGGCCACCACCGGGCAGTTGTAGTGGTTGTCACCGATGCCCTCGTCGTTGTTGTAGGACATGCAGGGGTACCAGATGGCGTCCACCCCCGCCTCCACCAGAGCCTCCACATGACCGTGGAGCAGCTTGGCGGGATAGCACACCGTGTCCGAGGGGATGGTGTGCTGCCCCTTCAGGTAGAGCTTACGGGAGGACTCGGGAGAGAGCACCACCTCAAAGTTGAGGCGGGTGAAGAACTCAAACCAGAAGGGCAGGTTCTCGTACATATTCAGGCCGAAGGGGATGCCCATCTTTCCCCGGACCCCGTTGCCGGCCCCCTTGCCCTCCAGGGCCCGGAGCTTTTTGTACTTGTACACCATCAGGTCGGGGTTTTCCGCCTTGGGCTTGCCCAGGGGCCTGGAGCAGCGGTTGCCCGAGATGAACCGCCGGCCGCCGTCAAAGGTGTTGACGGTAAGAGAGCAGTGGTTGGTGCACAGGTTGCAGGTGGTGGGCTTGGCGGTGTGGCTGAAGGTGGCTAAGGCCGCCTCCGGCAGGATGGCGCTCTTGTCCAGGTGGAGGTCCCGGGCAAACAGGGCGGCGCCAAAAGCCCCCATGATACCCGAGATGGTGGGCCGGGTCACGTTGCGGCCCAGCTCCAGCTCAAAGGCCCGGAGCACCGCATCGTTGTGGAAGGTACCTCCCTGGACCACGATGTGCTGGCCCAGGTCGTCGGCGGAGGCCGCCCGGATGACCTTGTAGACGGCGTTTTTCACGATGGAGATGGACAGGCCGGCGGAGATGTCCTCCACACTGGCCCCGTCCTTCTGGGCCTGCTTTACGGAGGAATTCATGAACACCGTGCACCGGGAGCCCAGGTTCACCGGATGCTGGGCCAGCAGGCCCAGCTTGGAGAAGTCGGCGATGTTGTAACCCAGGGCCTTGGCAAAGGTCTCGATAAAGGAGCCGCAGCCGGAGGAACAGGCTTCATTGAGCATGATGGAGTCCACCGCGCCGTTGCGGATCTTAAAGCACTTCATGTCCTGGCCGCCGATGTCGATGATGAAGTCCACATCGGGGTTGAAGTGGGCGGCGGCCTTGTAGTGGGCCACGGTCTCCACCAGGCCGGCGTCGCAGTTGAATGCGTTTTTCACCAGATCTTCGCCGTAGCCGGTGACCGCCGCGCCCTTGATGGTGATCCGGTCGCCGCACAGAGGGTAAATTTTCCGCAGCTGCTCCAGCACTACTGCCACCGGGTTGCCCAGGTTGGACTGATAATAGGTGTACAGCAGCCCGCCGTCAGCGGTGATGAGGGCCATCTTGGTGGTGGTGGAGCCGGCATCGATGCCCAGCCAGGCATCGCCGGAATAGGTGTGGATATCCGCCTCCGGGGGATGCATGGCGTTGTGCCGGGCCAGGAATGCGTCGTAATCGGCCTGGCTGGTGAACAGCGGCTCCATGGTGTCCACCAGGCCCACGTTGTCCACACTCTTCTCCAGCCGGTCCAGCAGCTCGTCAAAGGAGCGCTCGTCAAAATCGGTGGCGCACAGGGCGGCGCCGATGCCGGCAAAGCAGTCCCCGTCCTCGGGGAAGATGGCGTGCTCCTCGTCCAGCTTCAGGGTCTCCACAAACCGCTGGCGCAGACCGGTGATAAAGTGGAGGGGGCCCCCCAGAAAGACGATCTTGCCCTTCAGCTCCCGGCCCTGGGTGAGGCCGGCCACCGTCTGGTCCACCACCGCCTGGAAGATGGAGGCAGCCACGTCCTCCTTCCGCCCCCCCTGGTTGAGGATGGGCTGGACATCGCTTTTGGCAAACACGCCGCAGCGGGAGGCAATGGGGTAGATCTTCTCGTGCTTCAGGGAGAGTTCATCCAGTTCGTCCACCGTCACGTTCATCAGGGTGGCCATCTGGTCGATGAAAGCGCCGGTACCCCCGGCACAGGAGCCGTTCATTCGCTCCTCCAGGGCGCCGCCAAAGAAGATGATCTTGGCATCCTCCCCTCCCAGCTCGATGACCGCGTCGGTATCCGGGATAAACGTATTGACGGCGGCGGCAGTGGCGTACACCTCCTGCACAAAGTCGATCCCTGCGGCCTTGGCCACGCCCAGACCGGCAGAGCCGGTGATGGCAATGCGCACCTGCTGACCCCTCAGCTTTTCTTCAATGGAACGCAGGGTCTCCGCCGCCCGCTCCCGGGCCTTGGAGTAATGCCGCTCATAAGAGCGGAACAGCAGCTGGTTCCCCTCGTCCAGTACCACCACTTTGACCGTGGTGGAACCAATATCAATTCCGATCCGAAGACTCATACACTCACCTGGTATCCTTTACCCGTTTCATTTCATTCAGAATTTCGCACCCATAATAATATATCAAAATACTTACTTTTACAAGCCTTATCCTTCAAAATAGAGGAAACTCCGTATTTAGAAGAAATAAGTGACGAAAAAGCGCCTGCCGCGACAGGGCGGCAGACGCAATTTCAACAATTCCTATGGATCTATGGTACTATTTAACGGCGGTAGGTGCGGGTAATTTTGGCCAGTTTCCCAGATACCGACGGGTTGAAGGCATCAGCCCGCACCCGCCAGGACCAGTTTTGTGGGCCCATGGTGCCAGGGGCATTGACCCGAGCGTCGCCCCCCAGACCCAGCAAATCCTGGAAGGGCGCAATGGCCAGCCGGCAGGGAGACATCCAAGCCCCGCACACCGCCCCCCAGCCGTAGCCCTCGTCCTCCCGCAGGCGCAGGTAGTCAAAGGCGTATTGCCGCTCGGCGGGATTGGCCTCCTGGAACAGCCACTGGACAAAGGTGGGAGTGTCGTGGGTGCCGGTGTAGATCACCGCGTCCCGGGGACAGTTGTGGGGCAGGTAGGCGCTCTCCCCCACAGGATCAAAGGCATACACCAGCACCTTCATGCCGGGCAGGCCGCTTTTTGCGATGTAGGCCAGGGCGTCGGCGTCCAGGTCCCCCAGGTCCTCGGCAATGAGGGCCAGGCCGGGCACCTTTTTCAGCACATTGAGCAGGGCGTCCCCAGGCCCCTTCTCCCAGTGACCCTCCCGGGCATCCTTGGCCCCCTGGGGGATGGACCAGTAGGTATGGAAGGCCCGGAAGTGGTCGATACGCACCACGTCGTACAGTCGGGCCATCTGGGCGCCCCGGCGCTTCCACCAGGCAAAGCCGGTCTTTTTATGGTAGTCCCAGTCGTACAGGGGATTGCCCCAGTGCTGACCCACGTCAGAGAAAGCATCAGGGGGCACGCCCGCTACGCAGGAGGGGCGCATATCCTCCTTGAGCTGGAAGAGCTCTGGATTGCCCCACACCTCGGCGCTGTCCGGGGAGACATAGATGGGCAGGTCCCCGATGATGGAGATCCCCTTGGAGTTGGCATAGGCCTTCACCGCCGTCCACTGGCGGAAGAAGAGATACTGCAAAAAGACCTGGAAGGCGCACTCGTCGGCCAGCTCCGTGCGGTAGGCCGCCATGGCCGCCGGCCGGCGCAGCCGGGCCTCGTCGGGCCAGGCCGCCAGTTCCTTGCCGTCAAAATGGGCCCGGAGGGCCAGGAAAAGGGCGTAGTCCGGCAGCCAGTCCTCCTCCTCCAGCTCAAACTTGGCCAGGTCAGCGGCATACTTCTGCCGGCCCCGCTCAAAGGCCTTCCGCAGCAGAGGGATGCGGGTGGCGTGGAGCCAGGCGTAGTCCACCCGGTCCGGGTCGTCCCGTCGGGCGGTATTCAGCTCCTCCCAGGTGAGCAGCCCCTCCTGGGCCAGCTCGTCCAGGTCCAGAAACATGGGATTGCCCGCAAAGGAGGAGGCGGACATGTAGGGGGAATCCCCGCCGCCCGGGGGCACCAAAGGAAGGATCTGCCAGAATTTCTGGCCGCCCTCCGCCAAAAAGTCGATAAACCTCCGGGCGGGCTGCCCCAGTGTGCCGATGCCATAGGGCCCCGGCAGGGAAAAGACGGGCAGCAGGATCCCGCTTGCTCTCGCTTGCATCACTTGCATAAACAGGCCTCCACTTCTTCGTTGTCAAAAGACTAGATTATTATACCTCCTTCCTTTTTATCCCGCAAGCCGGAAAATGGAAGGGACGCCGCGCGGACCCCGCGGCGCCCCTCTCGTCAGCTTTTTTCCTCAATGGACTTCCGGATGGATTCGTATACCTGATCCTGGTCCTCGCACATCACCAGCAAAATGGTGCCATCGGTGAGGGTACCCAGCCTGGCCTTGTTGGCAATGTCGTACTGATCGGCCAGATATTGCTCAAAATTACCCTTCTGGGCCACGATAAAATCATTTAGACCGCTGCGAACCGCCTCTTCCCGACCTGCCTTGGGATAAACGGCTGCAATGCCGTAGGCTTTTACGTTCATCATGGACGCCGAGAGGGCGCAGGCCTCCACGTCCTCTGCCTTCAGGCCAAACAGGTCAAATAGGGCCTGGCCCTGATCCTCCTCCACCGAGGTGACGATGGGAAAGGCGTTGTTGGCGTCCGCGTCCCGGGCGGCCTGGATGGCAGTCTCATAGCACTGTATCCGCTCCTCCGCCGTCATATCCTGGGCCGTATTCTTGTTTTTGTCTCCGCAGCCCCCCAGCATCAGCGCCAGGGCAAGGGTGAGCAGAATGGCTTTTTTCATGGTTGGTTCTCCTTTTCTCTGTTCTGTTTGGTAACGGTCAGGCCCTCCGGCCCGCCGTCAATGAGCAGGGTGTCCCCCGCCGCCGCCTCACCGCTGAGCAGCAGCTCGGCCGCCCGGTCCTCCACCTGGCTCCGGATGGCCCGGCGCAGGGGCCGGGCTCCGTAGTCCGGGTCGAAGCCCAGCCCCGCCAAGATCTCCAGCGCTCCGTCGGTCCAGGCCAGAGCCACTCCCAGCACCTTCATCCGTTCTCCCACCTGGGCCAGCATCCGCCGGGCGATAGCCTTGATCTCAGTGCGGCCCAGCTGGGTAAACACGATGGTCTCGTCCAGCCGGTTGAGGAATTCCGGTCGGAACACCTTTTTCAGATCATCCAGTACGGCGGAACGCAGCTCCTCCGGGGCCCGGGTCTCCCCGTCCCGGTGAGAAGCGGCGGAAAAGCCCAGCCGGGCTCCCTTGGCGGTAATGCGGCTGGCCCCCACATTGGAGGTGAGTACCACCACCGCGTTGCGGAAGTCCGCCTTCCTGCCCTGGGCGTCAGTAACCGTCCCGTCCTCCATGATCTGGAGCAGGATACCCCACACGTCAGGATGCGCCTTTTCGATCTCGTCAAAGAGCACCACGCAGTAGGGCCGCCTCCGTACCTTTTCGGTGAGCTGGCCCCCCTCCTCATGGCCCACATAGCCCGGGGGGGAACCGATGAGCCGGGAGACCGTGTGTTTCTCCATATATTCCGACATATCAAAGCGGAACAGAGCCTCCTGGCTGCCGAAGAGGGAGAGGGCCAGCGCCCGGCTCAGCTCAGTCTTACCCACTCCGGTAGGGCCCAGAAAGAGAAAGCAGCCCGTGGGGCGTTCCTGCTCCTTCAGTCCTACCCGACCCCGGCGCACCGCCCGGGCCACCGCCCGCACCGCCTCATCCTGACCCACCACCCGGCGATGGAGCTCCTCCTCCAGCCTGAGCAGCCGGTCGCTCTCCGCCTGGGTCAGGGTGGTCACCGGCACCCCCGTCCAGCCGGACACCACCGCGGCCACGTCCTCGGCGGTGACCGCCCCGGTGTTCTGGCCCGCCCGCCACAGGGCCTGCTGCTGGGCCAGCTCCCGGCGGAAGTCCTCCTCCGCGTCCCGCAGCATGGCCGCCTTTTCAAAGTCCTGGCTGCGGATGGCCTCCTCCTTCTCCCCCCGGGCCTGGGCCACCTTGTCCTCCAGGGCCTGGAGGTCGGGAGGCGCGCTGAGCCGATCCAGACGCACCCGGGCCGCCGCCTCGTCCATCAGGTCAATGGCCTTGTCGGGCAGGCGGCGGTCCCCGATATACCGGCTTGACAAGGCCACCGCCGCCCGTACCGCCTCGTCAGTGATGGTGAGCCGGTGATGGGCCTCATATCGGTCCCGCAGACCAAACAGGATGGCCTCCGCGGTCTGCCGGTCAGGCTCCCCCACCAGCACCGGCTGAAACCGCCGCTCCAGGGCGGCGTCCTTTTCAATATACTTCCGGTATTCCTCGGTGGTGGTGGCCCCGATGACCTGCAGCTCTCCCCGGCCCAGAGCGGGTTTGATAATGTTGGCCGCGTCAATGGCTCCCTCGGCGGAGCCGGCCCCCACGATGGTATGGAGCTCGTCGATGAAGAGGATCACGTCCCCTACCCGGCGTACCTCGGAGAGGATGTTTTTTACCCGTTCCTCAAACTCCCCCCGATACTTGGTGCCCGCCACCATGGAGGACAGATCCAGCGAGAACAACCGCTTCCGCCGCAGCTCGTCCGGCACCTGACCGGCAGCCATCATCCGGGCAAGTCCCTCAGCCACAGCGGTCTTGCCCACCCCCGGCTCCCCGATAAGGGCGGGGTTGTTTTTCTGCCGCCGGGACAGGATCTGCACCACCCGGCGGATCTCCCGGTCCCGGCCCACTACCGGGTCCAGCAGACCCCCGGCGGCCATTCGGGTCAGATCCCGTCCAAACTGCTCCAGCAGCTTGGACTCCCCAGGGTAATCCCGCTCGGTGCGGGCCTTCCCGCTGCCCCGGAAGGGGGGCGGGGCAGGCTCCCCGCCCATGGCGGCAGTGACATCGGCCCGCAGCCGCCGGGCCTCCACTCCGGCGGCGGACAGCACCCGCACCGCCACGCCATCCCCCTCCCGGAGGATGCCCAGCAACAGATGCTCGGTGCCCACATAGTGGTGGTCCAGCCGCACCGCCTCGGACAGGGCCAGCTCAATGATCTTCTTGCACCGGGGGGTAAGGCCCTGGGCGGGTGGGCCGCCGGGGGCCCCCCGCCCCACC
>NZ_JACJLC010000034.1 GCF_016901955.1 Pseudoflavonifractor phocaeensis
CTTCCTCAAGCCTATTCTAACAAATTACGACTTGCTGCGTTAGAGACACCTGTGTTTCATTTTCCTTTGGTGCCTTGAAGCGCAGCGGAAAGGAATGGTCATAATTATGGAGTTTCGTTTGGTTGATCTGAAAACATGGAAAAGAAAAGAGTACTTTACGCATTATTTTGAATCTGTGCCTTGCACATATAGCATGACCGTAAAGCTGGATATTACTACGATTAAAACTGGTAAAGCAAAATTGTATCCCACCCTTTTGTATGCCGTTTCAACAGTAGTTAACCGGCACGAAGAATTCCGTATGACTGTGGACGATGAAGGTCAAATCGGGATATTTAGTGAAATGATGCCGTGCTATACAATTTTCCATAAGGACACGGAGATGTTTTCAAATATCTGGACTGAGTATATCGGTGATTATACGGAGTTCTGCAAGCAGTATGAAAAAGATATGCAGCAATACGGTGAAAACAAGGGCATGATGGCAAAGCCAAATCTGCCTGTGAATACTTTCCCAGTCTCCATGATTCCATGGACAACCTTTGAAGGATTTAATCTGAATTTGCAAAAGGGATATGGGTATCTGCTTCCCATTTTTACGTTTGGACGATACTATGAAGAAAACGGGAAATATTGGATTCCGTTATCTATTCAGGTACATCATGCGGTATGCG
The DNA here is from genome assembly GCF_016901955.1 of Pseudoflavonifractor phocaeensis. Taxonomy (GTDB): domain Bacteria; phylum Bacillota; class Clostridia; order Oscillospirales; family Oscillospiraceae; genus Flavonifractor; species Flavonifractor phocaeensis_A. The sequence goes on from NZ_JACJLC010000034.1 coordinate 675, forward strand.
ATGGATTTCATACCTGCCGTTTTATCAATGAATTACAGGAAGTAATCCAAAGTTTACCAAACCATGGAGGTGACGAAGAATGAGCGAGGAACAGGGGCTTACCCCGTATGAAACCAGAGAAATCCTCTTTTACAAGACCGAAAACGGAGAAGTGCGGGTGGAAATCCTGCTCTTTCAGGAAAACCTCTGGCTGACACAGGCAAAAATGGCAGAGCTGTTCGAGGTACAGAAAGCAGCCATTTCCAAGCATCTGAAAAACATTTTTGAATCCGGCGAACTGAACGAGGATTCAGTTGTTTCCAAAATGGAAACAACTGCGGCGGACGGGAAACGGTATCAGACCAACTATTACAATCTGGACGCCATTATCGCTGTGGGGTATCGTGTGAACTCCAAAAAGGCGACCATGTTCCGCATTTGGGCGAACCGGGTGTTGAAAGAGTTCATCATCAAAGGTTATGTGATGGATGATGCACGGCTGCGGGAGCCGGAGAACTTTTTCGGCAAGGATTATTTCGAGGAACAACTGGAGCGTATCCGGGACATCCGGGCCAGCGAGAGAAGGTTCTACCAGAAAATCACGGACATCTATTCCCAGTGCAGCGCCGACTACGATGTGGAAAGCCCCATCACAAAGGAGTTTTTCGCCACGGTGCAGAACAAGCTCCACTATGCGGTCACCCATCATACCGCCGCCGAGATCGTATATGGCCGTGCCGACAGTACCAAGCCCAACATGGGGCTGACCACATGGAAAAACGCCCCCAAAGGCCGCATCCGCAAATCGGATGTCACCGTCGCTAAAAACTATCTGAACGAAACGGAAATGCGTAACCTGAACGAGATTGTCACCATGTACCTGGACTATGCGGAACGGCAGGCCCGCCGGGGAAATGTCATGTATATGGCCGATTGGGTCAAGCGGCTTGACGCATTTTTACAGTTCAACGAGGAAGATATTCTGCATGATAAAGGCAAGGTGACCGCTGCCATTGCCAAAGCCTTTGCTGAGAAAGAGTTTGAAAAGTTCCGAGTTTTGCAGGATCGAACCTATCAGAGCGACTTTGACCGGCTGGTTGCGGAAACTTCGGATGATCTGACAGAATAACCATATACACAGAAAGCCCACGCCACCGGTTCTCTTTCCGGCTGCGTGGGCTTTTTCGGCAATCGCTTATTTCTTGTTTTGCAGCTGTTCATGGGCCTCCTGCTGGACAATCAGCCCCGCCGAAAAGCCATACTTGAAATGGCTCTCACTTTCCTCGCACTGAGCGATAGCGTTCTGCGCCCGGAGTTCCTCCACCAGAGCATAGTCCTCTTTGCTGAGCCGCTGGGATAACTGCTCCATCAACGCCGCACAGGTTTGGATCGCCTTGCGGTATTCCGGGGATGTGGGAACAACGGTTTCACAGGGATAAAACTCCCCGTTATACATGGCTTCCAAAATCATTGCGTTCCCTCCCTCAACAGTAGACCAACTCCGCCAGGACGATTTCCTCGGCCCTGTTGTGGATGGAGTTCATGGAGCGCACCCATGCCATCTGGTCGGCAGATTTCAGGGCTTCTGTGGCGCCCTCTTGCTGCATCATAGCTTTTTCGATAATTTCCAGCCGCTCCCGGCAGGCGGTGTCGATTTCCTCCAAATGGGGAAACAGCTTTTCAGTGACAATAAGATCGGTATACAGAATGGGCCGGTGTTCTTTTAAGTAGGCACGGCGCAACCGGCCATATTTCCCGATATGATACTCTTTGGTATCCGATAACACAAGGTCGGGAATGAGATAGTCGCCGCATTTGGTGTAAGTCAGTTCCATACAAGGCTCCTTTCGTGGGAATGTGGTTGACAGTTACGGTAGGTTTGAGGGCATCTCTCCTTTATCATAACTGTCTTTTCATTCGCCACAAATGAGCCGCCAGTCATGATGTAATGTTTTTTGGTGTAATCCACCCTCTATACATTACATCATGTGAGCTGCTTTTATGGAATCGCGACGGCCATTTCTTATGGCTCGACGCGCATCATGCGATACCCGACTCCAATATGGGTTTGAATATATTGTGGAGAATCCGGCTCTTTTTCCAATTTTTTGCGTAGCGTCGCCATAAATACGCGCAGGGAGGCAACATCGTTTTCCCAGCTTCTTCCCCAAATCTGCTGAGTGATGAACGTGTGGGTCAATACCTTGCCCACATTTTTACAAAGCAGGCAAAGGAGTTTGTATTCGCTGGGGGTCAAATGAAGTTCCTGGTCATCTAAAAAAGCACAGCCAGCTGCGTAATCCACTTTTAACTTGCCGTTGGTAAAAACCGAATCAGTATTCACAGAACCAATTTGCAGCGCGGCCAAACGCCGCTGGGTCACGCGCAGTCTTGCAAGCAGCTCTTCCACAGAAAAGGGTTTGGTCAGATAGTCGTCGGCGCCAGCATCCAGCGCATGGATCTTATCCATATCCTCACTCCGGGCGCTGATCACAATAATGGGCATATTGGACCAGGAACGAACTTTGTGAATGACTTCCATACCATCCACGTCAGGGAGCCCCAGATCCAATAATATTATTTCAGGATTGTGGGAGGAAGCCTCCAGAACAGCCGATTCCCCATTTGCCGCGGTCAAGAAACGGTAATCATGGGCTTTTAGCGTTGTAGTAATCAAGTTACGAACGGGTGTATCGTCCTCAACCACTAAGATCAAAGGTTTATTCATGCAGTTCAACCTCCCCGGCGGGTACAGAAAATGTGAAAATGGATCCGTGAGGCAAATGGTCGGTAACCATGATTTCGCCTCCGTGAGCATTGACGATGGATTTGCACAATGCCAAACCCAGCCCCATGCTGCGGCGACTGTCCGCGATCTGATTGGACGCGCTGTAAAACATATCGAAAATATGCGGCTTGGCTTGGTCGGAGATTCCCGGGCCGTTATCTGCAATGGAAATATAGATATAGTTGCCTTCCCGTTTCCACCCAATGCTGATTTCGGATCCTGCTGGTGTGTACTTGATGGCATTATCGACGATGTTAATAATAACTTGAACAATGAGCTTTGCGTCAATCTGCGCCAGAACATATTCCTCATTATTCTGAATCTTCAAACGGTATGCCGCACTCTTCCGATTAATATGACGCAGAGCCTCCGCGACTACTTCATCGATCAGCTCCGTAGATACATGCAGGTTCATGCGTCCTTCTTCCAGGCGACTGACAGACAACAGGTTTTCCACCAGGTTAATGAGCCACATGGCATCATCATAGATGTCGGTGTACATCTGTTTCTTGGTCTCTGCGTCAAACAAATCTCCATTGGAGAGCAGGTTGCTGGCGTTTCCTGAAATGGAAGTAAGAGGAGTACGCAGATCATGAGAAATGGAGCGCAGCAAATTGGCGCGAAGCTGTTCGTTTTTGGCCCAAACCGCAGCGGCTTCTTTTTCCTCCAAATTCTTTTGGTTTTCGAGGGCAAGTGCAGATTCACCCAAGACAGAGAGAAGAATACTGGTTTCAAAGGAATCCAGAGGCTTATCTGAAGCGGCAATGCCTACGACCCCATAGATCTGTTTTCCTGTCCGTATCGACAGATAGGTACAGCAGGAATCTGAAAGATTCTCCGTACCTGCGCCAGCCCGTTTGTTGTTTGTGATCACCCACTGCGCCACCTCGCGCTCCTTATCAGAGGTATAGCGGTCAGGAGAAGAGGCGCTGTCCGTCAGAAAGATTTCCGGCGTCACAGGCTTTTCTTCTATTATGCGGTATGCAACGATATCTCTTTGGAATATTTTTAATAATTGCTTTGCCGTTACCGAGATGATTTCTTCCTGTGTTCGAGCCTTTTGAAGATTCTGATTCGTTTCAAGAAGGAGCTTCGTGCGCCACGCCACCTGAGCGGAGCGTTTGGCGTGGGACTTCAGCTTGGAAGCCAAAGAACCGGTAAGCAGGGAGGCCAGAAACATGACAAGGAACGTAACCGGATACCCGCTGTCATAGGCGTGCAGGGAAAATCTGGGTTCCGTAAAAAAGAAATTGAATGTAAGCACACTGACAAAGGAAGCGATGAAGCTGCAGACAGAGCTCTTTGTGGATATGGAAACCAGCATGACGCCCAAAATGTATAGCGTAATAATATTGGCCTCTGTGAAGCCAAAATGATAAAACAGAAATCCGATCAGCGTTGCTAAAATAAGAAGCAGCGCACTTTTTAACAAATCAAGAATTGACAAGGTCGGCAGACGCATGATTTCTCGGTGCTTGGCGGCAAGCCGGCCGTTTGATCCATTATCTGGAATGATGTGAATGTCAAGCTCTGGAATGAGTTCGATCAGGCGTTCAGTTAACGATGGCTTCCGGATCAACATACGATGAGGGATCCCGCTGCGGCCCAGTACGATTTTCGTGACCCCCGACAGGCGCGAGAATTCCGCGATCTGATATGCAACATCATCTCCATAAACGGTTTCAATGGATGCCCCCAACTGCTGCGCCAGATGAATATTTGCCTGGAGGCGTTCTTTATCCGTGGGAGACATCCACTGAAATTCTTTTGTTTCTACAAACAGCGCGGTAAATCCGCAACGGAACGCACTTGCCATCCTTGCCGCTGTGCGTATGATTTTCTCATTAGAAGGAGCAGAAGATAGGCAAGCCAGGATGTGCTCACGAGTGCGGTACTCCATCCTGCTTTGGGGGCCTTGGGAATATGAGGCGGCTCGATCAGCACAACGGCGTAAACCAATTTCCCGAAGCGCGCTTAATTGTGACAATGTGCAGCCGGAAAGCAACTCTCCTTTTTTCTGCTGGAGCAGACGTTGCTGTAGCCTTTCCGGCTCGATATCAATATACTCCACCTGAGTCGCCTGATCAAACACGCGGTCTGGAATACGCTCTGATGCGGAAGACCCCAGAATGGAATAAATGGCGTCTTGAATACTTTCGATGTGCTGTACGTTCAGTGTCGTATATACATCCACGCCTGCTTTCAGCAATTCCTCAATATCCTGATATCGCTTCATATGGCGGGAATCATCCACATTTATGTGGGACAGATCATCAACTAAAATCAGCTCTGGAGCTCTTTTTAGACAGGCGTCCAAATCCAGTCCATAATCGGTTTGCCCGTCCCGTACTGCTGTTTTACGAGGCAACGCTTCAAACGTTTCAGCCAACAATTTGGTTTGGGGCCACTGCTCACAGGAGAGCAAGCCAATGACTACGTCCAGCCCCGCTTGTCTTGCCTGTACAGCCATCTCCAGCATAGCGTAGCTTTTGCCGGTACCTAAAAAATAACTGGCAAAAATAGTGAGTTTTCCTTGTTTTCTTCCCGTAAGATGCGCAGGCGGCGTGACTGTGGCCACTGTGATCCCTCCTATTACAATAAATTTGGACAGGAAAGCCGGGCAGCCAGTCCGGCTTTCTCTCCATCTCGTGCCTAAGCTACAATAAGAGGAGCAACTGGCTGACCAATCACTCCTTGGGCTTTTATGTCCGTCTGAAAGACTGTCAGCCATCCTCTTGTTGCAGCGTTCGATTTGAGCAGGTTGAGCCACCGGATGCCGGAGAGTTCGTGTCACCCAATAGATTGAATCGGCAGCGAGAAAAGATGGATTTCCGGTTGCAGATTCTTGGTATTGGAGGAATGTGAATGAACTGCGTTGGCATCGATGTTTCCAAGGGCAAGAGCACGATTGCAGTCATGCGGCCCTTTGGAGAGGTAGTGGTTTCACCCTTTGAAGTGTGCCACACCGCCAGTGAACTGAGCGAGTTGGCAAGGCTGCTCAAAAGCCTGGACGGTGAGACCCGTGTGGTGATGGAATCCACGGGCAATTACCATGCGCCGGTGGCCTGGCTGCTCCACGGCGCGGGGCTTTATGTTTCCGTAGTCAACGCAATGCTGGTGCACGACTACGGGAACAACAGTTTAAGACGGGGCAAGACCGACAAGAAGGATGCCGTGAAGCTGGCCAACTACGGTCTTGACCACTGGCTCACACTTCCGAGATATGTCCCGGAAGAGGATGCCCGGCTCATGCTGAAGACTTGCTACCGGCAGTACCAACAGTATTCCAAAGTACAGACCATGCTGAAAAACAACTTGATCTCCCTGCTGGACACCGCTTTCCCTGATGCAAACCGCCTGTTTACCAGTCCGCCCCGCGCCGATGGCAGCGAAAAGTGGGTGGACTTTGTAGCTGCTTTCTGGCATTGCGAATGTGTCTGTGGCCTGTCTAAGAAAGCCTTTACCACCAAGTACCAGAAGTGGTGCAGAAAGCACGGCTACAATTTCAGTGAAGATAAGGCGCTGGACATTTATGTCTCCGCCTGTGGACGCTTCGGTGTCATGCCGAAAACAAAGACGGCAAAACTTTTGGTAGAACAGGCCATTTCCCAACTCAAGGCAACTTCCGCCGCATTAGCTGCTCTCAAACAGGAGATGCAGTCTCTGGCAGCTTCTCTGCCGGAATATCCTGTAGTGATGGGGATGTTTGGTGTTGGCCCCACACTCGGCCCCCAGCTCATAGCTGAAATTGGCGATGTGCGCCGTTTTCATTCCAAGAAAGCGCTGGTGGCCTTTGCAGGTATTGACGCCCCGCCCTACCAATCCGGCCAAATAGATGTCCGCAGCCGCAGCATTTCCAAGCGGGGATCTGCCTCCCTGCGCAGGACACTTTTCCTGGTGATGGGCGTCCTCCTGCAATGCGCTCCAATGGATGAGCCGGTCTACCAGTTCATGAACAAGAAACGCTCTGAGGGCAAGCCATACCGTGTCTACATGATGGCATCCGCCAACAAGTTCCTGCGCATCTACTACGCCTCTGTGAAAACCTATTTGGATTCTCTGGAGCACAACTAATTTTCGTGTCATACCATCTGGCTGGCCGCCCTTTCGATTTTGAGATGCTCAGCGGCTTGATTTTGTGTTGTCTTTTTGCCGCTCCCAAAAATCTGAAATTTCTACTTGACTTTTGCAGGTCTTTCAGGCAAATGTATTATAGCATAATTCTACGGCCTCTGTCCGCAGAGGCGTTGAATAAAACTCCAGACCAAAGATTGGCTATCGCTGTTTTTCCAAAAGACTTTCTGATGTTGTGGATTCAATTCAACAGATATCACCTCGACAACTCCGTGATCTATGGAAAAGGACTGCGGGTTCAGAGTAATGTATTCCCACTGTGCCAGCTGCTCGCTTTCAACTTCGGAACCGGCGGATATAATTGCCACGTCGGCATCTCCGCGCTCAAAGGTCTTGATCACGTCCTGTTCATGCCCGACAGACAGATTGCAATGTACATTGGGATATAAATGATGGATGTCTTTCAGAATACTGGAAACAGCCGGTATGGCGCCGACACAGGAGGTAGCAATGTTTAAACAGGACGTCCGCTCATGTTCCTCGTTCTGCTGCCGGACCTTATCCAAGAATCGATCCAATCGTACCATAATAAAGTATCCGAATATTGCTGTTGCGGCAAAGCCAGCCAGTAAAATGAAGTCTCCCATTCCCATTTCTATCCCTCCTTCTTGCGTCGTAAGGGTACTATACTCATATATGGAAGCACTTCTGGATATCGCGCTGTGTCCCCAGGACCAGAATGGTGCTGTTTTCCGGCAGGCAAGTATCCGGCGTGATGACCGTCATGGAAAATTTTCCACTCTGTTTTATTGCCATGATGTTGACATGATAGCGTTTCCGCACATCCAGCTGTCCGATCGTCTTTCCGATCCAGCTTTTTGGAACTTCAATTTCAAAGATCGCATGGTCGTCGCCCAGAGCAATATAGTCGTAAATGTGGTCGGAACTATAGCGGATCGCAGTCCAGATTGCCATCTGTTTTTCTGGATATACAACTTCGTCGGCGCCATTGCGAAGCAAAAACTTTGCCTGTACATCCCGCGCGGCTCTCGCCACCACTTTTTTCGCCCCCAGCTCCTTTAACAGGGATGCGGTCTCCAGAGAGCTTTGAAAATTGTCTCCAATCGCAACAATACACACATCAAAATTTCGCACGCCAATGGAGGAAAGGAACTCTTCGCTGGTGCTGTCCCCGATCTGGGCATTGGTCACATAGGGAAGGATTGCGTTGACTCGCTCTTCATCCTCGTCTATCGCCATGACTTGATGATTCAGTTCGTTTAGCTTCATCGCAATGTGGCGGCCAAAACGGCCCAAGCCAATCAATAAAATGGTTTTCATAAGTCCTCCATCTTTATTTCTTTACCCTACTGTAATTCGTTCCTGAGGGAGCCGCGCATTGTTGCCCTGAATATTGGAAAGAGCTGCAAATATTAATGTAAGTCCGCCGACCCGGCCGAAAAACATGAGCATGATTAGAATGAGGTGTGATATCCAACTCAACTGCGGAGTAATTCCCAGTGAAAGACCTACGGTTCCTATGGCGGACGCCGTCTCAAAGAGGCAGGTGAGAACAGGCAGGTTTTCTATCCTGCTGATGATCAGCCCGCCGGTTAAAAACAGGATCAGGTACATCATCATGATCGTGGCCGCCTGCGCTACTGTTTCATTTGGTACGCGCCGATTGAAAAAGTGCGGATTCTCTCTGCGACGGAACACTGCGACAGCGCCCGCCAATAAGACTGCCAAAGTGGTGGTTTTCATACCGCCGGCGGTCGAGCCCGGGGAGCCGCCGATCAGCATCAGGAGCGTAATCAACGACTGCCCGGTTTCGCTCAGAGCCGTGAGATCCGCCGTGTTGAAGCCGGCGGTTCTGGGCGTGACGGCTTGAAAAACAGATAAAAGAATACGCTCTTCGATAGGGAAGTCGTGAAATTCAAAATAGAAAAAATAAATGGTGGGCAGCAGGATCAAGATACCGGTCACTGTCAGGATCACTTTGCTCTGCATCCGGTACTTATGGAAGTTCAGCCGATTTGTGCGGATATCTTCCCACGTAAGGAAACCAATCCCCCCCACCACGATCAAAAGTGCAATCACAATAGAGACAACAGGGTGACATGCGTAATCTGTTAATGACGAAAAAGGATTCTTGATCCCCATCAGATCAAAGCCAGCATTACAAAACGCTGATATGGAGTGAAACAGAGCGTACCAGGCGCCCGTGATCAGGCCAAACTCTTCGTAAAACACAGGAAAAAGAAACGCCGCCCCCAATAATTCGACGGTCAGGGCTGTCTTTAGAATAAACTGGGTCAGACGAACGATGCCTCCCACATTGGGGGCCGCGATCGCCTCCCGCATGGTACTTCGCTGCATGAGTCCGATCTTTCGCCCTGATAGGATGGCAAAGGCGCCTGCCACCGTGACGACCCCAAGTCCCCCGATTTGTATCAGCAAAATAATGACAAATTGTCCAAAATTCGACCAGTAAGCGGCTGTATCATGGATCACCAAACCTGTGACACAAACAGCAGATGTGGAAGTAAACAGGGCGTCCAAAAATGGGGTGTGGATTCCCTCGCGTGTTGATACCGGAAGCATAAGAAGGAGACTTCCCATTAAAATGACCAGAAGAAATCCCAATATGATAACCCGGAAAGGGGACTTATTGTTCTTATGCAAAAGCTGCCACATAAGCCTCCACCTCTTAATGCGCCTTTATGTTTTCTTTATACTCCTATTATCCATATCTGGTCTAAAGGAGGTGTTAATGTATGAAAGCATATATTAAGGCGGTATTAAGAAATGAATTGGTCCACTTACAGCAATACCGGGATACGGCTTTTGGCAGCGCAGTTGCGCGCCCAGAACCAGAAAAGGAAAGCAGGCACGCACATATGTGTGGGTGTCTGCTTTTGGCAATATTCAAGCATGAACCGCAAAACCGCCGGCCCGGCGAGCTGTCGCAGGTCAGCGGTTCTGTTTGAGAAGGCGGCGAAGGGGTGCTGCCAGTCCCGGCGCCATCATTTTACCTCATGGGGGATGGTGATCCTCTCTATCCGGAGCCTCCCGTCCGTTGCCTCCGCGATCATCATGGTGATCTCCTGATGGAACCGCCGGGGGCCGCAGGAGCCGGGATTGAGAAAGAGGACGCCGTTTTTCTCCTGCTGCATGTACTTGTGGGAGTGACCGAACACCACCACATCCACGCCGGAAAGGTCTGCGGGGACTTCCCTGATGTTGTGGATCAGATAAAAGGTCACACCGCCCAGAGTGACAGTCAGGTGGTGGGGAATAGATTCTGCCCACGCCTTGTCGTTGTTGCCCCGAACCACATAAAGGGGGGCGTACCGCCCAAGCTCATCTACAATGGATTGCTTGTTGATGTCGCCGCCATGGAGAATGGCATCGGCTGTATTCAGATGCTCCAGCACCTCCGGCCGCAGCAAGCCATGGGTATCAGAGAGTATGGCAAGTTTCATTGGGGGGTACCTCCTGGTATTATGGTGTGGCGCCACGGAGCCTCCGGATGGACAGGAGACCCATCACGGGCGCGGTAACGGCGGAAAGATCGAACAATAGCAACAGACCTGCCGATCCCACCATGATGGGCTTTTGAGCCCCGCAAAAGTCGGCGTGCAGAGCAAGCCATTGGCAGAGGGCAAGATCTGCGGCTGCGGCTACCGGCAGCGCAGCTGAGAGGTGGATGTAAACCCGTTGCTTCAGCGCCGCAAGAGCCATTAAAATCATGCCGGGAAAGGTGAGAAAAGACAGCTCGGCGGGGAGGAGGAGATCCATCCGCGGTTGGCCCGAGGCAACGCTGCCTGCCAGGCCGGTGACCAGCATGAGGAGTACCGGGATTGCGGAGAGAACGATCCCGAGCCACCGGAAGCACGCTCCAGATTCGTTGAGATGGCGGTGTATCAGGCTGCTTCATTCCGGATCCCCCTTTTTCCGGCGTTGGATGACTCTGCCGATGGATAGAGATTCCAGATTTTCCTGATCAAGAATGGTCACCATGCCCCGTGACAGCTTCACCATGCCCGCGTCCTGGAAGTCGCGCAGTGTGCGGGTGATCACCTCCCGGTGGGAGCCCAGATGGTTGGCTATGGCCTCGTGGGTGATCCGCAGTTCACATGTCCCCTCAATAGAGGCTTCCTGTAGCAAGAAGGCTGCCACCCGCTTATCCATGCTCCTCCACATGAACTGCTCCATCCGGCTCATGACTTCGTTAAACCGGCTGGCCATCAGCTCGTTTGTGTAATTGGCCACCACTGCGGACTGGGCCATCAGCCCCTGGTAGACCCCGGATGGAATGCGCCAGAATTCCGTGTCCTTTTCCGCCAGGATGGTCACACCAAACTGGATGGAGCGGATGACGCAGGGGGCGCAGAACAGGCACAGGTCCCCGTCAAAGAGACGGTAGATTGTGATTTCCCGTCCCTCTTCCGAGTAGAACAGGGCCCGCAGCTGCCCGGATCGGATCAGTACAAGCCCGGCGCAGTCTGAGCTCCCGCCCCGCAGCACCGTGCCTCTCTTGACGATCTGGAAGGTCAGGGAATCTAATAGCAGGCGTTGCTGATGGAGTTGCAGTTGACTCCATATGGGGAAATGGCTCTCAAAACTCATGGCGCGCCCTCCTCGTGGTGTTCCCAGTATAAGGGACGGTACGGGAGGCTGTCAACCGGGAGGGGGAGAGGATGGGAGATCCGGGCCCTTCCGGAATTTTTTGATCAAATCATCCCCATGGTGATTTTATCACAGACAAACGCCCGCCTCATCAGTATGATAAATCCATATCACGGAGTTCCCGACAACAAACGGGGTTCGACCCTGATACATCTTGACTGTAAGGAGGTTTTTCTATGAGAAGCATCACCACATTGGATCTGCAGTACGCCCATCGGTTTTATGGATTCAAGGGCGAAGCCCAGTATCTCCACGGCCACACCGGCGTGCTCACCATCGAGGTGGAGGACACCATCGAACCCGGTGTCAACATGGTATTCCCCTGCAACGAGATCCAAAAAACTGCCTGGTCTGTGCTGAAAAACTTCGACCACGCACTGATCCTGCGCCAGGACGACCCCCTGCTGCCCGCGGTTTTGCAGGTCTACGAGGAGCAGGGGATCCGCAACGGCGCCCCCCAGAACCAAATGAAGGGGCCCGCCTTCCAGACCGAGCTGGCCACCGCCTATCCCGAGTGCCGCCTGGTGGTTACAAAGGAGACCCTGACGGTGGAGGGCATGATCAAGATCGTCTACGACCTGCTGAAGGATAAGCTGAACATCGCAAAAATCACCTTCACCAGCGGCGTCAACGCGGCCTCTGCCGAGTTTGAGACCCACAATCAGATCGACCGCTGCCCCCTGTGCGGAATTGCCCTGAATGAAAAGGGCATATGCCCCAAGTGCGGCTACAGGAAGGGATAACCGCCCATCTTCCTGGGCGCGCCAGAAACAGACACGCCAAGACTTTTGCCGCGCGCCGGATCCGGAGATTCCCGGGTCCGGCGTATTTTTTCCAAGGAGGTTGTCAAGCATGGGCAAGAAACGGTTCTCAGTTTTGCTTGTTGCGGCTCTGCTGCTGAGCGGCTGCTCCACGCCCCTTGTTGGGCGGGAGAGAGAAGAAAAAGCAGAGATGGATCTGGATAAGACGGAAAACGTCATCTATCTGGCGGGAGGCTGCTTCTGGGGCATCGAGGCCCTGATGCAGTCCATCCCCGGTGTGCTCGACGCTCAGAGCGGCTATGCCAATGGTACCGGCCCGGAGGACGCCGCCTATCAAACGGTGTGTACCGGGACGACAGGCTTTCGGGAGACGGTGCGGGTGGAGTACGACCCGGAGCGGGTCAGCCTAGACGCCCTGCTGCTGGCCTATTTCTATGTCATCGACCCAACGGTACAAAACCGTCAGGGCAATGACATTGGAAGTCAGTACCAGACCGGCGTTTATTACACCAACGACCGGGCGAAGGAGACGGTGGAGCGCATCGCGGCCATTGAGCGGGGACGCAGCCAGGCCTTTTTCGTGGAGATCGGACCCCTGGTGAACTTCTACCCGGCGGAGGAGTACCACCAGGACTATCTGGCCAAAAATCCCGGGGGCTACTGCCACATCCCCCGGGAAGAGATGGAGCTCTTTGCCGGGCTGCGCATCGACCCCGGCGACTATCAGAAGCCGGCGGCAGAGATCATCCGGGACAAGCTGACCGCGGAGCAGTACCGGGTCACCCAGGAGAGCGGGACCGAGCGGCCCTTTGACAATGCGTTCTGGGATCAGTTTGAGAAGGGCATCTATGTGGACGTGGTTACCGGGGAGCCGTTGTTCTCCTCCACAGACAAATTGAAAAGCGGCTGCGGATGGCCTGCCTTTTCCAAGCCCATCGAAGCCGCCGCCGTGGTGGAACGCCCGGACGTCAGCTTTGGGACGCGCCGCACTGAGGTCCGCAGCCGGGCGGGGGATTCCCATCTGGGCCATGTATTCGCCGGGGCCCCGGAGTCTCCCAACGGTGTACGCTACTGCATCAACAGCGCCGCTCTGCGCTTTATCCCCTATGCCAAACTGGAGGCCGAGGGGTACGGCTATCTGCTGGATCTCTTTGGATCATAGGACTGTATTGGGAAGGGGCTGCCGCACAATAACGCAGCAGCCCCAATATGATCAAACAAGCAGCGATGCCGCTGCTTCAATAGGTAGCGGAACACGTTACAGCTTCAGTCCCCCGGCCCAGGCTTTCAATTCCCCCTCGCTGACCTGGCCGTTGAGCATCCGGCCGTCCAGGATCTTTGCGCCGGGGGCGCTGGGCTGCAGGCCTGCCGCCGATTTGCCCAGGCCGCTGCCGCCGGAAGTGGCGAAGAGGACGATGGTTTTACCGGAGAAGTCATAGGCCTCCAGGAAGGTATTGAGGATGGTGGGGGCCACATACCACCACACGGGGAAGCCCAGGAAGATCACGTCGTGTCCGGCTACCGGGGCGTCGGCGTCGGCCAGAGCGGGCCGGGAGGATGGGTCTTGCATCTCCACGCTGGAGCGGGAGCCCTTGTCCATCCAGTTGAGATCGGCGCTGGTGTAAGGAACGGCGGGGCGGATCTCGTAGAGCTCGCCTCCCACGGCTTTTGCCAGGGCATTTGCCGCCTTGGCGGTGGTGCCGGTGGCGGAAAAATAAGCGACCAATGGGTTCATTGCAATGCCTCCTTATATGATTGTATACACCCATTGTAAGCCAGACGCCTATCAATGTACAATATGAATTTTCTGTTTCATGTAGAATGAACAAATCTGAAAGATTCGAAAGCCGAGTCTGTCAGAGCGATTGGGCATTAATTCGGCACAGGGCTTTTGGACGGATCTCGCCCCCAGACCTTGTAGCTTCCGCTGCGGCGCGTTTGAAGCTGGGCAGTCCGACGCGCTGATCCGGCGCGGCTGCGTACTGCTCCAGCCCTCCGTGGCATCGGCTTTGTCCCCGGGAGATCAAGTGCTGAGTACACCTTCTGCTGGAGGACGGACACGGAAAGGAGCGGCGCCTTGGCATACTGGAAATCAAGCGCGGCGTCGGCCCGGCGGCTGGATTATCTGCGCCGCGAGATTCAAGAAACACAGGAAGAGACTGGACGATAAAAGGCGGATACGCCATTTTGCAGTTTTAGAGAACACAAAGCGGGAGACAAACCTTGAACGCCGGCCTGCCCGCAACAGGAGGATAGATCCTGCTTATCGCAGGCCTAGTATTGGGTGGAAATCTCCCGCTCACCAATGCCATAGAGGCGTCGGAATTCATCCAGATCCGCTGGTGTGCGGATGAGCATGATCTCGGTAAATTTTCCGGTGCGCATATCCTGGAAGCCCGCCACCTTTTCCCCAGTACAGATGCTGGAGCGGATCATCGGCTTCTGTATGTTCTTATCATAGGCTTGCCTCTCCTGCTTTTTCTTAAAAATCATTCTGCGCCCCTCCTCTCCTGCCTGGACTTGTTCTGCCGCATGCCCTATGTCAATATCATACCGTTTGATGTGGGGCACTGTCAATGGCCCGGCATTCTCCGCATCAAAATGTATCACAGCGCCAAGAGTGGAGTGGCAAATATCAGCCAGGCAGATGCGAGATTGCTCTGTGTGGAGGGCAGCCATGAGGTGGGGTCTTGTTTTCATGACGGGACAGGGAACAGGGATGATAAAACTTCATACTTTTTATTTCGACAAAAACATTTATACTTAACTCATCAGTTGGTCGGGAAGGGCGTTTCCCGGCCCGGAGCGCAGACCATCAAGCGAAGAAGGAGCGAAGAGAATGGAACAGAAAAAACAATCCCTCGCCAGTCGGATCCCACCCAAGGTCTGGCTGCTCATTTCCTTTGCGGCGGCAATGCTGGTATGGTACATCCTGTCCATCATTCCCAACACCTCCCGTGCCTTTCCCAACGTAGTCGTGACCATCCAGGGCCTGATGACCATGGTGGAGCGAGGCGCCTTCTGGGAGGATCTGAGCAGCAGCCTGATCTCGGTAGCCCTGGGCTATGTGATCGGCTTCGTCATCGCCCTGCCCATGGCCATCCTGATGGCCTGGTATGTGCCGGTGCGCAACATCATTGAGCCCTGGATCCAGTTCATCCGCAACATCCCCCCTCTGGCCTATGTCCCTCTGATCGTCATGTGCTCCGGCGTGGGCCGGCTGCCCCAGGTGATCGTCATCACCATTGCCTGTTTCCTCATCATGTGCGTCACCATTTATCAGGGCGTCATCAACGTGGATGAGACCCTGATCAAGGCCGCCCGGGTGCTGGGCGCCACTGACCGGGATATCTTTACCCGGGTCATCACCCCCGCCACCCTGCCCTTCATCCTCACCGCCGTCCGGCTGGGCGCCTCCGTGGCCCTGACCACCCTGATCGCCGCTGAGTCCACCGGCGCTGTGGCCGGCCTGGGTATGCGCATCCGTTCCCTCAACAACACCTTTGACGCGGCCCCCATGCTGGCCTACGTCATCATCATCGGTATCATCGGCATCACCCTGGAGAAACTCATTAAATTTATGGAAAGGAAGCTGACGGGATGGCAGGAGAAGAGAGAGATCTGATCGTCAAGATCGATAACGTCCGCAAGGTATATAATACCCGAAAAGGCGAAATGGTTGCCCTCAATGGGGTAAATCTGGACATCTATGAGAACGAGTTCATCTGCGTGGTAGGCCCCTCCGGCTGCGGCAAGTCGACCCTGCTGAATATCATCGCCGGCCTCCATGACGCCACCTCCGGCGCCGTCTACTGCAAGGGCAAGAAGGTCACCGGTACCGGCACCGAACGGGGTGTGGTCTTCCAGCAATACGCCCTGTTCCCCTGGCTCACGGTGAAGAAGAACGTCATGTTCGCCCTGGAGATGAAGGGGATCAAGGGGAAGCAGGCAGAGGACGAGGCCATGAAGTACCTGGCCAAGGTGGATCTGACCAAGTTTGCCGACCACTATCCCAAGGAGCTGTCCGGCGGCATGAAGCAGCGGGTGGCCATTGCCCGGGCCTACGCCGCCAACCCGGAGGTGCTGCTGATGGACGAGCCCTTCGGCGCCCTGGACGCCCAGACCCGTACCCAGCTTCAGACTGAGCTGCTGGAGACCTGGGAAAAGGACCGGAAGACCTGCTTCTTCATTACCCACGATGTGGAAGAGGCCATCATCCTGGCCCAGAAGGTCATCATCATGTCCGCGCGTCCCGGCCGCATCAAGTCTATCGTCAATATCGACATCCCTTACCCCCGCACCCAGGAGACCAAGATGACTCCCCGGTTCCTGGAGCTGAAGAACGAGATCTGGAGCCAGGTGTATCAGGAGTATCTGGAGGTCCGGAAGTAATCCGGTGGACACAGCGCAAGCTGTTGAAGCAGATAAAAAGAGGCAGATCAAATCATGAAAACAGGAGGAATGAATGTGAAGAAGTTTCTTGCCATGCTGTTGGCCGCAGCCATGCTGTGCGCCCTGGCCGCTTGCGGCGGGGGCGGTACCACCACGCCCAACACCCCTTCCGGCGGCAGCGAGACCCAGACCGGCGCCTCCGGCGCGCCCTCTGTTGAGACCACTGAGATCAACATCGGCTATATGCCCAACTACGGCGGCATGTGGAGCATGATGACCGCGGTCAAGATGGGCTTCTTTGAGGAGGAGGGCCTGAAGGTCAATCTCACCGAGTTCCAGGACGGCCCCACCATCATTGCCGCCATGGAGAATGGCTCCGTGAACTTTGGTTACATCGGTCAGGGCGCCCACAAGCTGTGCGTGAAGGGCAACGCCACCATCATTGCCCTGTCCCACATTTCCAACGGCGACGCCCTCATCGGCGGCCCGGGCATCACCTCCGTGGAGGATCTGAAGGGCAAGACCGTGGCCTACTCCTCCGGCACCTCCAGCGAGGATATCCTGCGCAACTCTTTGGCCGCCCACAACATGACCATGGATGACATCACCGCCATGGACATGGACGCCGCCTCCGTGGTGACCGCCATGATGTCCAATGGCGTGGACGCCTGCGCCACCTGGTCTCCCAACAGCCTGACCATCCTGGATGGCATGGAGGGGGCCACCAAGCTCACCGACAACATGACCTTTGCCGATACCAGCGTGTCCCTGGCCAGCTGGATCGCCACCCCCGGGTACCTTGAGGCAAACCGAGATGTGGCTGTCCGTTTTGTGCGGGCTCTGTTCAAGGCCATGGACTATGCCTCTGACGGTCACTTTGAGGAGGTCGCCCAGTGGTCCTCCGAGCAGGCCAAGCTGGACTACCAGGCTTTCTACGATGAGCGCGGCGTGGCCGAGTGGCTCACCGGCCAGGAAGTGGTAAAGGGCGTAGCCGACGGCACGGTGAAGGGCTACTACGAGCTGCAGCAGAAGAACCTGCTGGACGGCGGCACCATTACCGAGGAGGACGTGTGCCCCGTGGAGAACTATGTGGACTTCGACCTGATGACAGAGGCCGGCAACTACTGATATTACCCCGTGAGGGGCGGCGGCGGCCCACCGCCGCCGCCCTTTTCGGGCAGTCCGGTTAAGGTTTGCAAGAAATGAGGGATGCATGTAGAATTGATACAGATGAATGCGGGAGGTTGATCGCATGCTGCTGGTATTGTCGTTTGGGCTGCTGATTGGATCAGTTCTGGCGCTCTGTGTCAAGAAAAACTGGGAGTCTCTTATCCTGGCCGGATTGTGCTTCAGTCTGACGGTCTACTTTGTGGGCCTGATGATGTTTATTGCCAAAAAGGGCGGACTGTCCCAGGAGGTCATGAATTTTCTCTTCTTTAACCGGGCTATCCGCACCTGGGTACAGTACCGGTTCATCACCCTGGGACAGCTGGGCTATCTGGTGGCCCTGGGACGCTATCTCTTCCCGCTGTGCCTGGTGGAGCTGGCCTTTCAGTATTCCATGCTGTCCGCGCTGCGGAAGGCTCCCCTGCTGCGCAGGCTGGCGGCAGTACTGCCAGCCCTGTCGCTGGTGCTCTATTATCCAGACCTGTACCGGCCCCTGATTGACAGGTGGCCCGGCATGCAGGATGCCCTGGTGCTGTTCTCCTACGTGTGGGTGCTGGCTTATGTGGTGCTGGCGGCGGTGCTGCTGGTGGTAGAGTACTGCTCCACCACCATGCGGTTTTCCAGGCGGAGCTTTCTGCCTATCCTGGTTTCCCTGATGGCTCTGGCGGTGTTGTATATCCTTTACTGTGGCCAGGATCCCGGCCAGGTTTACCGATTCTACAGCTATGATTACGTGTGGATCAAGGGCGTGGGCTATCTTCAGTTCACACTGAATCTGGGGGGATATATCTTCCTGGTGGCGATCAACGTGATCTGTGGAGTGCTGGGCCTGGGCAGTCTCCTGCGGTATACCCAGACCAGCTTTTCCTCCGACCGGGACGAGGTGGTGCTGGAGCGCAAGTTTGACGTGGCCCGTACCGGGGCGTCGGTCTTCGTCCACAGTATCAAAAACCAGCTGTTGGCCAACCGGGTTCTTTACAAGCGCATCCGGGCCGAGCTGCAGCAGGAGGTCCCTGATCTGGAAAAGGTGCGCGCCTATTCCAGCAGTCTGTGCGATAACAATGAGCTTCTCATCAGCCGCTCCGAGGAACTCTACCGTACAGTCAAAGCCAAGTCGGTCCGTTTGGTACCGGTGAAACTGGATCGCCTGGAGAAGATCACCCTGGACCGCTTCTACAAAAAATATCCGGATGGCCGGGTGCGTATCCTGCTGGACCGGGAGGTGCAGGTGCTGGCCGACGAAAATTATCTCAGCGAGGCCCTGTACAACCTGCTTACAAACGCCTGGGAAGCCACCATCGGATACGAGGAAGCCAGACCAGTGGAGCTGGTAAGCCATCAGGAGCGGCTGTATACCGTGCTGGAGGTGCGGGACCATGGACCCGGCATCCGGCCGGAGGAGTTCAAGCATATTTTTGAGCCCTTTTATTCCAGCAAAAACGCAAATTTCAACTGGGGCATGGGCCTGTACCATGTCCGTACCATTGTGCGCAGCCACTTGGGTTCTCTCCGGGTGGAGAATCGTCCCGAGGGAGGAGCCTCCTTCTATATCCTGCTGCCCCGCTATGGTACAGTCCGCTGGGGAGCGGGGAGGAAGATGATATGATTCGCATATTAGTTGCCGAGGATTTTGACCTGATCCGGGAGGATCTGTGCGACGTTCTGGGTCAGCAGGAGGATATGACCGTGGTGGGCAGCGCGGCCAGCGGTAAGGAGATCGAGGCCCTGGCCGCCGCCGTGGAGTTTGACCTGATCCTGATGGATATCGAAATGGAGACCACCACCGCAGGCATCCGGGCCACCGAGCGTATCCTGGAGCACAAGCCGGACGCCAAGATCCTCTTTCTGACGGCCCACGAGACCGACAGCATGATCCTCACCTCCATGGGAGCCGGGGCGGTGGACTACATCGTCAAGGGCTGTGAGGATGACGAGCTGCTTCAGCACATCCGGGGCGCCTACGCCGGCCGCGCTATGCTGGATGGGAAGATCCAGAACCTGCTGCTGAAGGAATACTCCCGCCTGCGTACCTCGGAGCGTTCCCTGCTCTTTTTCATCAGCACGGTCTCTCAGCTTACCGCAGCCGAGCGGGACCTGGTGCGGCTGCTGCTGGAGGACAAGAAGATCAAGGAGATCGCCGCCCAGCGGTGTGTAGAGGTGGTCACCATCAAGACCCAGATCAAAAGTCTGCTGCGCAAGTTCGGGTGCAGCCGCACCAAGGAGATCGTGGATACCATCCGGGAGCTGAACGTATCCCATCTGTTCTGACCATTCCACCCCACAATCAGAAAGGAAGATCCGCATGGATTACTATCGTATTTCCGCCCAGGACCTGGGCAAGGACGCCAAGATCCCCGTGGTCAAGCTGGGGGACTCCGGCGAGGTGTTCTATGAGATCGCCATGGAGATGATCAACACCATCAAGGCCCACAACGAAAAGGGGGAGAAGACCGTCTTCATCTGCCCCGTGGGTCCGGTGGGCCAGTATCCCGTATTCGTCCGCCTGGTGAACCGGGATCGGATCAGCCTGAAACACTGCTGGTTCATCAATATGGACGAATACCTCAACGACGACGACACCTATATCTCCAAGGACAGCCCCCTGTCCTTCCGGGGCTTTATGGAGCGCACCGTGTACACCCAGGTGGATCCCGAGCTGCTGATGCCCCCGGAGCAGCGGATTTTCCCGGACCCCGCCGACCCGGGCAAGGTGGACCGGCTCATTGAGGAGCTGGGGGGCGTGGATATCGCCTTCGGCGGCATCGGCATCAACGGACACCTGGCCTTCAACGAGTCCAGAGAGGACATGACGGCGGAGCAGTTTGCCGCCCAGGGCACCCGGGCTCTGTCCCTCAATCCGGAGACCCGCACCGCCAACGCCATCGGCGACCGCTGCGGCGCCATCGACGCCATGCCCAGCCGGGCGGTGACCATCGGCATCAAGCAGATCCTGGGGGCCCGGAAGGTGCGCCTGGGGGTGTTCCGGGAGTGGCACCGTTCTGTGGTACGGCAGGCTGCCTACGGTGAGGTCACCGCCCATTTCCCCGCCAGCCTGCTGCAAAACCACCCTGACGCTATCATCTTCACCAATGCCCTGGCCGCCGGCCAGCCCTTCTGAGGCGGTATATGAAAAGAACACTGTTTACCAATGGCCTGGTTTATGTGGGAGACCGGTTCCAGCCGCTGGACCTGCTGGTTCAGGATGGACGGATCGCGGGATTCCCCGGTCCGGGGGCCAGAGCCGATGAGGTGGTGGATCTGAAGAGCCGGATGCTGGTGCCCGGATTCCTGGATCTCCACACCCATGGGGGAGACGGAGTGGATGTGAATGCCGCCACCGCGGAGGATCTGGCCAAAATTGGCCGGTTTTTTGCCAAAAACGGCACCACCGGCTGGCTGTGCTCCATCCTCACCGACACGCCGGAGCAAACCCTGTGGTGTATCAGGCAGGCCAGAGAGGCCATGGATGCTCCCATTACCGGGGCCCGGCTGATGGGCATCCATCTGGAGGGTCCCTTCCTGGCTCCCGAATATAAAGGGGCCATGCCGGAGCACCTGCTGCAAAAGGGGAGCGCGGAGCTCTTCCGCAAGTACCAGGCTGCCGCCGACGGGGCGGTGCGCTATATGACCGTGTCCCCCGAGGTGGAGGGGGTGGTGGAGATGATCGGGGAGATCGCCGGTCACATCACCGTTGCCATCGGTCACTCGGGGGCGGACTACGAAACCGCCTGCGCCGCCATCGACGCGGGGGCCGCCGCCTGCACCCACACCTTTAACGCCATGGGCCTGTTCCACCAGCACCGGCCTGCCATTATGGGGGCAGTGCTGGAGCGGCCGGTGATGTGCGAGGCCATCTGCGACGGCCGCCACCTCCATCCTGGTTCTGTCCGGATGCTTCTGGCCTGCAAGGGTTGGGACAGGGTGGTGGCGGTGACCGATTCCATCCAGGCCGCCGGTTTGCCTGACGGGCGCTATAAGCTGGGAGTCAATGACGTAGTGGTGGAGGACGGGGACGCCAAGCTGGCGTCCAACGGCGTCCGGGCCGGCTCCACTCTGACCACCGGACAGGCCCTGAAAAACCTGGTGCAGTTTACCGGCGAGCCGGTGGAGCGTGTGCTTCCTCTGCTCACCCGCAATCCCGCCCGCCTTATCGGCATGGACCACCGGAAGGGCTCCATCGCCCCGGGGAAGGACGCCGACCTGGTGATCCTGGACGGAAAATTGAATGTAACCGCAACCTATGTGGCCGGCGTTTGTGTATACGCCGAATGATGTAAGGAGGAATTATTATGCCGCTGGTACCCCTGAGACCTTTGATGGAAGCTGCTGAGCAGCACAACTATGCCCAGGGCGCGTTCAACGTCAACGCCGTGGCCCAGGCCAAGGCCGTCATTGAGATGCACGAGACCTTCCGTTCCCCCGCCATCCTGCAGGGCGCCGACCTGGCCAACGCCTTCATGGGCGGCCGGGTAGACTTTGCCAACGGCACCCTGGAGGACAAGAAGAAGGGGGCCCGCAACATCGCCGCCGCCGTGAAGAAGTACGGCGAAAACTCTCCCATCCCCGTGGTGCTCCACCTGGACCACGGAAAAAACTTCGACTCCTGTGTGGCCGCCATCGAGGGAGGCTATACCTCGGTCATGATCGACGGATCCTCTCTTCCCCTGGAGCAGAACATTGAGCTCACCCGTGAGGTGGTCAAGTATGCCCACGCCCGTGGTGTGTCGGTAGAAGGCGAGCTGGGGGTGCTGGGCGGCCAGGAGGATCATGTGTTTGCCGCTACCTCCACCTACACCAACCCTCTGGACGCGGTGCGTTTTATCCAGGAGACCGAGGTGGACGCCCTGGCCATCTCCTACGGCACCCAGCACGGCGCCAATAAGGGGAAGGACGCCAAGCTCCGCAAGGAGATCCCCATCGCCATCAAGGAGTGCATCAACCGCCTGGGCATCTTCTGCGCTCTGGTGTCTCACGGCTCCTCCACTGTGCCCCAGTACATCGTCAAGGAGATCAACGATCTGGGCGGCGACATTCAGAACGCCTATGGCATCCAGGTGGAGCGGCTCATGGAGGCGATCCCCTGCGGTATCCGCAAGATCAATGTGGACACCGACATCCGCCTGGCTGTCACCCGCAACATGAAGGAGCTCTTTGCTCAGCAGCCTGCCCTCCAGAACAGCCCCTCCATCGGCGGCGTGTACGCCCTGCTGGAGGAGAAGAAGTCCGCCTTCGATCCCCGTGTGTTTTTCCCGCCCATCATGGACACCGTCCTCACCGGAAACCTGCCTGACGACGACGTGGCCCTGCTGATGAGCCGGGTGGAGGCAGGCGTGAAGGAGGCCGTGGGCTCCCTCATCGTGGGCTTCGGCTCCTACGGCAAGGCGCCTCTGGTGCAGCAGAAGTCCCTGGAGGACATGATCGACTTCTACAAGAAGTAAGGAGTAGCGGGAATGAAGCATCTCTATCTGAATTTGAAGCGGTTTGACGTACCCGTGGAGTTCGGCGGGGTCAACCGCATCGCCCCGGTGACTGACTGGGGCAAGTATATCGTGGAGCACACCCAGGAGGGATTGAAGAAGTACGACCCCGCTGAGGCGGAGTTTGTCCAGTACTTCCCCGAGGCCCACATCCTGGGTGCCGTGGCCGCCCGGTGTGAGCACAGCCCGGTGCAGGTGGGCTCCCAGAGCGTCTACCGCATGAACACCGCGGTGGGGGGCAACTTCGGCGCCTTCACCACCAACCGCCCCGCCTCCATTGTCAGGGCCATGGGATGTACCTCCACCATCATCGGCCACTGCGAGGAGCGCAACGACAAGATGGGCGTGCTGGCCGAGGCCGGCGTCACCGATACCGCCGCCGTCAACCGGCTGCTCAACCAGGAGATACGCCTGGCCATTCAGCAGGGCCTGACCGTGCTCTACTGCATCGGCGAGAAGAGCGAGGAGCAGGAGCAGTGGCAGCAGGTGCTGGGGGATCAGCTGAAGATCGGCCTGGACGGGGTGGATCCCTCCAAGGTGGTCATCGCCTACGAGCCCATCTGGTCCATCGGCCCCGGCAAGACCCCCGCCGGCAAAGAGTACATCACCAAGATCGCCAGGTTCGTCAAGGAGCAGACCGGCGGCCTGGACGTGGTGTACGGCGGCGGCCTGAAGGTGGACAACGCCGAGATGCTGGCCTCTATCGACGAGATCGACGGCGGCCTCATTGCCCTGACCCGGTTCCAGGGGGAGATCGGCTTCTATCCGGAGGAATACCTGGAGATCATCAAGACCTATTTGGGTAAGTAAGGAGACAATACATGAAGCTTGACTTTGAATATGGCCAGGGCCTGATGAGCGCCAACCTGCCCGACAACACCGACGTATTTATCCCCGGCACCACCGTGCCCGATCCCCCCTGCCTGCCCCAGGACTGGGACAGCCTGTACAAGGCCACCCTGGACTCCATCCGCAACCCCATGGGCATGAAGCCCCTGAAGGAGCTGGCCGGTCCCGGCAAGACGGTGGTCTTTGTCATCCCTGACATCGTGAAGGGCGGCTGCCAGCCCACCTCCCATCGGAAGGTGTCCATCCGGGCCTGCCTGGACGAGCTGTACGCCGCCGGTGTGGAGAAGAAGGACATCCTGTTTATGTTCTCCAACGGCCTGCACCCCCGGGCCACCGTATCCGAGATGAAGCAGATCCTGGGAGAGGAGCTGTTCAGCGAGTTCTACTGGACCAATCAGATCACCAGCCACGACTCCGAGGACTACGAGCACATGGTGGACCTGGGTACCACCGAGCGGGGAGACCCGGTGCTGATGAACAAGTATGTCTTTGACTGCGACCTGCCCATCCTCATCGGCCATACCCAGGGAAATCCCTACGGCGGTTATTCCGGCGGCTACAAGCACTGCGCCACCGGCATCACCCACTGGCGGAGCATCGCCAGCCACCATGTACCCAAGGTCATGCACCGGGACGACTTCACCCCTGTGTCCGGCCACTCTCTCATGCGCACCAAGTTCGACGAGATCGGCATGCACATGGAGGAGAAGATGGGACATCCCTTCTTCTGCTGCGACGCGGTCCTGGACACCTACTCCCGGCAGATCGCCATCTACTCCGGCTACGCCAAGGTGATGCAGCCCGAGTCTTGGAAGCTGGCCAACCAGCGCACCTACGTGCCCTATGCCGAAAAGAAGTACGACGTGATGGTGTTCGGTATGCCCCAGGCCTTCCATTACGGCAACGGCATGGGCACAAACCCCATCCAGATGATGCAGGCCCTTTCCGCCCAGGTCATCCGCCACAAGCGGGTCATGAAGGACAACTGCGTCATCATCTGCTCCTCCATCTGCAACGGTTACTTCCACGATGAACGGTGGCCCTACCTGCGGGAGCTGTACGAGATGTTCCAGCACGACTATATGAACATTCTGCCCGACATGGACCGGTACGGCGAATACTTTGCCACCAACCAGGAGTACATCCGCAAGTACCGCTTCTGCAACGCCTTCCACCCCTTCCACGGCTTCTCCATGATGAGCTGCGGCCACATCGCCGAGATGAACACCTCCGCCATCTACATCGTGGGCGCTCAGGAGCCCGGCATTGCCCGGGGTATGGGCCTTAAGACCAGGGCCACCTTCGAGGAGGCTCTGGAGGACGCCAAGAAGAAATTTGTGGGGGAGAACCCCAATATCCTGGCTCTGCCCCAGACCTTCAAGCTGGGCGCCGTCCATCTGTGCATGAAGGACGACGACCTGAGCAATGTGTAAGGAGGGCGCTGTTATGCTGAAAGGAAATATGCTCATCGCCCACGGCGGCGGCCCCACCCCGGTCATCAACAGCTCCCTGCTGGGGGCTGTCCGGGAGGCCAAGCTCCACGGCGAGATCGAGACCATCTATGGCGCCCGCTTTGGCGCCGAGGGCATCCTGGCCGGGGATTTGATCGACCTGGGCAAGTTTGCCGACGAGGATCTGGCCCTGCTGGCCAAGACCCCCGCCTCCGCCCTGGGCTCCTGCCGCCGCAAGCTCACCGACGCCGACTATCCCGCCGTGCTGGAGTGCTTCAAGAAGTTCAACATCCGCTATTTCTTCTATAACGGCGGTAACGACTCCATGGACACCTGCAACAAGATCTACAACCTGTCGGTGGAGACCGGCTATGAGCTGCGGGTCATCGGCATCCCCAAGACCATCGACAACGACCTGGACGTCACCGACCACTGTCCCGGCTTCGGCTCGGCCGCCAAGTACGCCGCCGTCTCCGCCTTGGAGCTGGCCCAGGATGTATCCGCGCTGCCCATCCACGTGGTGGTGATGGAAATGATGGGCCGCAACGCCGGTTGGATCACCGCTGCCTCAGCCCTGTATGCCGATCTGATGCCCTGTGAGCAGCTGGTATATCTGCCCGAGGTGGCCTTCGACAAGGAGCGGTTCCTGGCTGCCGTAAAGGAGAAGTGGGCCAAAGGCCGCGGCCTTCTGGTCACGATCTCCGAGGGCATCCATTATGCCGACGGCTCCCCCGTAGCCGACTCCGGCGTGGTGGACGGCTTTGGCCACAAGGTACCCGGCGGCGCCGCCCAGGCCCTCAGCGACATGATCATGCGGGAGACCGGCCTCAAGTCCCGGTCTGAGAAGCCCGGCCTGCTGGGCCGGGTGAGCGTGGCCCTTATGTCCGAGGTGGACCAGAAGGAGGCCGAGGAGGCCGGCGCCTGCGCCGTCCGCTCCGCTGTGGCGGGCAAGACCGGCTACATGGTGGGCTTTGAGACCGCCCGGGAGCCCTATGCCTCCCAGACCATCCTCATTCCCCTGGAGCAGGTGGCCAACGCCGAGAAAAAGTTCCCCCTGGAGTGGATCGGCGACGACGGGGCCAGCATCCGGCCCGCTTTCAAGGCCTACTGCGAGCCCCTCATCGGGGCCTATGACAGCCGGTTCATCTCCCTGCGGTAGTTGCCATGCAGACGCTGTTTGACTTCCTGGTGTGTATCATCGCCACTACCATCGGCGGCATCAGCGGGGTGGGAGGGGGCGTCATCATCAAGCCGGTGATGGATGCCACTTCCGGCCTGCCGGTGGCAACCATCAGCTTCCTCTCCGGCTGCACCGTACTGGCCATGACCATTACCTCCATGGTGCGCAGCATCGGGGGAGAGCTTAAGGTGGAGCCCCGGAGAGGTACCCTGCTGGCCATCGGCGGGGCGGTGGGCGGTATCGTGGGCAAGGAGCTCTTTGAACTGGTGCGGTCTGCCGGTGGAGCCATGGTATCAGTAGCCCAGCAGGTTCTGATGATCGCCCTCACCCTGGGGGTGCTGGCTTATACCCTGAACCGGACCCGCATCCGCACACTGGACGTAAAAAACGGTGCGGCCTGTTTGGTCATCGGCCTGGTGCTGGGGGTGTTGTCCTCCTTCCTTGGCATCGGTGGCGGGCCTATCAACCTGGCGGTGCTCTTCTACTTCTTTTCCATGGACTCCAAGACCGCCGCCCTCAATTCACTGTATATCATCCTCTTTTCCCAGGGGGCCAGCTTCCTGAACACGGTGGTACGCAACACGGTGCCCCAGTTTGAGTGGACCGTGCTTGCCGCCATGGTGGCAGGCGGCGTTTTGGGCGGCACCATAGGCCGCAGCTTCAGCCGCCGGATGGACAACAGGGCGGTGGACAGGCTCTTTTTCTGGTTGCTACTGGTGATTACCGGCATCAGTGTATACAACCTGGTTCGGTGTTTCCACTAGCATACATTCATCTCCTCTTTTTTCGCAGCGGCGCCGCAGGCAAAAGGCCTGCGGCGCCGCTGTTTTAGGGACTATGCCGTTGGGTAAACCGGAAGGAACGTGAAAACTGAGCTTGTTAAGGACGGCTTTCTCCACTTTAGCAGGAAAACGCCATGCAGACGCGTGGAAAATTGTGGATGCAAGACCGGACCGTTGCTGTCGCTCTGGTTTCATCCGACGGTCCCAGTGCCTTTGTCAGAGCCTCGCGGCTTGGACAGGTATAGGAAAAGAGACTTCCCGTTTTGGTCTCCGCAAGGGTGGCAGAGCAATGGCGGATCAGCATATCCTCTGACATAAGCTTCCTCCTTATATTGTAAGCCTATCCTGAGGCATGAGGTTAGTAACGCTAATACAGACCGAAATGGAAAACGTCTGCTATTCTGCCTGGATTAGCGGGCGCTAACTATACGTTATGATTGAATAGAGAGAGCTTCCTTTGTCAAGAAAAATGTTTTTGCGCGAATAAACCGAACCAAACATGATGTTGTTTCATTATTATGGGGAGTCGTGAGTGTCAAAGGTAAAAGACAAGGCAGCCGAAGTAGGCTGACTTGTCGACCTTACTTCATATTCGCAAAGCGTTCTACGGCTTTTGTAAAACTCTCGATGGTCTTATCGGCATCGCCATGTTCGATTCCGTTCCGGACACAGTGCTTAATGTGCCCTTCCAGAACGACCTGACCCGCCCGGTGCAGAGCGGATTTTGCCGCATTGATTTGGGATAGGATATCTTCACAGGCCACGTCCTCATCCACCATACGATCAATGGCTTGAACCTGACCAATGATTTTCTTCAGACGACGGTGCAAATTATCTGCGTCCATGCATTGTCTCATTCTTACACCTCCATACTGTTAGGGGTATGTGTATAGGGGGCTTCGGTGGCAATCGGCTTTCCGCTCATGCCTTTGGTTTTAATGCCCGTTTTCACTTTCTTGCTGATGTCCTTTGCGTACCACTCCGACATGATGTTGATAAAGGGGGCAAACTCCAATGTGTCGGGCTTCTCGCTGTCAATGCCGTTGTTGACCGCGATAAAGCGCACGTTGTTCCGTCTGAATATCTCCATAGCGTTGCCGACTTGGAGATAGTCGCGCCCCCAGCGGGTAAGATCTTTCATAATGCAGACACCGATTTTGCCGTTTTCCACATCGTCCATCATGCGGGAGTAGGCAGAACGGTCAAAAAATCTGCCGCTTTCGTCATCGTCGATGTAGTGCCGGATATTGGTTAGGTGCTGCCCTCTGGCGTAGTTCTCCAAAAAGATTTTCTGGTTCTGTATGCTGTTGCTCTCGCCGCCGTCCCTGTCCTCGTCGCCTACGGAAAGGCGGGAGTAAAGGGCTGTGATTTTGCTATAATCAGTCATGTGCATAACCTCCTGTGCGTCCATGTAGAGTTCCTTTACACTTAAAATTATGCACTCCAGCGGGCCGATCCGTATTCTTCATCCCGTCTAAATTTCTTTGCGTTCTTGCTTTTGAAGTAGATCAGCAGGCGGAAGCCTGCCGCACCCACAATGCCGATGAGCCAGTCAAAGGGATTGAGCCCCGGCGCAAAGTCGGCAAAGGCCGGGCCGATAGTCTGCCCCAGCCCCATGAGCTTATGGGCGAAATCCGCGCCAGCGGCCAGACGGTAAGCCGTCCCCAGCTTTAAGCAGGCCCACAGCACAAACAGATAGGGGATGTTGGGGAGTACATATTTTTTGATGTTATCTGTCCTCACGAACCGCCTCCTTTACCCGTTCCCGCTTGCGGGGCTTTTCCTTCGCAAGCTGATCCGCCGCCTGTTTAAGCTGTTCCCGGATGGGGATGCGGCGGGATTTGGATTTATTCAGCACCTTCCGCGAGTATTCAGAAAAGCAGGCGGTGATCGCATCCGCCTGCCCCGACTTGAAAAACAACAGGTATTTGTCCGGCCCGGTTTTATAAAAGGCATAGTCTACATTCCACTTCCGGGCCACCCGGTCAAAAGCCTTCGTGTCCCCGGAAAGCTCAATGCTGTTTGTAGCCGCGCCGTGTCCCATGAGCTTTTTCACGCTCTGCCTGCCGTGGGGCGTTTGGTGTTCCCGGTAAGCCTTGCGGATCTTCCGGCCCACAGCCCCCAGCACATAGGCAAGGCCCCGCGCCGTTAGCTTGCTGGCCCGGACAGAAATTGCTATGGTACGCCGGGAAACATCTTCATCAATCAGTTATACCGCCTCCTTTCCGGCGGCCACCTCGGGACAAAGTGGAGCTGTTGACAAAGTACTCTTTAAAAATCTGTATTGGAAAATTGACAAGAAAAAAGACGCCCACTGGCGTCATTTCATGGCCCATATCATCCGTTTCAAGTTCAAA
>NZ_JACJLC010000035.1 GCF_016901955.1 Pseudoflavonifractor phocaeensis
CCACGCCCGCGGCCGCCATGCACCATTTCCGCGGAAGCAGTGCACCATTCCAGCGGTGGTGATGCACCATCATCTGCGGTCAAGCTGCACTTTTGGAGCGGCGTATGCAGTATAGCGGCCCTTTATGAAATCTACATGAAACGGCAGAAATAAATTCTACTTTTTTACTGGGGCAAATGGAGGGTGAACCGACTGCCCAGGCCGGGGACGCTTTCCACCGTCATATGGCCCCCGTGGGCCTGGGCGATCTTCCACACCATGGACAGACCCAGCCCCGCCCCCCGGTCATGGGAGCGGGAGGGGTCCACCTGGTAAAACCGCTGCCAGATCTTGTCCTGCTGGTCGGCGGGAATGCCTACCCCATCGTCCCGAACGGACAGGGTGGTCTCCTCCGCCGTCCGGCGGGTTTCCACCCACACGTGGCCATTCTCCTTGCCGTACTTGAAGCCGTTGTCCACCAGGTTCTGTACCAGCCGGGTAAGCAGGGGGGCGCTGGCCCGGAGGGTGAGCCCCTCCTCCAGCTCCAGGCTCAGCCGGTCCGGCGGGTAGTCCCGGGCCACGTTTTTCACCAGAGCGGACAGGTCCACCTCCTCCATGGCAGTCAGCTCAGTGCCCTGGTCCAGCCGGGTGATGCTGAGCAGCTGGGTGATGAGGGCGCTCATCCGCAGAGTCTGTCGGTAGATCATCTCCAGGGTCTCCGCCCGCTCCTCCGGGGTCTCCTCAAAGCTTTTGGCGTACTCGCAGGCCCCCTTGATGATGGACACCGGCGTGCGCAGCTCGTGGGAGGCGTCGGCGGTAAACTGCTTCTCGCTCTCAAAGGACCGCTCCAGCCGCTCAAACATCTGGTTGAAGGCGGCGGTGAGCCGGGTAAACTCGTTGCTCCCCCTGGGCGTCTCCACCCGGGCGGACAGGTCTGCCCCCTCGCTGATGGCCTGGGCGGTGGCGGTGATGCGCTCCAGGGGCCGGAAGGCCCGCTTGGCAATGAGAAAGCCCCCCAGGCCGGACAGCAGAATAAAGCAGGGCAGGATCACCGCCGCCAGGGTGAGGGTGCTGTGGAGGGTCTGGCCGGACTGGGGGGCCTCCATCAGTCCCCGGACCCACAGGCCGTCCTCCCAGCCTTTGGCAAACCACAGGTCCAGCACGATATAGTCGCTGCCGCCGCAGTCCACCACCCGGGTCACCCCGTTCTCAAAGGGCTCGGCGGCGGTGAAGCCCACCGGCAGCTGGCCGGCCAGCAGGGCCTGGTCCTTATTATAAATAAGGGTATACACCCCGTTCTGATAGTAGTGGAAGTTTTCTCCAGCCTGAAAGGACCCGTTGATCAGATCCACCTCCGCCAGGTTGTTCCGGAGCACCTGGTCCAGCTGCTCCATGGCGGTGTTGCGCACCACCGTGGTGGAGGTGAGCAGCAGCAGGGCCAGGGTCACCGCCGCCATGCCCGCCATAAGCAGCACATACCAGATGGTAATTTTGATTTTGATGGAAATGGCCCTACACCTCCTCTCCCGCCGGGGGCTCCCGCAGCATCCAGCCCACCCCACGGATGGTGTGGAGCAGCTTCACCGGGTTGTCTCCATCGATCTTTTTCCGCAGCTTGCTGATGTATACGTCCACATTGTTGGAGCTGGGACTGTCCTCAAAGCTCCAGATGCTGTCCTCGATCTGCCGCCGGGAGAGCACCGTCTCCTTGTGGCGCAGCAGGTATTCCAGCAGGGCGAACTCCTTGGGCAGCAGCACGATCTCCCGGTCGCCCCGGAACACCTGCCGCTTGTCCGCGTCCAGGGTCAGGTCTGCCAGGGTAAACCGGTTGCTCCTGTGGCCCACCCGCTTCCGGGAGAGCACCCGGATCCGGGCCAGCAGCTCGGCAAAGTCGAAGGGCTTCACCAGGTAGTCGTCCGCCCCCAGGTCCAGGCCCTTCACCCGGTCGGCAATGCTGTCCCTTGCGGTGAGGAAGAGCACCGGCGTGTCCATCCCCCGGCGGCGCATCTCCTCCACCACCTGGTAGCCGTCTTTGCCGGGGAGCATCACGTCCAGCAGCATCACGTCGTACTCCGCCCCCTCCAGATAATCCAGGGCCTCCCCGCCGTCATAGCAGCCGTCCACACTGTAGCCCGATTTCTTCAACACCTTCTGGATGAGCTGGTTCATGTCCCGCTCGTCCTCCACCACCAAAATACGCATACGCTTTTTCTCCTTCCGGGGCTCTTGCTGTTACATTTTAGTCTAGCACAAGGGTGGGAAAAGTACAATGGACCGGGTGCGGCAAAATCGGGCGCAAAAAGAGCCTGCCGGGTGGCAGGCTCTTTTGGGATTTGTATCAGCCGGAATAGGGCTTGGTGGTGTCGATGAGAATGGCCCCCTGGGCGCTGTCCCAGGTCACGTCAAAGCCCAGGGCCTGGCCCAGGTCCCGCACCTTGAAGTAGGTGTACCCGTTGCCGTAGGCGTCGGTGAGGGTGATGGCCTCCAGGTCGGCGGCCTGGCCGTTCACCAGCACGGCGGCTTTGTTGGGCTGGTAGCTCTGGTTCCCCGAGAAGGGGGTGGACATCTCCGAGCCGTTGACGGTGGTGTAGGGGGTCTTGGTGGTGACGGCGATGGCCCCGGCGGCGGCGTTCCAGTCCACGTTGAACTGGGCCTGGGTGCCGTTGAGGATGTAGGCCACGTCCCGCAGCTTCAGATAGTTGGTGTCGTTGCCGTTGGCGTCCTTCAGGGCGTAGGCGTCAAACTGCACCGGCTTTCCGTCCACCAGGATGGAGTAGCTGGTGGCGTAGGCCGTCTGGATGCCGCTGGTGGGGGCCGCCGGGTTGGCAAAGCTGCCCGCCGTCAGCAGGCCGAAGCCGTAGAGCCCGGTGGCGTTGTCCCGGTACACGAACCGGCCGTCGGCGGTGATGTTGGAGGCCAGCACCGGCAGGGAGCCCAGACATTCACCGGTGACCTGATCCACATAGTAGGTGGAGTACCCGGCGGCGGTCTTGACCCGGAAGGGGAGCACATCCCCCTCGTAATTGTCATAGGACACTGTCAAGCTATGATAATACCACTCATTATAACTATAGGTATTCAAATCATTGTAGACGAACAGCTGCTCCAGGGACTGGGGGATGATCTCCTGGTTTTTGGCATTCAGGGCCTTGGACCCGCCGCTGTCGCTCACCGCCTCGATGAAGTCCAGGGTATACACCCGCAGCTCCTTGTAGGCCAGTGGCACGGTAAAGGTACCGCTGCTGTCGGCGATGCCGTAGTGGGTATCGTCATAGGCCCGGTAGTAGCCCTGGCCCAGGTATTCCAGCTCACTGTATTTGGGGGCCAGGAGCTGCTGGCCGTCGGCGGAGTAGAGGCCGTAGTAGTAGGACCAGCCGTCCCCCTTGTCGTTGCCCACAATGGCCCGGGCGGGGTCCCCGGCGGACATCATGATGTCAAACTGGTTGGGGATGAGTACCTTGCCCGCGGCGTCCATAGTGCCGAACTTTTCCTTGTCCAGGGAGAACACCAGATCCCGGAAGTAGGTCTCGGTGGTGACCTCCCGGTCGGTCCAGCTCTGGACCTTCTGGCCGCTGGCCACGCTGTACAGCTCGGACACGCAGCTCACGGGCTGGTAGCTGGCGTCCAGGGTCCAGGTGCTCACCGACACATAGCCGCTGGCATTGACGCCGCCGATGTAGCTGTAGCTGCCCATGGGGATGATCACCTTGCCGGTCTGGTCCACCAGGGCGCTCTGCTGGCCGCTGTACACCCGCAGATAGGCGGTGCCGTTGTACGCGCCCCGGAAGTCCATGCTGTCATACCCGCCGCCGGTGTAGATCACCTTCTCATTGGCGTCCACCAGCACGCTGCCGTCATCCCCGTAGGCGATGCCGTAGCTGTCGTCCACCCAGTTGATCCAGTAGTAGGGGGAGCTGCTGCCGGTGTGGCCGTAGAACTGGTCCTGGGTGATGGGCTGGAGCTGGTTGTTGAGATAGGTGTAATTATAGTTTGCGTCCATAATGGAGATGTTCTGGCCCTCCATGCGGATCGTCCGGTCGGCCAGAGGGTACACCGCCTGACCGGCGGTGTCGATAATGCCCATCTGCTCCCCTTTCCGGGCAATGTAGTAGCCGGTGCCGGTGGCAAAGAGCTCATCGTACTGATAGGCCACCTTTACCGCGCCGGTGACGTCGATGAGGCCGTATTTGCCGGTCTGGTCGGCGGCGGCCACTACCCCGTCCTGGAACATCAGCATCCGGGAGTAGGCGGTGGTGGCGATGTCGTAGTAGCTGGCCTTCTGATAGCTGGCGGACAGCTCCGCCGCCGCCGCGCCAGGCAGCAGGGCGGTGAGCAGCAGCAGCACGGTCAGCAAGGCGGACAACAGTCTGCGATTACATTTCATGTTATTCCCTCGTTTCTATCCGTTGTAGTCGTTCCAGCAGCGCCGGTCGGAAGGAGAAATCGGGCTTGTCCACGATCCGGTAGGCCAGGGGGCTGGTCCGCTCATACACCTCCTCCAGCAGCGCCCCGGTCTTTTCCGCCAGCATCTGATAGATCTCCAGCCCTGCCGGGTCCTCCCGGCAGGCGTTTTCCAGCAGGGCGGTCATCTCCTCATAGACCTCCGGCCGGTAGGGATTTAGGCGTAAATACCGGTACCGGCACTCCGCCATGGTTTCATAGTCGGTCTCCGCCGCCGCCTGGGCGAATTTGCAGTCCCAGGCCAGCATGGAGGTATCGGTGATCTCCAGGATGCGGTCGGCGATCTCTCCCGCCTCCTCCAGGTCGGCGCAGCTTTGCAGCCGCTCCTCTGCCAGGGACAGGTCCCAGGGCCACAGGGCGTAGGCTCCCCCGGCATTGCCCAGGAAGGACAGGGTGTAGGGAACGGTGAAAAACCCCAGCACCGCCGCCAGCACGCCTCCCGCCGCCGCCAAAGCCCGGCGGGGGAGGGGGATGGTCCGGCTCTCCCGGGGGCAGCCGCACACCAGCAGCAGGGCCAGCACCCCGAAAAACCGGAAGTCAAAGTCGATACAGGCGTGGGCGGCCAGCAGGATCACCGCCAGCCGCTGCCGCAGGGGAGTCCCCCTGCGGAAGATCAGCACCGCCGCCAGGGCCAGCAGCAGCGCCCCCGCCAGGACGCTGCCGTCCAGGGCGGCCTGTAGGTATTCATTGTGGATGGATTTCAGGATATAGGGCCCGGTCTGCACCAGGGGCTGGACGTACAGATAGCCCC
The DNA here is from genome assembly GCF_016901955.1 of Pseudoflavonifractor phocaeensis. Lineage (GTDB taxonomy): Bacteria > Bacillota > Clostridia > Oscillospirales > Oscillospiraceae > Flavonifractor > Flavonifractor phocaeensis_A. Next base: position 5,192 of record NZ_JACJLC010000035.1, read on the forward strand.
CCGCCCCCACCCCCAGTGGGTGGTCAATGAGGATGGTCAGCCCGTCCAGGTAGTAGAGCAGCCGGCCGTTGAGGCTGGAGGACTCCAGAGTCATGGCGGCCAGCCGGTCCAGCACCAGCCCGCCGCTGAGGACAACGGCCAGGCCCCCCAGCAGGACCACCGCACCCACTCCCAGCAGCACCGGCATGGGCTTCCCCTTAACAGTCAGCTGCCGCAGGGCCAGGAACACCCCCACCCCCGCCAGCAGCAGCCACACGCCCCGGGAGCCGCTGAGGAATACCCCCACCAGCAGCACTCCCATGGCGGGCCAGTCCGACCAGTGGCGGTTTTCCTTCAACAGCAGCAGCACCAGGCAGACCAGCAGGAACAGGGCGTAGGTATTGGCGTATTCAAAAAAGCCGTCGATGCGGCCGTTGGCGTCCTCTCCGCCGGAGAGAAGGGTGTAACAAAAACTCACGATGGAAATGGCGGCCATGACCGCCCCCAGCCGGGCCACACTGTCCAGAATGATGGCCCGCTCCGCCCCGGTAAAGGTGGCGGTATAAAGGAGGAGCAGCAGGGCGGCTACCCACCGCAGGGCTCCGATGAGGGCCATACCGGGGCTGAGGGCGAAGGGAACAGTGACCAGAGAGCAGAGGGCCACGCCCCCCAACAGCCAAACCTCCGGCCCCTTGGGGAGGACCAGCCCTCCCGCCCGCCAGGTGGCGGCCGCCAGCAGCAGCGCCAGCACCGCCCCGGCCAGCAGAGCGGTCCAATCGTAGTAGCCTCCAAAGAGAAGGAGCAGGGCGGCCAGCAAAAAGAACAGGGGAGTGTTTTGCCGGGGCTTGGGTCCGGCAGAGCGGGCGGGTTCCCGCTTTTTCTTGCCTCCCGCCGCCATCAGGCCACCTCCCCCAGCACCAGATCCAGCAGTTGCTGGGTCTCGGCAAACCGCTTGGTGACGGTGGCGCTGTCCAACAGCACGATGAGGCAGGCCTTTTCCCCCTGTTTGGCGTAGGTCACCAGGTTATTGCCCCCAATGGCGGTAGTCCCGGTCTTTAGACCCAGCACCCGGGGGTCGGCCCCCACCAGCTTGTTCAGGTTGGTAAAGGTCAGCCCGTCGATGGTCAGAGTGGCCTGAGAGGAGTAGTCCAGATACTCCGGATGGTTCTCCACCAGCTTCCAGGACAAAGTAGCCAGGTCCCGGGCGGTCATATAGTGTCCGGAGGCGTCCAGGCCGGTGGCGTTTACAAAATGGGAGCCCTTCAGTCCCAGCTCCGCCGCCGCCTCATTCATCCGTTCCACAAAGGCTGCCTCGCCGCCGGCGGACAGGCGCACCAGCACCTGAACGCAGTCGCAGCCGCTGTTCAGGATGGTCCCCGCCAGCAGCTGCTCCACCGTCACCTCCTGGCCGGGGGTCAGGCCGTACCTGGAGCCCAGGGTGGTGGCCTCGGCCACCGTCACTTCGGCAGTGTCGGTGAGGGAGAGCTTGCCGCTGTCTATGTCGTCAAAAATCAGATAGAGGGTGAGCAGCTTGGTGAGGCTGGAGGGAGAGCGAGGGGTGTCGCTGTCCAACTCCGCCAGGGTGTTTCCCTTGTCGTCCAGAATGACCACGCTGTTGGCGGTAAGGCTGTCCGGCAGGGCCACCCGCCGCTCCCAGGGCCGCAGGAATACCAAGACCAGGGTCACCGCCAAGACCGCCGCCGGGATCAACCACACAGCCGGATTCTGCCGGGGTTTTCCCGCGCCCTTTCCCCGGGCAGGATTTTGCTTCAACGGGCCCACCCCCTTTCTTTACAAATATAGCACAGGGAACACTTTATGTCAATAAAGTGTTCCCTGTGCCGAAATACCTGCAAAAGGCATTCCATCACCTTCTTTAAAACGCAGGGGCAGCCCCTGGGATGGCCGGGATGGGTGGAGGAATAGGGGGGTAGACCCTATCCTCGGAAAAGGACACATACTGCCGGAACGCCCCCCGCCCTATGGCTTTGGAGCGCACTATTTCAAACAGCCCATCCCGTGATCCTGACCCACGGGGGCTGCCACCTCATACCTGCCGGCCATACCCTCCCACAAACTGGCGGACGTTGGGGCATTTTAAACCAAACCGGGAAGGCAAATCCAACCGCGCAATACACGGCCAGCTCATCAAAGGCCGCCTGTTTATGGGACTGCCCAGCCACATATTCCCCCACGGGGGCGCATATACATGCCCCGTAGATCATTGCGGGGAGTGTTGCTGTTTGAAAGGGAACATCGAGGAGCGGGCCTGCAATCTGGCGCTCTACATCATAGAAAACAGGACCACGGTGCGCGCCGCCGCCCGCCAGTTCGGCATCAGCAAATCTACCGTACATACAGATATGATAAAATAGAACGGTTCGTTTGGGTAATAGATTAAGAAAACCAAGGAGGAACGAACCATGAAGGACTTGAAAGAGCGAACAACAGCAAATGGCATGGAGTATGTCCTGGTCGGTGACTACTACATTCCCGATTTGCAGCTACCGGAGGAAAGACGCCCCATCGGAATTTGGGGACGGATGCACAAAGACTATTTGGAGCAGCATCATCCAGCTCTGTATAATGACCTGATTTTGACCGGCAAGCTCTGGACATATCTGGCTGATCTGAACTGGCAGGCACAAACCCGGCTTGATTGCATCATTGCCCAGATGAAAGAAGCTGAAGAAATCACAGAGGAATTGAAATCCCAGGATCAGATGGCATGGATCAGAGCCATGAATAGTATCCACAGCCGCGCAGAGGAAATCATCCTCCAGGAACTGATCTACGAGGAGGATGCTGTATGAGGATTTTAGAAGAATTCTGGTACGGGAATATTGAACCGGCAGAATACGATACAACAGCCTGTAGAGAATACAATGAAGTTCTCCGTTTGATTACCAGGAATGAAGAAAGACTTCTGGCTACCATGACGGATGAGCAGAAAGAACTCTTTTCCCGGTACACGGATGCTGTCCGTGAACATCAAACCATGGCCGAGTGCTTGCTGTTTCAGGGCAGCTTTAAGTTAGGAGCCAAGATGATGATTGAGATCATGGACGACAGATAATCGAATATAAGTGAAAGTTCCCACCGATCATCGCTGATCGGTGGGAACTTTTTGAGGAAGCTGTTTGTTATATGAGTTTTTATATAGATGCGGGAATTTTAATAATTTCTCGTATGCGATCATATAGATTTTGCCTATCCAGTTCTTCTGCAATGAAGGGATATTTTGATTCTAAAAAAGCTCGACTTATATTGCCACATATGTACTCCATGACAATCTCGAGCCTACGGTTGGCTTGATCTTCATCATTAAGGTGAAGAATTTGAATGGTGGATTTTGCTTTGCTTTTTTCAGCTGGCGTCATATCCCGACGAGGTTTGACAAGGCACGAAGGAAAATCAAGAACCAAATCACCATTTTTAATTTCAAAGGGATCTAAAACAATTTTATCACCTTTATATCCATTCATTACCTGAGTTGTTAAACGGTAATTATCCCATTCATAAGCTTTTTCTTGATGTGAACTTTTGGGATAAAAATGATCAACGGAAACTTGTGCTGTTGTCCTGGAAAACCATTCACCGCAATACGCACAAACCCCTCCGTAGGCTTGATATAGTTGCAAGCTACATCGGGACCAAAAATTGTTTTTGCTCCACTGCTTACTATTAGGAGTAGGATTTGCACTTAAAAATGCATTTCCAGGTTGCCTTACTCTTACATCAAAATCTAAGGGCTCAGGTCTCAAGTCAATATGAATCATAATATCACCCCGTGCTGTTCTGCAAAATAAATCCAGCGAGGCCAGAAGGGATCATTTTGGGCTAAGCACTGTACAAGTTGTTGGTGCACAGCTTGTACATCTGCATCAGAAGGCTCATCCTCTAATTGTAAGTTTTTCGCTGCGTTAATTGCTTCCTCTGCTCCGGTGGCTCGTGCTTGGCTAAGATTAAAAATTGGGGATGTGAGCCAAGTGTTAACCGGGCCGTATTTTATATAATCTTCTTCGCACAATACGGCATCAGCTGTTTCCGTAGACAGCTTTATTTGGAACAGCTTATCTATATTGATATCAAAAATAGGTTCAGACGAAGCCATAATCAAAGGTGAGTGCGTAGCCACAATGAACTGCACTTCAAGTTCAGATGCCAAATGTTTCTGCACTTCAACTAAGGCAGGCAGAATTGTCCTCTGCCACTTCGGGTGTAAGTGTGCCTCCAATTCATCGACCATAACAACAATGCGAGAGTCTGGTTTAATTCCTCTCAGTTTACAGTTTTCTTTGTGCTCATTCCATGCCCAAACAATAAGATAAGCGAGAGTTATGATTCTCCCTACGCCAGCAGAAGAGTTCGTAACAGGCACAGTACCATATGGATATTGGATAGTAGGAATTTCTCTACTGTCATTTGGAATTCTAACGGGTTCACCAGGGATGAGTATGCCCATATCAGGAGGGGACATTTCAGCCAGTACCTGTTTGAAAATATCGAAAGGATATTTATCTGGGGTGTTCTGCCATCTTACCCAGTCTCGAATCAATCCTTCAATGCTACTCTCATAACCATTCCATACTTGTTTTCTGGTAAACACCTTTGTTCCATTATTTTTAGACAGGTTTTTAGAAGGGTCCCATACTGCATATGAACCATCAACTAATGCGTAGATAATTAAGCCAGGGATTGTTGCTGTATCAGAAGTTCGCTTCCAAGTTAGATTTTTGTTATCATACAACACCTTGGTTTCTTTTGAAAGCTTTGATTTTCCTGCAATCACATAGCTAATGGAGGCACGCTTACTTCCTTCAGCGTATTTGGGGCGAGCCTCATTTCCAGTCCAAGTGTTTGTCAACGCCCACCAAGCGCAATCCATCAGAAAAGTCTTTCCCAAGCCATTATCACCAGTGATAATGTTTAACCTCGGTGAAAGAACCATTTCAATATGATCACAAGGTCCTACATTTGTTAACTCAATTTTTGAAAGGGTTCCCTCCTGCTCTGGCGCTGCATCAGGAGGGGCAGAAAGGCTGTTGGATAACTGGTTCCAGGAAACAGGCTCCGGTTGAAAGGCGGCAACATTTGGAAAGGTTTGCTCGTTTGAAAACAATTCTTTGCATTCATCTTGCGTAAGGTGATATTCAGCAATAAATTTACTTATGACATCCTCAAGAGTCGCAGTGTCTTTCCATTTTCGGTCCTTCAATACCCACACAGCCATAGCAGAAAGAGGTGCTCTTTTCTCTTCCTTTGTAATAGCAATTTTCTTGATTTGTGATACATAATCCTCAGACCACGCCCACAGTTTGCTGTTTCGGTCATGGATGAAAGCCGTTCCGAACGTTTGTGTATTGATTGCTTGCAATCCTGATGATGGATATTTACTTGCGAGCCATTGTTTTCCTTTGATCGTCTGATAGGGCTGAAAATAGAAATCTGAGGCAGGGCAGATTTTATGAACATTCGTCATAAATAACTTAGTTTGCCTATCCATCATAAATTCTATGGGGCTGCCAACTGGGAGATTATTCTTTTTGCAGGTCAAAAATGTAATACCTATAAAAGCGTGTGTTGAAGCCAATTGTTTTATGGCGCTCAAAATATATTCAGCAGAAAGATATATCATTTTTATCCCTCCAAATGCTCCAAAATATACCTACAGAATGTTTCGCTTATATCAATTCCGATTGCAGACCTTCCAGTTTTCAGAGCAACCTGCATTGTTGTGCCACTTCCGGAAAATGGGTCAAGTACAACCCCATTTTCCGGGCAGCCAATGTCTAAACAGCGAGACACTAATTCATCAGGATACGGGGCAGTTTGCAATTCGGTTCCTGACGGTCGGGGAGTAATAGTCCAAACATCCTCATCGATTTGTTTGTCGATAAGGGGTTGTCTGTTAAAATAATACTTTCTGTCTTTGGCAAACATAAAAATATACTCATAACTTCGACGTGGACGATCACGAACTGCTTCAGGAAGTGCCTTTTCTCGATGCCAGATAATAGGAGATCTCAGAACCCATCGTCTGGAGGTCATTTCAATAGCAACTCTCCACGGTATACCAATAATCGATTTTCTCTCAAGATTTTCACCAAGGCCACCACTCTTATCTACTGGACGCAATCCAAATCGTCTTTTGTTGCTTTTTGAATCTTTACCGTGTGAGGCTCCTTTCCCAGAATAATATGTGTCACCCAAGTTTAGGAAGAGCACTCCATCCTTCCGCAATACTCGATACAATTGATCCATTACTCTACACAAAGACTGTACATACTCATTTACGGTATCTTCAAGTCCAATCTGACCATCGACACCATAATCACGCAGACTGTAGTATGGTGGAGATGTCACAATGCAATGAACACTTTCATCAGGAATATTACGCAATGAATCCACTGCATCACCACAAAAAAGTGTCCATGTTTTATTATTCATGGTTCCACTCCATTTATGGATGTTATGTTCAAGAATTTCATCTGTAAAAATATTCATATTGTTCTCGCTCCTACATTTCATGTAGCATTTTACTAAATATTAATGCAATTAAAAAGCATTAGTTATTGCATGTTTTTGTTCCAGTGCCAATCCAATCAACCGATCTGTCTGATCTGCCATAAACAGCGGGATGTTCAGCACATCATCATCCAACTTCAAATTATCCAGTGAGAACCGGACACGGAGCTTGACCTGATCTGGAAACAGTTCTTTGAATTTCTTAAGGCTCCTGCTGGTGGTGTTGGCTTCGGACTTGACCTCCACAGGGAAAATATCATTTTCACGCTGAATCAGGAAATCCACCTCATAAGGAGGATTTGTCTGTGTCCAGTACCGAGGAGTCACTTCAAACTGTGTAATCAAAGTCTGAAGCACAAAATTTTCGGTTAATGCACCCTTGAATTCGGTAAATAACCGATTACCCTCGCCAAAGGCAGTCGGTGCGAGTTGCGCCAGTCGGCGGAGTAGTCCCACATCTACCAGATAAATCTTAAAGGCAGAGAGGTCATCATAAGCAGCCACAGGCAGACCAGGAGCAGTACTGCGGTAGATCTTATGCACCAGTCGAGCATCCACCAGCCACTGTAAGGCATCCTCGTATTCACGGGCCCGTGCTCCTTCTTTGACTACCTTGTAGATAAATTTTTTGTTTTCCCTCGCCAACTGGGACGGTATGGACTTCCAGATCATTGAAATCTTGGGGAACTCGCTGATATTGGGATGCTTGGCAAAGTCACGCTCATAAGCACTAATAATTCCGGACAGGGCTTCCTGCATGGCATCCACATCCCTTGCCTCCGTCCACATCTTAACGGATTCCGGCATACCTCCGGTCACATAGTACATCTTCAGCTTTTCATATAAAGGATTAAAGAAGGCGTCAGGGATCGGATCAATGGTGTCTACTGTCTCCAGATAGTTTGCCAAGTTCTCATCCCCGTTGGCCAATAGAAATTCGGTAAAGGTCATGGGATCAATCTGCATAAAGTTGACTTTACCAACAGGGAAAGAAGATGGCTTTGCTAAGGCAATACCAAGGAGAGAACCGGCGCATGCAATGTGATACTGCGGCGCATTCTCACAGAAATACTTCATAGAGTTAATGACCTTGGGGCAGTCCTGTACCTCGTCAAAAATAATGAGGGTCTTTTCTGGAAGAATCTTGTAGCCACTTGCCAGCATCAGATTCTGCAAAATCCGGTCTACATCTTTTGTGGTTTCAAAGAATTGCTTGTATTCTTCGTTTTCATCAAAGTTAAAATAAGCAGTGTTTTCGTAGTAGCGTTTGCCAAATTCTTTCAGAATCCAGGTCTTACCTACTTGGCGTACGCCTTTCAAAATGAGAGGCTTACGATACGGAGAATTTTTCCAGTTCAGCAGCTTTTTTAAAATCAATCGTTCCATATATACACCTCATCACGCTTTTATGATAGATTCAGTGTTTTTAATCACATTTTTATTATATACAAAAACAGCAAAAAACACAAGCCGAATCACAAAATTATATGCTTTTCAAGGCGGTCCAATCACATTATTATTTAAAGCCTCAGTTTGATTACTTTGAAAATCAAAAAACCTGGATTTTACATCACAAGTAGAATCCGGGCCTTTAGGGAGTAGCTATAGAGCTGTAAAGGAGACGATTAATCTGATTACCTTCCCAAACAGATATGTTTTGGCTACACATTTTCTGCCATATTTGACTTACGATGTTTTCTAAAACATAGCAAGTCAAATGCTCAAGTCGGTATCACTTCATTTAGTCTTATCTCTTCTTTCTTTTCTTAGCACTGTGATAGACTTGCGGCCGAGCCTTTCCCCTCATGTTGTTGGGATTTTTCAGCAGCTTGGACAGGCTCAGTATCCGCATAAACGCCGAGAAATCCTCGGACGCAATCTTGTCAAAGGGAATCTGCATCTGGTCGCAAAACTCGTGGATTACCCGTTCCTCATTACTGCCCAACTGCATGGCACGGTCAAACTTTTCCTTGACCTCTGTAAAAGTCGGCTGCGGATCGGCGGTGGTGCGGTCGGTGACATGAGCCTGACGAATATCCTGGACAATGCTGTCCAGATCATCATGAATCGTGTGGCTGAAAAAGTCGCTCTCCTGCACCTGTCCCAGCTCCAGCGTGCGGACATAAAGGTCATTCTCTCCCGGCGCATGGCTGCGGATCACTTCTTGCCGGGTGGCCTCCAGCACCAGATTCATCTGGGCAATTCGCATATCGGCGATTCGGTCAACGAAAATCTCAATATCCGTCATCAGCCGCTGGAAGTTCTCATGTGTGGCAATCTCACACAGCAGCCGGTTGTTGATTTTTCCGCTGCTCAATAATGTAACCATATCATCACTCAAATGCAGGGCCTGAAGCTCTGTGTTTGGGTGATTTTTATTTTCCGATAGACCCATCAGGTAATCGGTGGACACCCCATAAAATTCCGCCAGCGTAGCGATAGCAAAGGGACTGATGTCCTTATAGTCATCGCTCTCATATTTGCTGAGAGCAGATTTGGAAAGCCCTGTCTGCTCGGCCAGCTGCTCCAGGGTCAGGTGCTTATCCACCACCCGCAAATCCTTTAATCGTTCCGGGATAGACAGCTTTGTGTGCATCTACAATCCCCCTCTCGTCAGGAAAATCCTGCCGTTTTCAACCATTATACCATGATTCCATAAGCGTGGAAATATGCTGATTTTAAGCCGTTTTCCATCGTTTTGGACATACGGGAGGGGGCCTGTTTTTTCGGTAAAATGAGTTTTGTCAGGAGACACAGAACCTTGAAAATTGAATGACCGGCTGCAAGGGGTATGACCTCTGGGGAAGTGACGCCATGACAGGAGCGCACCAAGGAGGACAATACGCCGGGGAAAATCCGGGCAGGAGCGATTGCAGGCAAACCGGCAACTGACACATGAAAATAAACTTTTGGAGGTTGATTTTATGAAATTGAGTATCCGGGAAAAGAAAGTGCTGTATGCCTTTGCCTGTCCCAATCACCACAACACGGTGACACGGCTGAAATGGCTGACCGCCCTGACCGTTGACCCACAGGCCAAACACCGGATGCTGGAGCTGGCCCGGAAGATGGAAACGGAGATGGAAGAACGCTGGTACACCGGCTTTTATCACCAGCTCCGTGCGGAGATGGACGAGTATTACAGTGCCAAGCACCGCCTGCGTTTGGTAAAGAAAAACACCGACTATGAGGAGGATCTGTATGACGAAGCTGTCTAAGTATGAGAAAGAAACCATTATCAACTGGAACGAGGCGGAGAACACCGCCAGTATCTACACCTTCGACGCCGATCTAAAGCGCAGACTGGCCGAGTTTAGCCGCAAGTATCCCCAGCTGTGCCGGTTGGAGCGCAGCACCACTGAGGGCAGCGTGACCTATGTGATGGACAAGTCCCGCCTGTCCATCCGTCTGGTGCCGCCGTACAGTGAGGAGCGGCTGGCTGCTGCCAGAGAGTACGCCAAACAGCACGGATTTCAGGTCTTGCGGACGGACAAGAAGAGCGCCTGAAACCGGGTCAATTCGCAGGAAAATGGCGGGTCTGCACCCGGTATTTTGCGGTGAATTGGTAACGGGATACCCCTGCATCCCCCTGCTGGGAAATGCGACAAAAGGAGCATTCAGAGCCGGAGGAGCTGACAGAAACCGCACAAGTGTTGGAAGTCAGCTTCTCCGGGCAGGAGTACAGAGGGCGGCAAGCCCTTTGTGCTGGGTACAGGGGTGCAGCGCCCTGTTGGGGTCAAGGGGTGCGGGTCGCCGGTGGCGACCTTTGCGGCAAAGCCGCAAAAGCACCGACCGACGCGGAGCGGAGACCAAGTCCCATTGGCGGGTTGAGGGCAGCCAGCCCCATCGGGTCAAGGGTGAAACGCCTTGCCCAGGGAGAGTTGATGCCTTGCGTCAATTCGTACTGGGTATTACCTGACGCAGAAATCCGCAGGTTTGGCGGCTTCGCCGCAGCTCCCCTTCGGGAAAAATCAACGGAGAATGGAGGGATGAAAATTGAAACTGACACGGCATAACGGACGCTCCGGCAAGCATGGCACCTATAATCCCCGGCATAATGACCGCCGGTTTGATATGGAAAATAGCGAACACATTGATGCCCAGCGAGCCAAGAAAAATGTGTACTGGGACTGCTACCGTGGCTTCACTACCCCGGAACTTCGGGAAAACCCGGAACAGCCGGATTTCAGCTTTGAAGGAATTGAGCGGATGTATTACTACGAGCATTATTCCGACCATGTGGATGCCCAGAACGCCCGGAACGAGAAAACCCGGCACACCGAGCGCAACCGCACGGTGGAAGACCTTTTGAAAAACAACAAGACCTGTCCGGAGGAAAGTATCTACCAGATTGGCACCATGGAAGAATCCGTTCCACCGGGTACGCTGGCGCTCATTGTCAGCGAATTTTACGAGGAGTTTGAACGGCGCTTTGGTTCCCATATCCACATTCTGGACTGGGCGCTGCATCTGGATGAGGGTACGCCCCACATCCATGAGCGTCATGTATTTGACTGCAAAAACCGGTATGGAGAGCTGTGCCCCCAACAGGAAAAGGCGCTGGAGGAACTGGGCTTTGAGTTGCCTGATCCGAGTAAGCCCAAGGGCAAACACAACAACCGAAAACAGACCTTTGATGCAGTTTGTCGGACGATGCTCTTTGACATCAGCCGCAAGCATGGGGTGCATCTGGAGCAGGAGCCGTCCTATGGCGGGCGGGCGTATCTGGAGAAGCAGGACTACATTCTGATGAAGCAAAAGGAGCAGCTGGCGGCTCAGGAACAGCAGCTGGCGGAGCTGACCCTGAAAATTGAGGATGTGGAAACACTGGTGGAGGAAGTTTCGGATATTGCCTACGACAAGGCGGTGGAGGTTGTGACTGACACCGTTCGGCAGGAGACCCACAAGGAGGATCTCCTGTTGGTGGAAGAAACGAAAAACTGGGTTCTCTCGCCGGAACGGAAAGCGCCGCAAAAAGAGCGTGAGTATGCCGCCGCCCGGTTGGATGGAGTGATCTCCAAAATCAAAAATGCCATGCAGTCTGCGCTGACAAAAATCCAGAAGAAGCTGATGCAGCCGGAAGTCAAGCAGGCTGGCAAACAGCAGATTCAGGAAAAGGCCAAGGAATCCATTCTTGCTTTCCTGAAAAAAGCCAAGCAGGATAGCGCACAGAGAGAATCTAACCGGAAAAAGCAGCAGGAAAAACAGCATATGGAGCTTTAAGGCATCTGATTTTGCGAACAAATCAGATGCTTTTCCTTTGAGGAGGTGAGAAACATTGGACAGCGAAACTCAGAGTTTAGTGCCTGCAACCCAGCAGGCCAAAAGTGAGGAATTGACCGTTGATAAAGTGCGGGAAAGCCTTTCCACGACAGAAAAAGGACAACCGGCCAACACCATTGGGAATTGTCGCACGGTGTTTTGCCAAGATCCGCTTTTGCGGGGAGCAATCCGGCTGAATCTGCTTACCGACCGTATAGACATTGTGCGGGATCTGGGTTGGCGCAGAAGCACCAGCGCCTTGACCGATACCGATGTCAAATATCTGCTCCTTTACTTTGAGCAGAACTACGGTTTGACCAGTGAAAAGAAGTTGATGGCGGCGCTCTCCATCGTAGCAAACGAAAACTGCTATCACCCTATCCAGGATGTGCTGAATGGTCTGGTGTGGGACGGCATACCTCGGATGCGCTCCTGCCTGCATCACTTTCTGGGGGCAGATGAGAGCGACTATGTGGAAGAAATGCTGAAACACTTCTTGCTGGGAGCCATCCGCCGGGTGTTCCATCCAGGTTCCAAATATGAGGAGCTGCTTTGTCTGGTGGGCGGCCAGGGAGCCGGAAAGTCCACCTTCTTTCGATTCCTGGCTATACAAGATGAGTGGTTCTCCGATGACCTGAAAAAGCTGGATGATGACAAGGTGTTTGCCAAGCTGCAAGGCCACTGGATCATCGAGATGTCGGAGATGCTAGCCACCAGCAACGCCAAGAGTATCGAGGAGATCCGTTCCTTTATCAGCCGACAAAAGGAAACCTACCGTACCCCCTATGAGACCCAGCCCAAAGACCGTCTGCGGCAGTGTGTGTTCGGTGGTTCCTCCAACACGCTGGACTTCCTCCCCCTTGACCGGGCCGGAAATCGCCGGTTCCTGCCGGTGATGATTTACCCGGAGAAAGCGGAGGTTCACATTCTGGAGGATGAAGCCGCTTCCAGGGAATATCTGTTGCAGGTATGGGCGGAGGCTATGACCATTTACCGCAGCGGAGAGTATTCCATGAAGTTTTCAACGGAGATTCAGAAGCAGCTGGTGGAGGTTCAGAAGGACTTCATGCCGGAGGACACTGAGGCTGGGCAGATTCAGGGGTTTCTGGAACACTATACCGGCAATGTGGTCTGCTCCAAGCAGCTATTCAAGGAAGCGTTGGGACACGCTTTTGAGGAGCCGAAGCGTTGGCAGCTGCACAACATCAACGAGATTATGAACACGGTGGTGACGGGCTGGAAGCCATTCTCTAACCCCCGGATGTTTGCTGGATATGGGCGGCAGCGTGGCTGGGAACGGGAGATTTCCGGCAATGAACTGCCCGACAACGAAGATGGATTTGTAGAACTGAGCGAGGAAGAAGTCCGTCAGCTGGAGCTGCCAAAGGAGTGGATTGCCTGATTTACAGAGCTTGTTGCCCGGTTGGTTGTCGGCTGGTTGCTGACTTTGTTGCTGTAAGAACGGGGGTATGGACACGATAAATGCCCATTAAACGAGACTTTTTGGTGGGTATCTGTTTTATGACAACGAAAGCAACGAGATTTCACAAGAAAATTTGAAAAGTAAGAAACGATGGCCAGACAATAGGTTGCAGGTTTTTCGGAGTCCGTTGCCGGACTTTGTTGCCGATGCCCTTTGTCTGGCCTTTCTGATTTGCGGAGGTACTGAATATTTAGCAGGGATATTTTGGCAGAACTTCTCATAGAGATGGAAAAGAAAACAGGCAGAGAGGAGGCGGCGTTTCACCATGAAAAAGCGAAAACTGAATTATCGGTTTCATGACCCAAACACAGCAGAAACAGCCGCCAATTACCTGCTGAAGGTATTGATCGAAGCTAACACATCAAAAGTGGAACAGGCCATCCAGCAAAGCGCCGATAGACAGATTGAGGAAGAACAGCGAGAGCACCTTGTGTGAAGCACACAGGGTGCTTTTCCCTGTTTACATTTACACTTTCTGTGATATAATAAAGATGTAACAGAACGATACAGATATAACCGGGAGGTCTGCCATGAACATCGCCGCTTACTGCCGGGTGTCCACCGACAAGGAAGATCAGCTTAATAGTCTGGAGGCACAGAAAGCCTTTTTTGCGGAATATACGCAACGTACCGGAGATAACCTTGTGCGCCTGTATGCCGACGAGGGCATCTCCGGTACCAAAATCAAAAACCGCAAGGAATTTCTGCGGATGATGGCAGATGCAGAGCACGGCCTGTTTGATATGGTGGTAGTCAAGGACATTTCCCGTTTTGCCCGGAACACCGTTGATCTGTTGCAGAATGTCCGCAAACTCAAGGCGTTGGGAATCGAAACGCAGTTCCTGACGGCCAACATGACCAGCATGGGCAACAGTGAGTTTGTCCTGACTATCTTCGGTGCGCTGGCGCAGGAAGAAAGCGCCAACACCTCCAAGCGAGTGAAGTTCGGCAAGAAGATGAACGCAGAAAAGGGCCGTGTTCCCAACATCGTCTATGGGTATGACAAGACGATTGGCGACTACTTCAACCTGACCATCAACGAGGAAGAAGCCGCCGTTATCCGCCAGATTTATGAGTGGTATATTAAGGACGGTTACGGCGCAGCAAAAATCTCCAATTTCCTCAACGAGCGTGGCCTTAAAACCAAACGGAACTGCCGATGGAGCCAGAACGGTGTCTGTCGCATCCTCACCAACGAACTCTATACCGGGAAAATCATCAACGGCAAACAAGAAGTCACCGATTTCCTCACCGGTCAGCGGGCCGACAAGGATGAAACAGACTGGATGGTAGTGGAGCGGCCAGACCTGAGGATCATCGCCCCGGAAACCTTTGAACAGGCCCAACAGATCATGCAGTCTCGTGGACAGGCTTTCAAGGTGGACAAGGAACGGCAAAGCAACAAATATCTGTTTTCCACCCTCATCAAGTGCAAGGAGTGCGGCTGGTCCTTCCGGCGCACCGTCCGCACCTATAAGAACACTTATGTGCGCTGGGTCTGCTCCGGTCACAATGGCCGTGGTGCCGACAACTGCCCTAATGCAGTGACGGTGGACGAAGATGAACTGATTGAGGTTTTGCAGGAATACTTCGCAGGGGTGCTGAAAGCAAAGAAAAATGTCATCCGCTATGTCACCCATGAGTTCCAACGAGTCTATAAGGCAAAGGATGAAAACCTGAACTACGAAAAGGAACTGACCACCCAGCTTGCCAAGCTGCAAAAGACCCGGCAGAAATATATGGATATGTACGCCGATGACCTCATCAGCCGAGAGGAACTCAACGACAAGATCGGCGGGATGCGGAAAGAGATGGATCGGCTGGAAAATGAGCTGAAAATGGTATCCTATCACCTCACCAAAGGCGATCAGCTGGAAGCCATTCTTCAGGACACCTTCCGGCAGATCGAAGACATCGCCGATGTACGGCAGATGACAAATGCCCAGCTGAAGCGGATCATCCAGAAGATCGAGGTGGACAAGGACGGGAATGTGGATATCTATCTACGCCTGTTCGGTGATTTGGGCTTGGACGAAACCGTTCTAATTCGTCACGACGAAACACAAGGACCTGATCGAACGTCTGCCCGCCTTCAACCGGCCGCTGTATCTCCAGGTGAGGGACGTACTGGCGGAAAACAAGGCCGAGCGCCATATCCGGGGGGGCATTGCCACCCGGCGGAAGTATAAAGGCGTGTGACGGGCTACCCAAACCTCAGTCAACAAAGCCTGCCCCAAGCAAAAACGGACCTGCCACACAGGGCAGGTCCGTTTTTGTAATATCAGCTTTTTAAATTACTTTGCGTAATCGACGACCTTGGTTTCCCGAATCATGTTCACCTTGATCTGGCCGGGGTATTCCAGCTCTTCCTCGATCTTCTTGGCAATCTCCCGTGCCAGCAGCACCATCTGGTCCTCGCTGACCTTGTCGGGGGCCACCATGATGCGGACCTCCCGGCCCGCCTGGATGGCGTAGGATTTTTCCACCCCGGGGAAGGAGGAGGTGACCTCCTCCAGCTTTTCCAGGCGCTTGATGTAGTTCTCCAGGTTCTCCCGCCGGGCGCCGGGCCGGGCGGCGGAGACGGCGTCGGCCGCCTGCACCAGGCAGGCCACTACCGTCTGGGGCTCCACATCGTTGTGGTGGGCGTGGATGGCGTGGATCACGTTCTCGCTCTCCCGGTACTTCCGGGCCAGCTCCACGCCGATCTGGACGTGGGAGCCCTCCACCTCATGGTCAATGGCCTTGCCCAGGTCGTGGAGCAGGCCGGCCCGCTTGGCCTCGGTGATGTCGGCGCCGATCTCGGCGGCCAGCAGCCCCGCCAGATGGGCCACCTCGATGGAGTGGTTGAGCACGTTCTGGCCGTAGCTGGTGCGGTAGCGCATCCGGCCCAGCAGCTTGATGAGCTCGGGGTGGAGGCCGTGGACGTTGGTCTCAAACACGGCCCGCTCGCCCTCGGCCTTGATGGTGGCGTCCACCTCCCGCTTGGCCTTCTCCACCATCTCCTCGATGCGGGTGGGGTGGATGCGGCCGTCCTGGATCAGCTTCTCCAGAGCCAGCCGGGCGATTTCCCGGCGGACGGGGTCAAAGCAGGACACGGTAATGACCTCGGGGGTGTCGTCGATGTTCAGGTCCACCCCGGTGAGGGTCTCCAAAGTGCGGATGTTGCGGCCTTCCCGGCCGATGATGCGGCCCTTCATCTCGTCGTTGGGCAGGGGTACCACAGAGACGGTGGCTTCCGCCACATGGTCGGCGGCACAGCGCTGGATGGCCAGGGACAGGATCTCCTTGGCCCGCTGGTCGGCCTCCTCCTTGAACTGGGCCTCGATCTCCCGCACCTTCATGGCCGACTCGTGGGTCACCTCGTCGGCCAGCTGGTTGATGAGGTACTCCTTGGCCTCCTCGGCGGTAAAGCCGGAGATCCGCTCCAGCACCTCCATCTGGGTCTTTTTCACGGTGGCCACCTCTTCCCGGGCCGTCTCCAGCTCGGTCAGCTTGCGCTGCAGGGTGTCCTCCTTCTTCTCAATGTTCTCGGTCTTGCGGTCCAGGTTCTCTTCCTTCTGCTGGAGCCGCCGCTCCTGCTTCTGCAGGTCGGCCCGGCGCTCCTTCACCTCCCGCTCATACTCGTTGCGGGCCTGAAGGATCTCCTCCTTGGCCTCCACCAGCGCCTCACGCTTCTTGCTCTCGGCGCTCTTGATGGACTCGTTGATGATGCGCTTGGCCTCCTCCTCGGCGCTGGAGATCTCCTTCTCCGCCACCTTTTTCCGGTACTGGATGCCAAGGGCGAAAAACACCACAGCCGCCACCACGAAGGCGATCACGGCTGCTAATATGACAGGCAACATGAGCCAGGTTTACACCTCCATTATCTTGGATTTTTTTGGATTCATTGTTTTTGTTCAAATCAACCTATGGGCAGGCGGGTCTCCTTTGTCCGACCCGCACAAAAATTGAAGAGCGTACCCCTTGCCCTTCAAAATATGCACCGTTTCTATTTTAAAGCGGCAAGCCCTATCTGTCAAGAAAATTCGATTGCGAACGGTTTTCCCGGGGCAGGGAAAAGGACCTGTTGCGAAATAGCGCAACAGGTCCGATTTTTGTCATCCTGAGCGTCAGCGAAGGATCTTGGCTGCCGGTTTGTCCGCCACAGAAAGATTCTTCACCCCGCCGGGGCTCAGAATGACAGAGAAGGTCTGGTTTGCAACGTCCCGCCGTTCCCCTCATCCGTCATTTGCTTCGCAAATGCCACCTTCCCCCAGGGGAAGGCTGGCTCCCCGCCTTACGCCTGCCCCTGGGGCTGGCGGACCCGGTTCAGGTCGGTGCGGGTGACGGTGGAAAACTGGCGGCAGAAGTCCTCGTACTTCATGTAAAACTGGCCGTAGGTCTCGTCGGAGGAGGGGGTACCCACGGTGCCCGTCTTTTTCTTCTTCCCGTCCTCCTGGTACTGGAGGGAATAGGTGCTGTAGGGGTTGCGCAGCAGCACATACCGCTGGTTGCCCACCCGTTTGCCCCCCATAATGGTGTAGGCGTGGCCCCAGTTCACCCCTTCGCCGGCGTTCTCGTTGTTGTGGGTGCCGGCATTGTACACAAAACCCTGCTCCCGGCAGTTGCAGATATCCTCAAACAGCTGGTCATCCCGGTCGTAGATGGTCTCGGGCGCCACCCCCAGCAGCCGCTGGAGGAACCCGCCCCCCTCGCCGTACCACAGGGACTGGTACCCCTTGGCCTGGTCCCGGCCCAGGAAGGCGCAGGCCTTTTCGATCATCTGCATCCACAGGGCCCCGGCGGACAGGGCGTCCGCCCCGGCGATGCGGGGCACCTCCTTGGTGACCCGGACGTACACCGGCTGCCACTCAGTGCGGGTGATCTCCTCCTGGCCGATGACCTCAAAGTCCTCGTCCAGATCCCCCAGGGCCTCCTCGGTCTCCTCCTGCCGGGGCCTGGCCTCCCGGATGGTGACCGGCCGGTAGAGGCGGACGGTGACGGTGCCGTCCCCGTTGTCCTTCAGGCAGTCCTTCAGCAGGGCCGGGTCCAGGTTCACCAGCCCGGCGGTGGAGGCCACCATGTAACAGTTGGACACGGTGCGCTGCTTCAGGTCGTTGACGGTGGGCTCGTGGGAGAAGAGGGGGGTGTCCTTCTGGTCGCTCCAGTAGGCCGCCCTCTCAATGACCCAGGTCCGCTTGACGCCGCCGTAATGGGGCGTGCCGGTCTCCTGGGGCCTGGTCTGGTGGGAGAAGTCCAGCACCTCCGCCCCCTCGGGCACCACCAGGGTGCCGTTGGTCATCCGGTCAAAATAAGCCTGGACCTGGGCCAGGGCCTGGGCGGCGGGGCCCTCCGCCCCCTTGGCCGCCTTGTCCACCGCCTGGATGGCGGCCTTCAGCCGCTCCCGCTCCTCGGTGTAGCCCACGGTGTACCGGGTGCCCTCCAGGTAGCGGTTCACCGCCTGGGCCACCCGCTCCAGCCCGGCGTGTGCCAGGGCCCCGTTGAGCTGCCGCAGCTCCTCCCGGGAGGCGTTGCTCAGCTGGTCGGAGGGGGTGTTGATGGCCTCCTGCCGGGTGCGGCGGCTCTCCGCCAGGTCCAGGGGGGCGTCGGGCTGGACGTTGGGCCGGCCCACTTCCTCCCGGACCTGCCGCCTGTCCAGCGCCGCCAGGTCCTGCTCCATCTCCTGGATCTCCCGCTCGATCTCGTCGTCCAGCTCCCCGTCCTGCTGCTGCTGGCGCAGCTGCTCCACCTGGGCCAGAGCCTCCTGGCGCTCCTGCTCCTGCTGGAGCTGCACCTCCTCCACCGGCTCCAGGTCCTCGTCCTGCCGCAGCTCCTCCAGCTGCCGGATGCGCTCCTGCCGCTGTTCCGGGGCCATGGGGGGTTCCTCCAGCTGGCCAGCGGCGGCATTGGCCTGCTGCCAGGCGGTGACGGTGTGGTACCACCCCTCGATATCCTCCCGGGTGAGCTGGGCGGCCCGGGTCCCCTGGGCCAGCACCTGGCCCGCCAGGGTCACCCGGTTCTGCTCGCAGAAGGCGGCCAGCCGGGTGCGTAGGCCATTGAGTACCGGGGCCAGCCGCTCCAGCCGGGGGGCCATGGCCGGGTCCTCCAGCTGCCGCAGCCGGTCATAGTCCCGCACCAGGGTGACGTACTCCATAAAATGCTCCCGCACCATGTCGGTAAAATACATGCTGGGGGTAAAGGGATACTGCTCCAGATGGGCCAGGACATCCCCATCCTGGGCGGGCGGGGCCGGGTCCTGCCGGTTCAGGCTCTGGTGGAGCTGCAGGGTAAGGGCCGTGGCGTCGGGGGTCAGGGCCCTGGAGGCCTTGATCATGGCGTTGCGGGTGCGGTGCGTTTGGGAATAAAACTTGAAGCTGGTCTTGCCCAGCTGGGCGGTGTCCTGCAAATTGGCGGTCTTGGCCCGGTAGACCTCCATGGGGTCCACCTGCACCTGGTCCAGATCCAGCTCCATGGCCTCCAGCAGCTCCTGCCGCTGCTGCTGGCGCTCCTCCTGCTGGCGGAGCTGCTGGGTCTGGCGCTGCCGCTGTTGAGTCAATTCATCCATTGAGATGGCTCCTTTCTCTGGCCCAGCCCCCCAGCATCCACCGGGGCAGGGGGGCGTAGCCCCCCCGGCACAGGGTGATGGTGTGGGTGGGCTGGCCCAGCAGGTGGGTATACAGTCCCTCTCCCTGAGGGGTGGACAGGATCATGTCCAGAGGGGTCTCCGGGGGATAGTCCCGGCACAGGTCCCCGATGGCCCGGGCCAGCAGTTTAGCCAGAGCGGAGGGTCGGCCGGAGGCCACCCAGCAGTAGTCCAGACTCAGCCCCTCCGGGCCGCCGCGAAACAACAGGGCCCCCTGGGGGGTCTCCCGGTCCATCAGTACATAGCTGGCCGGGCCCTGCTCTACATAGTGGTACAGGGACAGGCCGGTCTGCTCCCGCAGCCAGCCGGAAAAACGGAACCGCTCCCCCCGGGTCAGCTCCTCCAGGGTTGCGCAGCCTCCCGGCCGGGGGGTGATGCGCTGGCGGGCCAGGGCATCGGCGGTTTCTTCCAAGGTGGCCGTGCCCAAGGGGAAGGTCTCAGCGGCCAGGGAAAAGCCCGCCTGGAGCAGGAAGGGGTCCAGCAGGGTCCGCTCCCCCTGGCGGGCATAGGTGAGCCACACCCGGTTACAGCCCGCCCGGGCCATCTCCTCTCCCAGCTCGGCCACCAGGGCGGTAGCCAGCCCCAGCCGCCGGGCGGCGGGGCGGACATAAATGCTGTGGACCGTCCCCTCCGGCTGGCCGGGCTCCCACACCAGGGCCCCCTGGGGTTTGCCCAGAAAAATGGCCCCCAGGGCCCGCAGCTTCCCCGCCAACACCTGGCAGAAGAGCTCCGGGGGGATGCAGGCGGCCCAGCGGGGGGCGCTGGCGCTGTCCAGCTTCTGGCATCGCACTGCCGTTTCCTCCTCTCCACCGCAGGTTTTTCCCCATTATAAAAAGGCCGTGCCAAAAAAGCAACGGCCAAAACCCACGGGTCTGCAACGTTTAACCCCCTTTCAGGCCGGTCGAGGTCTCCTGCTGCATTTCCGTCATATTCCTCCAGTACCGCTTGGGCATGTGGGTCATGCGGCAGCGGGGGTTGTACCGGCCTTCAATGGAGATGGTGTGGTAAAACCGCCGCCACAGGGCCCGGAAATCCAGCTCCGCCCCGGCGGCGGGGGAGAGGGAGAAGTCCTCCAGGGGGAGGATGGCCCATTTGCCCCCCTGGCAAAACAGGGCCTCCCGATGGGTCTGGTCGTAGAGCACCAGGTTCTCCCCGGGATAGCGGGCGGCAAAGTGAGGGCCCAGCAGGGGGAGCGCCCGGTTTTTGGGGGCGATCTCCCCGGCCAGCACTCCGCCCTGGTCGGAAAAGCGGACAAAGCCCTTGAACTGATGAGCCTCCCGTGTGAGATGGCCCACCGCCTGGGTGAGGGCGGCCACCTGGGGGTGGGTCAGGTCCCGGGTCACCCCGGGACCACGGGCGTAGCCCAGCCGGAGAAACTGCCACAGGCAGACCTCCCGGTCGGGCAGGCAGGTGAGAAAGCCCTGCACCACCAGCCGTTTGCCCTCCGCTCCCAGTTTGGGCTGGAGGGAGCGGTATACCCGCCGGGCCTTGTCCTTATCGGCGTCTACTTCCCGCTCCGGCCACAGGGACAGCCGGCCGTCCTCCGGTGTAAGGAAGCACACTGGATCCTCCTTTTGGTGGTAGGCCGTAAAGACGCAGGTGAGAAAGCCGGCAAAGCCGCCGTCATAGTGATAGGTGAATTTGGGCCAGTCCATACAAGCCTCCTTTTCCGGCAGACAGAGCGGGGGTGAACGTGTGGAGATAGGGCAGAGGTTATGGTTTTGTCTGTAGGGGCGGATATCATCCCCCCGCCGCTCCCCTCATCCGCCCCCTTCGGGGGCACCTTCCCCCCTGTGGGGGGAAGGTCAGGGGTGGGCGGCCACAGGTTGCCCCTACGCAATGGTTTCCTGGTTTGCCGTAGGGGCGAGTCCCAGACCCGCCCGCCGGTACGGTCCCCGTCTCAAAACAGGGACAGCTGCTCCGGCTGGTCCCCGGCCAGGGCGGGCTTTTCCAGGGCCACCAGGTGGCGGAGCACCCCGTCGGGGTTTACCCGCAAGCCCTCCAGCATCTTTCCCGAACAGGTAATGAAATACTGGGCCCGCTTCAGCACCACCCCCAGGGTCTTCAGCCCCGAAAAGGTGAGGGGCCCCACCCGCCGGGCGGTGAGGATCCGCCGGGCGGACACCACCCCGATACCGGGCACCCGCAGCAGAGTCTCGTAGTCCGCCCGGTTCACCTCCACCGGAAACTGCTCCATATGCCCCAGAGCCCAGGCGCACTTGGGGTCCACCCGGGTGTCGAAATTGGGATGTGCCTCATCCAGCAGCTCCTCCGCCCGGAACCGGTAGAACCGCAGCAGCCAGTCGGCCTGGTACAGCCGGTGCTCCCGCAGCAGCGGAGGCCGGAAATCCCGCCGGGCAGGGAGGAGGGGGCTGTTGGATACCGGCATATAGGCGGAGAAAAACACCCGTTTCAGTTTGTACTTGTCATATAACCCCTGGGTCAGGGTCAGAATATGCCGGTCGCTCTCGGGGGTGGCCCCGATGATCATCTGGGTGGATTGGCCCGCCGGGGCGAATTTGGGGGCGTGGCGGTACTTCACCAGCTCCCCCTTGCTGTGGACGATGCCGTCCCGGATCTGGGCCATGGGGGCCAGAATGGCCTTCTTTTTCTTTTCCGGGCACAGCTTTTCCAGACTGGCCTGGCTGGGCAGCTCAATGTTCACGCTGAGCCGGTCGGCCAGCAGCCCCAACCGCTCCGTCAGGGCGGGGTCGGCCCCGGGGATGGCCTTGGCGTGGATGTACCCCCGGAAGCCGTACTCCCCCCGCAGCAGGGTGAGGGCGGATATCATCTCCTCGGTGGTGCGGTCGGGGCTGACCCACACCGCCGAGGAGAGAAACAGCCCCTCGATATAGTTGCGCCGGTAAAAGCCGATGGTGAGCTCCGCCAGCTCCCGTGGGGTAAATGCCGCCCGGGGCAGGTCATTGGACCGGCGGTTGACGCAGTAGGCACAGTCGTAGATACAACGGTTGGTATACAGCACCTTTAATAAAGAGATGCACCGGCCGTCGGCGGAGAAGGAGTGGCAGCACCCGGCAGCCATGGTGCTCCCCAGGCCCTTGCCCCCGCCCCGGTCCACCCCGCTGGAGGTGCAGGCGGCGTCGTACTTGGCGGCGTCGGCCAGAATGGTCAGCTTGTCCAGCAGCTCCATAGCGTTTCCCCCCCCTTTGTTCCATTGTACATCGAACAGATGTACTAGTCAAGTGGAACTAGTTTCCAGCCCTGCCAAGGCCCCATCTCGGCAGGAATCCACATTGCTTTTTCAGATTACAGGGTGTATAATTGTTTGAATTGACCTTTAAATTGCTTTTTTATGACGATCAAGGAGGGGCGCATATGCACTACACCTTTGAACAGTATCAGCAGAGCGCGGACTGTATCCGCCAAAAGATCGGCTCCTTTACCCCCAAGGTGGCCATGATTCTGGGTTCCGGCCTGGGCTATATGGGGGATATTGTGGAAAACGCCATTGCCGTCCCCTACGGTGAAATTCCCCACTTCAAGGCCTCCACCGCCCCCGGCCACAAGGGCCGGCTGGTGTTTGGCACCCTGGAGGGGGTGCCTGTGGCCGTCATGCAGGGCCGGATGCACCACTATGAGGGCTACTCCTATGAGGAGGTGGCCTATGCCGTCCGGGTGCTCCGGCTGCTGGGCTGCGACACCCTCATCGTCACCAATGCCGCCGGGTGCGTCAACATGAACTGGAAGGCGGGCGACCTGATGCTCATCACCGACCAGATCAAGATCTTCATGGAGTCCCCGCTGCGGGGCGAGAACCTGCCTGAGTTCGGCGTCCGGTTCCCCGACGCCTCCCACCTGTACACCCCCGCTCTCCAGGAGGTGGCCCGCAAGACCGCCAAGGAGCTGCGCATCCCCCTGAAGGAGGGTGTGTATATGTACTTCCCCGGCCCCCAGTACGAGACCCCCGCCGAGGTGCGCTTCGCCCGCATCGCCGGAGCCGACGCGGTGGGCATGTCCACCGCCCCGGAGGTCATCGTGGCCGGCCACTGCGGCATGCGGGTGCTGGGCTTCACCCTCCTGTCCAATATGGCCGCCGGCATCCTCAATCAACCCCTGTCCGAGCAGGAGGTGCTGGACGCCGCCGAGGCCTGCAAGGACAAGTTCTCCCGGCTGGTGCTTGCCTGCCTGAAGGAGCTGGGATAAGACAAAGCTTCCCCCCTCAGGGGGGAAGCTGGAGACTGTCGGAAAAGACCTTGCGGTCTTTTCCGACAAAAGGCTGCATGACGGATAGGGTTCGATTTCTTGCGAAAAAGTCACCCTATCCGTCATGAGAAGTGTCATTTCCAAGGCGCATGTCCTTGGAAATAACGGATTTTGATTTTATTCTGCGGCCTGC
>NZ_JACJLC010000036.1 GCF_016901955.1 Pseudoflavonifractor phocaeensis
GGGGCCTGCCCGTTGGGGTGGGGGGCCGGGCGGTGAGCCTGCTGTCCGGCGGCATCGACTCCCCGGTGGCCTCCTGGATGATGGCCAAGCGGGGCCTGGCCCTGGAGATGGTCCACTTCTTCTCCTACCCCTACACCTCCGAGGAGGCCAAGCAGAAGGTGCTGGACCTGGCAAAGCTGCTCACCCCCTGGTGCGGGCGGCTCACCGTCCACGTGGTGCCCTTTACCCAGATCCAGGAGGAGCTGCGCCGGAAGTGTCCTGAGGAGCTCTTCACCGTCCTCATGCGCCGGTTCATGATGCGCATTGCCGAGGGGGTGGCCGCCCGGTGCGGCGCCGGGGCCATCGTCACCGGCGAGTGCCTGGGCCAGGTGGCCAGCCAGACCATGGAGGCCATGCGGGCCACCACCGCTGTGTGCTCCCTGCCCATCCTCCGGCCGGTGGTGGGCATGGACAAGGAGGAGATCGTCCGCATCGCCCGGAAGATCAACACCTTTGAGACCTCTATCCTGCCCTACGAGGACTGCTGCACCGTGTTTACCCCCCGCCATCCCCGGCTGCGCCCGGTGCTGGGGGAACTGGAGGCCGCTGAGGATGCTCTGGACATGGACGCCCTGGTGAAAGCCGCCCTCGACGGCATCCAGCGGGTCCAGGTCTGACGGAAACGGGCGGGTCTGGGACCCGCCCCTACGGACAGGCCGCCCCTACGAACACGCTGTGATCCCATTCGCTCCCTCCCCCATTCCAACAAAGGAAGTGCATCCCCATGTCCTATACCGCCGAACTCATCGCAGTGGGCACAGAATTGCTGCTAGGTAACATTTCCAACACCGACGCCCAGATGCTCTCCCAGGGCCTGTCCGCCCTGGGCATCAACGTCTACTACCACACCGTGGTGGGGGACAATCCGGACCGGCTGCGCGCCGCCGTGGAGCTGGCCCGTACCCGGGCCGATATCCTCATCACCACCGGGGGGCTGGGCCCCACCTGTGACGATCTGACCAAAACTGTGCTGGCGGAGTGTTTTGGCAAAAAGCTGGTGTTCCACGCCCCCTCCGCCCGACGGATCGAGGACTATTTCCGGCGGCTCCACCCCAACCGCCCCATGACCGACAACAACTACCAGCAGGCCATGCTGCCTGAGGGGTGTACCGTGCTGGACAACGACTGGGGCACCGCCCCCGGGGTGGCCTTTGAAGCGGAGGGCATCCGGGTCATCATGCTCCCCGGCCCGCCCCGGGAGTGCAAGGCCATGTTTACCCACCGGGTGATCCCCTACCTGAAGGAGTTGGCCGACGGGGTCATCGTGTCCCGCACCCTGAAGCTCTTTGGCATCGGAGAATCCTCCATGGAGGCCCAGCTCCGGGAGAAGATGAACGCCATGACCAACCCCACCCTGGCCCCCTACGCCAAGGAGGGGGAGTGCGAGCTGCGCATCACCGCCAAAGCCCCCGACGAGGGGGCCGCCCATGCCCTTATCGATCCGGTGGAGGCCGACCTGAAGGCCCACTTCGGCCCCCTGGTCTACGGAGTGGATATCCCCAACCTGGAGCGGGCGGTGCTGGACGGCCTGAAGGCCAAGGGCCTCACCCTGGGCACCGCCGAGAGCTGCACCGGCGGTCTGGCGGCCAAGCGGTTCACTGACCTGCCCGGAGCCTCCGCCGCCTTCCGGGGCGGAATCGTCAGCTACGCCACCCAGGTGAAGCACACCGTGCTGGGGGTGCCCGAGGCCCTGCTGGACCAGTACGGCGCGGTATCCCAGCCGGTGGCCCGGGCCATGGCAGAGGGGGCCCGCCGGGTCCTGGGCTGCGATCTGGCCCTCTCCTTCACCGGAGTGGCAGGACCCGACCCCGACGAGCGGAACAATCCCGTGGGGCTGGTGTTCATTGCCCTGGCCGCCCCGGAGGGCACCTGGGTACGGCAGGTAAACCTGTCCATGGGCCGGGAGCGTATCCGCCACATCGCCGCCAGCCACGGTTTCGACCTGGCCCGGCGGTATCTGAACGGGCTGGAGCTGAAATAAACGAAACGGAGTGTATTTTCCAAGATGGAAAATACACTCCGTTTTTGTTTTGCGGTATGTCTCTGTCCCTGTTACGGGGTGGGGGACGGTACGGCGGGCGACCACAAGGGTCGCCCCTACGACACGGTTCGATCCCCTCCGTAGGGCCGCCATACATGGCGGCCGCCGTGACGGGGCAGGGGATGGTACCGCGGGCGACCACAAGGGTCGCCCCTACGATATCGGGGCGGCAAACGGGCCGGCGGGCGGGTCTGGGACCCGCCCCTACGAACTCGTTACGTGGCAGGGGACGGTACCGCGGGCGACCACAAGGGTCGCCCCTACGATATCGGGGCGGCAAACGGGCCGGCGGGCGGGTCTGGGACCCGCCCCTACGAACTCTTTACGATCCTGGCCGGCGCGCCGGGGTCGCTGCGCCCCACGGGGCCCATCCACGAACCGGCGTTCCCTATCCCCTGTCTCTCACTCCCCGTCCTCTTCCCGTGCCACCTCCTGATAGGCGGCGGGGGGCTGGACGGCAGCGGGGTCGGTAAATACCAGATCAAAGGTGGCGGCGTCCATATTCTCGTACTTCAGCAGGTAGTCGGCCACAAAGTCCAACTCCTTCCGGCGGGCGGAAAGAATGTCCACACACCGCTGGTAGGCCTGGTCGATGAGCCCCTTGATCTCCTGGTCGATGAGGGCGGCCACCTCTTCGGAGTAATTCTTGGTCTGGGCCATGGAGCGGCCGATGAACACCTCGTCGTGGCCGGAGTCAAAGACCACATTGCCCACCTTGTCGCTCATGCCGTAGCGGGTAACCATGTTCCGGGCGATGGCGCTGGCCCGCTGCAGGTCGTTGCCCGCTCCGGTGGAGATGTCCCCCAGAGCCAGCTGCTCGGCGGCCCGGCCCCCCAGACAGACGGCGATGCGCTCAAAAAGCTCCTGCCGGGACTGGAAGTTCACATCCTCCTGGGGCAGAGAGATGGTCATGCCCCCCGCCATACCCCGGGGGATGATGGTGATCTGATGCACCGGGTCCTGGGTCTCCAGGTCGTGGATGACGATGGCGTGGCCCGCCTCGTGGAAGGCGGTGAGCTTTCGCTCCCGCTGGATCACGGTGCGGCTTTTCTTTTCCGGCCCGGCGATGACCTTGATGACCGCCTCGTTGAGGTCCTCCATGGCAATGAACCGGTGGTTCCGCCGGGCGGCCAGCAGGGCGGCCTCGTTGGTCAGGTTCTCCAGATCGGCACCGGTGAAGCCGCCGGTACCCTTGGCCAGCTCCGCCAGGGATACGTCGTCTCCCAGAGGCTTGTTGCGGGTATGGACCTTCAGGATGGCCTCCCGACCCTTGATATCCGGATGGCCCACATACACCTGCCGGTCGAAGCGGCCGGGCCGCAGCAGGGCGGGGTCCAGGATATCCTGGCGGTTGGTGGCCGCCATGACCACCACTCCCTCGTTGTTGCCAAAGCCGTCCATCTCCACCAGCAGCTGGTTGAGGGTCTGCTCCCGTTCATCGTGACCGCCACCCAGGCCCGCCCCTCTCTGGCGGCCCACGGCGTCGATCTCGTCGATAAACACGATGGCGGGGGCATTTTTCTTGGCCTGGTCAAACAGGTCCCGGACACGGGACGCGCCCACGCCCACGTACAGCTCCACAAAATCGGAGCCCGAAATGGACAGGAAGTGGACCCCGGCCTCTCCGGCCACCGCCTTGGCCAGCAGGGTCTTGCCGGTACCCGGCGGGCCCACCAGCAGTACCCCCTTGGGGATGCGGGCCCCCAGGTCCAAAAACCGCCGGGGATCTTTCAGGAACTCCACGATCTCCTGGAGCTCCCCCTTTTCCTCCTCGGCTCCGGCCACGTCGTCAAAGGTGACCTTCTTCTGCTCGTCAGCCCCGGTGCGGGTGCGGGCCCGGCCGAAGCGGGCGGTGCGGTCCACCCCGCCGCCCCCGCCGCCGCCGGCCTGCCGCAGGAACATGAAGTACCACAGCATGCCAAAGACCACGATGACGGCGATCCAGGGCAGATAGCTCATCCAGGCTGGCCACTCGAACCCGGCGGGGTAGTCATAGTCGCTGATGATCCCCTGTCGGAGCTGCTCGGTAATGAGCTCGTTGAAATCGTTGTAAAACCACTGGGGGTCGGCCACATGGTAGGTGACCGTGGTCTGGCCCCCCACCGGCTCCTTGAGCCAGAGGGTGACCGTCTTGTCCTCCAGCGAGATCTGAGAGACCTGCTGCTCCTCCAGCAGGCGGCGGACCTGGCCGTAGGTGACCTGGTCCCCCTGATCCATCCCACCCCGGAGCACAAAGATGGACAGAATCAGCAGAATAGCGATGAGCAGGTAAAAGCCTACATCCCGCAGGCTTCCGTTGCGTTTCAAGGGGCGGACACGTCCTTTCCCGGTAGATTTAGCGGATCAACCGCCATAGATCGAGGGCTTCAGTACCCCGATATAGGGCAGGTTGCGGTACTTCTCGGCATAATCCAGGCCGTAGCCTACCACAAAGTAGTCAGGGATGGAGAACCCGGAATAGTTCACCTCCACCTCCTTGACCCGGCGGGAGGGCTTATCCAGCAGGGTACACAGCCGCACCGAGGCGGGCTTCCTGGCCTGGAGCAGCTGGAGCAGGTAGCTCAGGGTGTTGCCGCTGTCCAGGATGTCCTCCACCACGATCAGGTCCTTCCCCTCGATCTGCTCAGACAGGTCCTTGATGATCTTCACCTGACCGGAACTGGAAGCCCCCTTCCCGTAGGAGGACACCGCCATGAAGTCCACCGTGCAGGGCACGTGGATCTGGCGTACCAGGTCGGCCATGAACACAAAGGAGCCCCGGAGCACGCTCACCAGCAGGGGCTCCTTCCCGGCGTAATCGGCGTCGATCTGGGCGGCGATCTGGGCCACCCGCTCCCTCAGCTCCTCTTCGGAGAAAAGGACCCGCTCTACGTCCTTATCCAGCATGTATTCCATATCTTTCATCCCTTCTCCTTCCAAAATACCACTTCCAGGGCGGGTTGCCCCGGAACAGCCATCCGGTCTCTGTGGGGACCCAGGCCGGCCACCGCCAGCACGCCCCCCTCATCCGCCAGCACCGGGAGCAAATCCCGCTCCCGCCGGGGGATCTTCTGGTCGATCATCCACTTTTTCACCGTCTTGGTGTCTCTGCCCGGCAGGGCAAGCTCATCTCCCGTCCGCCGGGGCCGCAGGGTGAGCTCCCCCGACACCCCCTCCAGGACCAGGTACCAGGCCCCGGGTTTCCGCTCCTCCGGCAGGGGGCAGGCCACCTGCCGGCAGGCGCACCGCCAGGGGGTACCCGCCGGGGCAGTCTCTCCCGCCTGGTTCAGGGGAGTGGGGGCAAGGGCGGGCGCCTCCTTCTGGGTGGTAAGCAGCAGCTCCTTGTACACCCGCTGGGCCAGCCGTCCGTTGGGCAGAAAGACCACCGCCGAGGGGTCCTCCCCCCGGGCCAGGTCCACCACTGCCTTCAGGTGGGAGGCGGAGCAGTCAGTGTTGCCGTCCCCCGTCAGCTCCAGCAGCCGGCGCACCGCCCGGGGGGCGATGGCGGCGGGGAGCTCGGCAATGTACTTGGCCTCGATGACCAGGTCGTCCTCGGCCCAGCGGGCGTGGCGGCAGGCCAGGGCGGCCTGGGCGTTGAGGTAGTCGTTGTCGGCCCGCAGGTATCCCATGGTTTCGGCGCACCGCTGGGTGACCCTGGGATTGAGCTGCCGCAGCACCGGCACCACCTGACTGCGCAGCTTGTTGCGGGCGTAGCCCTCGTCGGTGTTGGTGCTGTCCTCCACGTGGGGGATATGGTGCTCCTCCAGATAGGCCTCGATGTCCGCCCGGGGAGTGGTGAGCAGGGGCCGCACGATCTCTCCCCGCCGGGGCGGGATGCCCGCCAGGCCGTGGAGCCCCGCTCCTCTGGTCAGATGGAGCAGCAGGGTCTCCAGGTTGTCGTCGGCGTTGTGGGCGGTGGCGATGCGGGTACAGCCCAGCTCCTCCGCCGTCCGGCGGAGAAAGGCGTAGCGCAGCTGCCGGGCGGTCTCCTCCACCCCCTGGCCCAGGGCCTTGGCCTCTCCCGAAACATCTCCCTCCCCGATGGTACAGGGGATGCCGTGCTCCTCGCACCATCGGGAGACAAAGGCGGCGTCCCGGTGGGATTCCTCCCCCCGCAGGTGATGATTGAAGTGGGCGGCGTACACCGTAAAGCCCCCCTCCGCCGCCATGGCCCTGAGGATGTGGAGCAGGCACATGGAGTCCGCCCCGCCGGACAGGGCGCACAGCACCCGCCCTCCCGGGGGCAGCATATCATATTCGGTTGTGAGGGCTTGGACGGTTTCCAGCATAGGTCCGTGCTCCTGTCATGCCATACGCAGGGGGCGGCCGCCCGGGCCGTCGGGGACGCCGGCCCCTACGCCGGTTTAATATTCACTGTGCCGCCGGTCGATGGACGAGAAGGTGGTATACTCGGGAAGCCATTGCAGCTCCACGGTGCCCGTCTCGCCGTGGCGGTTTTTGGCGATGATGCACTCGGCCAGGTTATGATTTTCGCTGTCCTCGTTGTAATAGTCGTCCCGGTAGAGGAACATGACGATGTCAGCGTCCTGCTCGATGGCGCCCGATTCCCGGAGGTCGGACAGCATGGGCCGTTTGTTCTGGCGGCTCTCCGGGCCGCGGGACAGCTGGGACAGGCAGACCACCGGCACGTTGAGCTCCTTGGCCATGATCTTCAGGGCCCGGGAGATATCGGAGACGATCTGCTGCCGGTTGTCGCCGCTGCGCTGGGGCCCTCCGGCGGAGGTCATCAGCTGGAGGTAGTCTATGACCACCAGTCCCAGATTATCCACCCGGCGGCACTTGGCGTTCATGTCAGCCACCGACAGGGAGGGGTTGTCGTCAATGAGGATCTGGGTCTGATTCAGGGCGGCAGAGGCGGCGGCGATCTTGGACCAGTCCTCCTCTCCCAGCTTGCCGGTGACCAACTTCTTGTTGTCCACAAAGGCCTCGCCGGAGATCAGGCGCATAGCCAGCTGCTCCCGGCTCATCTCCAGGGAGAAGAACACCACTGTCTTGCCGGAGAATTTCCCCGCGTGGAGGAGCATGTTCAGGGCAAAGGAGGTCTTGCCCATGCCGGGCCGGGCGGCCAGCAGGATCAGATCGGACTTGTTCAGCCCGGAGATAGCCATGTCCACGTCGGGCAGGCCGGTGGACAGCCCGGGCACCGCCGCGTCGCTCTGAGCCAGCTCGTTGAGCCGTTCATACACATTGAGGATGACGCTGGAGATATGGGTCAGGCCCTGGAAGGCTCTCCCCTCCCGGATGGCGTAGATGCGCTGCTCCGCGATATCCAGCACCTTCTGGGCGGTCTCGGTGCCCTCCTGTACCAGTGCGGTCAGCTCCCCTGAGGTCTCCACGATCCGGCGGAGCAGGGCCTTGTCCTTGATAATGGCCATATACTCCCGCACGTTGGCGGTGGTGGGGGTAATGTCCATCAGCTGGAACATATAGTCCCGGGAGCTGTCCTCGTGGTACACCCCCCGCTGGCGCATCTGCTCCAGCACAGTCACCGGGTCGATAGGGAGGGAGAAGTTGAACATGGAGTAGATGGTCTCGTAGATCTCCCGGTTGGTCCGCAGGTAGAAGTCCTCCGGCCTCAGCTCCTCGATGACCTCGGGGGCGCAGCTGGCGTCGATGAGGATGGTCCCCAGTACGCTCTGCTCGGCCTCCACGCTGTGGGGCATCTGCCGCAGCAGCAGTTCTTCTTCGGTTGCCGTGTGCGTCACCTCCCCTGGATAAGCTTTCCCCCTCAGGAGGGGAAGGTTTGTTTTACTGTTCGGCCACAACCACCTTTAAAGTACCGGTGATTTCATAGCCCAGCTTCACCTTCAGCTCATAGGTGCCAAAGGCCTTGATGGGCTCGTCCTGGACCAGCTTGGTCTTCTGGACGGTGATGCCGTGCTGGGCGGACAGGGCGTCGGCGATCTCCTTGGTGGTCACCGCGCCGAAGAGCCGGCCGCCGTTGCCCGCCTTGGCCACCACCTTCACGGTAATGCCCTTCAGTTTGTCGGCGGTGGCCTGGGCCTCCGCCTTCTCGGCGGCCTCCTGGGCGGCCTTGGCCTTCTCCTGCATCTTCATGGTGTTGATGTTCTCAGCGGTGGCAGGTACCGCCAGCTTACGGGGCAGGAGGAAATTGCGGGCATAGCCGTCGCTGGCCTCGATCATCTGGCCCTTCTTGCCCTGGCCCTTTACGTCCTGCTGCAAAATCACTTTCATGGTTTCTCGTCCTTTCTGAGTTAACAACTTAATGTTGTCACGCTGCACGCCCTCCGCGACGGGCAGCTGCTTACCGCTCCGCGAAAAATGCCGCTCCGGGCTTTGCCCGCCGCCTGTTTTTTCGCCTGCGTGGTTCGCTGCTGCCCTGCTCCCGGGCGTCTCCGCGCTTCCTGATTATTCGTTTTCCAGGTACTGATCGATGGCCTGGAGGAGGAGCTTGGTCACCTCGTCCACGGTCTTGCCGGGGACCTGGGCCCCGGCGGTAGCGGCGTTTCCGCCGCCACCCAGCTTCTCCAGCACCACCTGCACGTTCACATCCCCCATGCTCCGGGCGGACAGGATCACCCGCCCCTCCTGGTCGGGGAAGAGGACGAAGGAGGTGTCGATGCCCGAGATGTTCAGCAGCTCGTCGGCGGCCTGGGCGGCGGTGATGCGGCCTACGGTGTGGTCCACCCGGGCCACGGCGATGCCTTCCTTGTACAGCCGGGCGGTCTGGATGATGTCGTACTTGGCAATGGTGCCCTCCAGGTCGTTCTGGAAGAGCTTCTTCACATCGCCGGTGTCCGCCCCGCTTCTCCGCAGGAAGGCAGCCGCCTCAAAGGTGCGGCTGCCGGTGCGCATGGTGAACTGCTTGGTGTCCAGGGCGATGCCCGCCAGCAGGGCCTCTGCCTCGATCTTCAGCAGGTCCGCCGGCTCCAGCAGGTATTGCAGCAGCTCGGTGGACAGCTCGCTGGCGGAGGAGGCGTAGGGCTCGTGGAAGTTGAGGGCGGCGTCGGCGATGTAGGAGGAGGCCCGGCGGTGGTGATCGATGACCGCCACCTTGTGTACCGCCTCCAGCAGGTCCTGGCTCACCACCTGCTCGGGCCGGTTGGTATCCACCACCACCAGCAGGCAGTTGGAATCGGCCAGCAGGATAGCGTCCTGAGGGGAGAGGAACACGTCCTTGTACTCGGGCACCGCCGCCAGCCGGTCGCACATTTCGCTGGCCGGGTTGACCCCCGGCTCCCGGACAATGTGGACGGGGGCGCCCTTCTTCCGGGCCATGGCGCACACCCCGGCGGCGGCGCCGATGCAGTCCAGGTCGGGGAATTTGTGGCCCATGACGAACACCATGGAGGCGTCGGCCATCAGCTCCCCCAGGGCGTTGGCCATCACCCGGCTCTTCACCTTGGTGCGCTTTTCCAGCTCCTTGGTGCGGCCGCCGTAAAACTCGAAGTTGATGCGGTTTTTGATGACCACCTGGTCCCCGCCCCGGGAGAGGGCCATCTCCACCGACAGGGCGGCGTACTGGAACAGGTCTCCCAGAGTGTCCCCGTCCCGGCCGATGCCAATGGACAGGGTGGCCTGGATACCCGAGGAGTTGGTCACCTGCCGCACGGTGTCCAGGATGGAGAACTTGCCCTCCTGGAACTGGGCCAGATACCGCTCCTCGAAAAGGAAGAGGTAGCGGTCCCGCTCGTACCGGCAGAACACCCCCTGGGCGGGGGCCACCCACTGGGCCAGCCGGTCGTCGATCTCGCTGCGGATGGCGGACTTGGCGTTGTCCGACATCCCCTTCATCACTTCCTCATAGTTGTCCACCGTCAGAATGGCCACCACCGGGCGGCTGGCGTAGAACTCGTCCCGGACGGAGGCCAGGTCGGTGATGTCCACCCAGTAGGTGGTGGCCAGGTAGCCCCGCACCCCCTGCTCAGCGGTACGCACCAGATGGCCAAACACCTGGAACCGCCGCTCCCCCACCAGGATCTCATGGGGGCATTCGGTCTTGCCCTCCATGAGCCACCGGGAGTTGAAGTCGGGTACCGCCACCGACAGCTTGGTATCGAACAGGTGCTCACGCTCCCCGGTGATCTGAAGGAAGCGGTCGTTGGACCAGATGACCTCGTCGTTCTCCGGCCGGAAGATCACCATGGGCAGGGGTGCGTTCACCATGGTGTCCTTGGTAGCCGTATCCATGTTGCAGGTCACGCTCTCGATGTACTTGAGGATCTCCTTCTGA
This sequence comes from Pseudoflavonifractor phocaeensis, assembly GCF_016901955.1. GTDB lineage: Bacteria > Bacillota > Clostridia > Oscillospirales > Oscillospiraceae > Flavonifractor > Flavonifractor phocaeensis_A. The sequence continues at coordinate 10,275 of NZ_JACJLC010000036.1, forward strand.
CGGACGGCGTTGCTCCGTCGGAAATAGAGGTAGAGCAGCGCCACCACGGCGATCTCCGCCACCGCCGCCGGGATGGAAAACAGGGCGGTGACTCCGGCAAAGACCACCAGGCAGACAAAGTACAGCCGCAGGCTGGGCTCCATCAGATAGGACAGTTTATTTTTCCGCATAGGGACCTCCCAAACGCGCTCAAATACAAGATGACATGATATTATATCAAATCCACCGGGCAAAAACAAGAGCGGCTGTGCCGCTGGCGGCTGACAGTAGGCCAGTTCGCTGTCAAAAGGAAAACCGACCGGTGTATTTTTCTCCCTTTGTATCACGGTTTACATTCTTTTTTCCCCATCTCTGCCATACTACAGCCAATCTATGAAGGTTCAGAGGAGGCCGTTCCCATGAAGGAATATCCTGTCCAGCGGGCCGCGGTGCTGAAAGAGAAGCCCGACCCCAATACCCTGGTCTTTGGCAAGACCTTTACCGACCATATGTTTATCATGGACTATACCGCCGGCCAGGGCTGGCACGACGGGCGCATCGTCCCCTACGGCCCCATTTCTCTGGAGCCCTCCGCCATGGTGTTCCACTACGCCCAGGAGGTCTTTGAGGGCCTGAAGGCCTACCGCAATCCCCAGGGGCAGGTCCAGCTCTTCCGCCCCATGGAAAACGTGAAGCGGATCAACTCCTCCTGCGACCGGATGTGCATCCCCCAGCTGCCTGAGGAGGACACCCTGGCCGCCATCGAGCAGCTGGTGCGCCTGGAGGCCGACTGGGTGCCCAGCGCCCCCGGCACCTCTCTGTACATCCGTCCCTTCATCATCGCCACCACCCCCTCCCTGGGGGTCCACGCCGCCCACAACTACATCTTCTGCATCATCACCTGCCCCGTGGGGGCCTATTACGCCGAGGGCATCAACCCGGTGAAGATCTATGTGGAGAACGAGGACGTGCGGGCGGTCCGTGGTGGTACCGGCTACACCAAGTGCGGCGGCAACTACGCCGCCTCCATCCGGGCCGGGGAGCGGGCCGAGGAGAACGGCTACGCCCAGGTGCTGTGGCTGGACGGCGTCCATCGGGAGTACATCGAAGAGGTGGGCTCCATGAACGTCATGTTCCAGATCGGCGATACGGTGGTCACCCCCAAGCTCACCGGCTCTGTTCTGCCCGGCATCACCCGCAAGTCCTGCATCGAGCTGATGCGGAGCTGGGGCCTCAAGGTGGAGGAGCGGCTCATCACCGCCAAGGAGCTCTTTGAGGCCGGGGCCAACGGCACCCTGAAGGAGGCCTGGGGCACCGGCACCGCCGCCGTGGTCTCCCCCATCGGCGAGATGGGCTGGGAGGACAAGCACGTGGTGGTCAACGCCGGCAAGATCGGCCCTCTGGCCCAGCGGCTGTACGACACCCTCACCGGTATCCAGTGGGGCACCCAGCCCGATCCCCACAACTGGGTGATCAAGCTGTGACCCATACGGTAATAACCCTTATATGATACATCTTCCCAGTCAGAGAGGCAGGACGTTTGTCCTGCCTCTCTGACTGTCTGTATGGCGGCCTCGGGGCATACGCCCTGACCTTCCCCCCACAGGGGGGAAGGTGGCTGGCCGAAGGCCAGACGGATGAGGGGGCCCAGGAATACCCAACACCCCGGCAGGCGGATGATATCCGCCCCTGCCCTATCTCCTATCTCCACCTTCCGCTTTCCCCGAAGCCAGGCTCCGGAACCCCTTGGGCTCCGGGGCCCGGAAGGTCCGGGGCTCCCCGGTGAAGGGGTCGGCCAGTTCCAGCACATGGGCATGGAGGCACAGCCGCCCCAGGGGATCGGCGGCGGCGCCGTAGTCCTTGTCCCCCGCCACCGGGCAGCCCAGCTCACTGAGATGGGCCCGGATCTGGTTCTTCCTGCCGGTGGCGATGTCCACCTCCAGCAGGGTATATTCCTTTCCCGCCCGGAGGGTGGTATAATGGGTCACCGCCTCTTTACCGCCGGAGCGTACCGAGTACACCTTGTGGGCGGCGTTCTCCCGCAGCAGGGTACGGACGGTGTCCGACTCCCTGGAGGGCTTCCCTTCCACCACCGCCAGATAGCCCCGGCGGGTCACCAGCCTGTCCCAGTTGTCCTGGTAGGCCCGCTTGGTCTCCTCGTCTTTGGCGAAGAGGAGCACCCCGGAGGTGTCCCGGTCCAGCCGGTGGACGATGAAGATCCGCCGCCGGGGGTCGGATTTGCGGACGTAATCGGTGGCCATGCGGTAGGCGGTGCGCACCTTCTCCCGGTCGCTGGCCATGGACAGCAGCCCGGCGGGCTTGTCGATGACCAAAATCCTTCCGTCCTCGTAGAGCACCGGAAAGGGGGCCTTCCCGTCCCCCGCCCCCTGGGGCAGCAGGGTCACGGTCTGACCGGGCGCCAGGGGGTGGTCGTGGCGGGTCACCGTTCTGCCCTCCACCTGGACCTGGCCCCGGGTGAGCATGGATTTCACGCTGTTGCGGCTCTTGCCCGCCACATGGGCCAGCAGGAAGGACAGCAGGGTGTCCTCCCCCTCTACCAAAAAATTCTTTTTGTCCATAACATAAATTTCCTTTTGGAGGTAGTTTGTATGAATCAGGTCCTGGAGCAGCTCCACCAGCGCAAGTCGGTGCGGGTCTATGAGGACAGGCCCATCTCCCCGGCGGACAAGGAAGCCATCCTGGCGGCGGCCTGCGCCGCCCCCACCGCCGGCAACCAGCAGCTGTACACCATTCTGGACATCACCGATCAGGCCCTGAAGGACCGGCTGGCGGACACCTGCGATCACCAGCCCTTCATCGCCCGGGCCCCTCTGGTGCTCATTTTCTGCGCCGACTGCCAGAAGTGGTACGACGCCTTCGCCTCCGGCGGGTGCCTGCCCCGGAAACCGGGGGTGGGGGATCTGCTGCTGGCCTGCTCCGACGCCAACATTGCCGCCCAGAACGCGGTCACCGCCGCCTGGAGCCTGGGCATCGGCTCCTGCTACATCGGGGACGTGATGGAGCTGTGCGAGACCCACCGGGAATTGCTTGGCCTGCCGGAGTACGTGTTCCCCGCCGCCATGCTGGTGTTCGGCTATCCCACGCCCCAGCAGCAGGAGCGGGAAAAGCCCCGCCGCCGGGCCATGGAGCACATCGTCCACCAAAACCGCTACCGCCGGATGGACGGGGCAGAGCTGGAAGCCATGCTGGCCGACAACGCCGGGGAGCGGCCCTATGGGGCGTGGCTGCAAGCCTTCTGTAACCGGAAGTACAACTCCGACTTCTCCCGTGAAATGACCCGGTCGGTAGGAGAGTATCTGAAGCCTTTCCTGGATTGAAGAGGCAGGCAAAGTCCCACCGTATTCGTAGGGGCGGGTCCCAGACCCGCCCGCACGGGATGTCTACCACCCCGTAACAGCAGCTACAATATCTCCTATCTCCCCTAAATCTGCTCCAAGATCCGCCCCAGCAGGTCGGCCATGCCCACCTGGTAGCCACAGCAGCCGTAGGCCGCCATTCCGTTTTTGTCCCGCACCACCGCCAGAGGGGGCTTGTCCGGGTCCAGACCCAGGTGGCGGGCCACCGTCTCCACCTGATAGGCCCACTCGGGATAGGCCACCTCCACCTCCGGCCACTGGGAGAGCAGGTGGGCCAGGGTGGCCTGCTGTTCCGCCCCTCGTCCCCGGAGGAAGAAGATCACCCGGATGTCCAGGGCCCGGAACCGGGGCAGGGCGGCGGACAGCTCGTTCAAAATATGCTCGGTGGGCTCGGCCCCCTCCTCCAGCCACAGGAGGAGGGTATTTTTGTCCCCCTGCTCCGCCAGCTCCGGCAGGGGCAGGCTCCGGGGAGTGATGAGATCGGTCAGCTCACAGTCCCGCAGGGCCAGAAAGACCTCCTTCTCCTCCCCCGGCCACAGGGTGAATTCCAGCCGGTTGGCAAACTGGTCCCCGGCGGGGAGCCGCAGGGCGGTGAGCACCCGGTACCGCCCGGCGGGGAGCTGGGCCATGAGCCGGTTTTTGTACCAGGCCCGGTCGGTGAACTTCAGCGGTTTCCACATATCCCCCGTCCACCGGTCCACCGACCAGTTCTGCCGGTAGGTATACTGCTCCGACGGTCCCTTCCAGAACAGGACTTTTCCACATTCCTCCGGCTCCTTGGGGACAAGCTGCCCTTCCCGCCACACCAGCACCGCCCCGTCCACCGGCCGCAGGGCGGCGGGGACGCCCTGCTTCCGCAGGGCGATGACCTCCCCCACCGGTCCGGGCTGGGGGACGGACCAATCTGTCAGGCGCTCAAAGGCCACCCGGGGGCACAGGATGAATCGCCGGAACACCTCCCGGACGTACTTCCCCGCCCAGGGCCGGGCCCGCTCCAGGTGGGCCTCCAGCAGCTCCGCCGTGGCGTCCCGGAAATCCTTGTCGGACAGCACAGAGAGCAGCATGGGCCGCAGGGGATCCTTGTCCTTGCTGAGGAAGGCGTATATTTCGTCAAAATTCCCCCGGGCCGCCCGGAGGAGGGGCTGCTGGGCGGGGTATTTGGCCGCCTTCTCCTCGTCGTACCAGCCCGCCATCCGCTCCTGCCGCTTGACGGCGCCCGCCGCCAGCACCGCCGCCCGCTGCCGCCGCTGCTCCTCATCCAGGGGAGCGGGGTTCACGGGGGCGTCCACAGGGGCCCGGAAGTCGAAGGGGGTCCAGTCCGGGCAGGGGGCGGCCTGGGCCAGCTCCGCCCCGTCCTGGGTCTCGCCGTGGCAGAAGGCCTCCTTTTCCCCAGTGGTCAGGTGGAGGTCCCCCACACCCAGCTCTACCTTCACCTTCCCCTTCTTGTCGGCGGTGAGGGCGGCGATGGGGCAGAACCGGGCCTCGTTGAGCACCTCCAGGGTGACCACTTCCCCAGGCTCGGCCCGGAAGGTATAGAGCTTGGTGTGGGCGTAGCGGGCGGTCTGGTTGTGGTACAGAGCCTGGCCCGCCCGGCCCAGGGGGGCCCCATGGAGGGCCAGGTCGGTCACCGGCCCAAAGGTGCGGCTGTGGACCAGCATGGCCCGGGAGGCGGCGGTGTTGAACCACCCCCGGTCCAGCACCGGCTCGGGCTCACAGGCCCCCAGGAACCGCCATTTCCCATGGCACAGCACCTCCACCCAGGCGTGGTTGTCGTCGCAGTGGGACCACCGGGGGGCGTACACCTGCCGGGCGGGCAGGCCCACCGAGCGGAGGGCGGCCACCAGGAAGGCGGACTCCTCCCCGCACCGGCCGCTGCCGCAGCGGTACACCGTCAGTGGGGAGGCGGTGCGGTCGTCCTGGGCCTGGTAGCTTGCCTGCTCATGGCACCAGCGGTTGACCTCCAGGGCGGCCTCCTCCTGGGACAGGTCCTTTACCCGGTCCCACAGCTGGCTGTAAAACAAGGCCCGGTGGGGGGACAGATCCTCGTCGTTTACCCGAGGGCAGAGGACATACTGCTCAAAGGCCTCCCGGCTCAGCTCCCGGCACCAGGGGGCAGTCTGGCGCAGCATACTGGCGTGGGCGGCGAAATCCTCAAACAGGGTCTGGGGATAGGCTGCCCAGTCCTCCGGCAGGGCGGTTTTCAAAAAGGCAAGGGCTCGCTCCATCTTCATCAACTCCTTATATCCGGGCTATCATATCATATCTTTTTGTGATATGATAGCCCCAGGCCTTGTTTCAAAAATAGCAATATGCCCGGCGGCGAGGGATTTTGGCCGCTGGCAAGCAATTTTTCCGCAGGAATCCTGACGGATTTCAAGGAAAAATTGTGCCGTCCAGAGGGCAAAAGACCCGTCGATCGGGCGTATTGATCTTTTTTAAGCAAGGCCCAGAGGAGTGTGAGCCATGAAAAATGTGTTGATCGAGGTATGCTGCGGCTCGGCGGAGGACGTACAGATCGCCGCCGCCGCGGGGGCGGACCGGGTGGAGCTAAACTCCGCCCTGTTCCTGGGGGGGCTCACCCCCTCCATGGGGGCCATGGAGACCGCCCGGCAGGTGGACATCCCCATCATGGCCATGGTGCGGCCAAGGGAGGGGGGCTTCTGCTACAGCGAGACGGAATTCCGGACCATGCTGGCCGACGCAAAAGCCCTGCTGGCCGCCGGGGCCGACGGCATCGTGTTCGGCTTCCTCCACCCCGACGGCACGGTAGACAAGGACCGGTGCCGCGCCATGGTGGAGGTCATTGGGGACAGGGAGAGCGTGTTCAGCCGGGCCATAGACGTGGTGCCCGACTGGAAAGCCGCCCTGGACGTGCTGATGGAACTGGGGGTCACCCGGGTGCTCACCAGCGGCCAGGCCCCCTCCGCTCCCGCCGGGACGGCGGTGATCCGGGAGATGCGGGACTACGCCGCCGGGCGCATCCAGATCCTCCCCGGCTGCGGGGTGAAACCGGACAACGTGGCTGCCCTGGCGGAGGCCACCGGCTGCCATCAGCTCCACGGGTCCTTCAAGACCTTCCGGCTGGACCTGTCCGCCACCCACAACCCGGCGGTGTCCTTCTCCGGCGGTACCTGCCCCCCGGAGGAGCAGGTGCCCGTTACCGACGGAGCCGCCGTGGCCGCCGCCCGGGCCCGGCTGGGGGATTGACGGGGCGACCTGCGGCTGCCCGTGGGGCCGTTCCACATCCCACGCATTGCAAAACCCCGCCGGGATCCCGGCGGGGTTTTAACATATTCAGGCTCAGGCCACGGCGAAGCCCAGGATCAGGTAGGCCACGGCGGCCAAAGATCCGCAGATGAGGGCATAGGGCAACTGGGTCTTGACGTGGTCCAGGTGGTCGGAGGCGGCTCCCATGGAGGACAGGATGGTGGTGTCCGACAGGGGGGAGCAGTGGTCGCCGAACACGCCGCCGCCGGCCACGGCGGCGAACACCGCCACCACGGTGGAGGTGAGGACCCCGTCAGTCATGGCGAAGGCCATGGGCAGAGCGATGGGCATGCAGATGGCGAAGGTGCCCCAGGAGGAGCCGGTGGCAAAGGCCATGATGGCGGCCACCACGAAGATCACCATGGGCAGCAGATGGGGGGTGAGGAAGCCCTGGGTGATGGAGATGATGTAGTTGGCGGTACCCATGGTCTGGGACAGTCCGTTGACCGAGTAGGCCAGTGCCAGCAGGATGACGGCGGGCAGGGCTCCCTTGATGCCGTCGGTCAGGGTGTTCATGACCTCCTTGAAGGGGATGCCCTGGATCATCATGCTGATGGTCATGAGGATCACCACCAGCAGGAAGGCCTCCATGGTCTTGGCGGACTTATAGGCGATGTAGGTAGAGATGGCCACGGTGATGATGATGAGCACCGGCAGCAGGAAGTTGAGGAACACACGGGGCTTGAAGCCGGGATAGGGCTCCATGCCGGTGAGCTCCTTGCCCACCAGAGGCTGAGCGCCGTCGGCCAGCACCTTGCCGGTCTCCATGGCCCGCTGCTCCGCCTTCTTCATGGGGCCGAAGTCCTTGACGATGCCGGAGCCGATGAGGCCCACCAGGATCACGGCAAAGATGGGGTAGAAGTTGAAGGGGATGGCCTTCAGGAAGAGGGCGGAGGCGTCCTCCTGGGTGGCGATGCACCCCACGCCTATCGCCAGGCCGCTGAGGTAGGCCGCCCAGCCGGTGATGGGCACCAGTACGCTGACGGGGGCGGAGGTGGAGTCGGCGATATAGGCCAGCTTTTCACGGGAGATGCGGGCCTTGTCGGTGATGGAGCGCATGGTGCAGCCCACGAACAGGGGGCTGAAGGAGTCGCTGAAGTAGACGAACATACCCAGCACCCAGGCCATCAGCTGGGCGCCCCGGCGGCTGAGACGCTTATCGTGGACCCACTGGGAGAAGCCCTGGATGGCGCCGGTCTTTTGGAAGTAGGCCACCAGGATGCCGATGAAGGTATTCAGCAGCATGACCCAGGAGAAGTCGGTGTTGCCCAGGTTTTCCTTCAGCAGGGTGGGGAAGCTGAGCAGCAGGGTCTCCTGGATGGCGGTGCCGGTGGCGATACCCACCAGGGTGGTGCCGGTAAAGCAGGCGATGGCCAGGGCGGCAATGGTGTTTTTCGTGGCGAAGGACAGCACGATGGCCAGGATGGCGGGAATCACGGAGATAAACCCCATGGTCTCCAGTTCCATTGGTATCACTCTCTTTCTCTCTCAAAGTAGCCCGGTGGGCGTTACAGCTTCACCTGCTCCAGGGGCAGGAGGTTGTCGGAGCGGGTGACGGTGGCGGGGGGAGCGGGGTCCAGCTTCTCGCCGGCGATGCCCAGGATGTCCTCGGGCCGCACCCAGGGCCGGTTCTGCAGGGCGCTGGTCTCCTCGTGGGTCAGGTAGCCCTTGTAGGCGGTGAGGCTCCGGCGAAGGAAGCCGTCCTGGACGCAGGCGGCGGCCACGCCCTTGTTCAGGATGGCCCGGAAGTGGGGGATCACCGAGGCGGCGTAGGCAATGGAGGTGGAGTTGGCGATGGCCCCGGGGATGTTGCTGACGCAGTAGTGGACCACGCCCTCCTCGATGTACCGGGGATTCTCGTGGGTGGTCTCGTGGAAGGACTCAATGGCGCCGTTGTCGTCGTTGGAGATGTCCACGATGACTGAGCCCTTGCCCATCAGCTTGAGCATGGGCCGGTCAATGAGCCACTCGTCGCAGCCCTTGGGCCACTTGACACAGTTGAGCACCATGTCGGTCTGAGGCAGCAGGGCGGCAATGTTCTCCTTGGTACACATCATAGTGTCGATGTGCTCGTTGTACTGCCGCTTCAGGGAGCGCAGGATGCCAATGTTGATGTCCATGACGGTGACCCGGGCCCCCAGGGCGTAGAGCACCGACAGGGCGGCCTGGCCCACGGTGCCGCCGCCCAGGATGAGCACCTTCATGGCGGGGGAGCCCCCCAGGCCGCTGACGAACATACCCTTGCCGCCGTTGATGGACAGCATGGACTCCAGCCCCATGAGAGCCCCCTGCTTGCCGGCGGCCTCGCAGTTGGGGGAGCCGTAGCGGTGGCTGTCCTCGGCGGTGAAGGCGATGCAGCCGCTGTCCAGAATGGCCTGGACCTCCTGGGGATGGGCGGCGGGGTGGATGCAGGTAAAGATGATCTGGCCGGGCCGCAGCAGGGAGAACTCGCAGGGCTCCAGCTCCTTCACCTTGGTGACGAAGTCGGCCTGGGCATAGATCTCCTCCATGGTGTCCACCAGCTTGGCGCCGGCGGCTTCGTAGGCGGCGTCCTCAAAGCCGGCCTTCTCACCGGCTCCCCGCTGGACCAGGGCGGTATGGCCGTCGTTGACAATGGTGGTGATCTCCACCGGAGTGGCGATGGTGCGGTACTCGCCGTTTTTGATATCCTTCAACAAGCCAAAAACCATTGTTGATTCCTCCTTATTTTTACCAAAATATATTATACTTTCTTACGCTGCCTTGTCAACGGCGCAAGGAATATTCATGCAATTTCTGCGATTTGACAAGGAATAACGTAAATAGAAGCCGAAATTCAGGAGAATATTTGCATATTTATTCGTTCAAAAACAGGAAAACGCCCGGGACCGCGGCGCGGCCCCGGGCGGGGGTCAGGTTTGGGGCAGGGAGTCGTCCTCCCGGATCCAGTCCTCCACGTGGACCACGGAATATTCGGTGGGCGTGTTGCGGATGACTACCCGCTGGATACCGGCATTGATGATGAGCCGCCGGCACATGGAGCAGGAGGTGGAGCCGGGGATCAGTTCCCCGGTGCCCGGGTTGACACAGGCCATGTACAGGGTGGCCCCGATGGTCTCGCTGCGGGCGGCGGAGATGATGGCGTTGGCCTCGGCGTGGACCGACCGGCACAGCTCGTACCGCTCCCCCGAGGGGATGTTCAGGGCCTCCCGGGTGCAGTATTCCAGATCCACGCAGTTCTTCCGCCCCCGGGGGGCGCCGTTGTAGCCGGTGGCGATGATCTCGTCGCTCTTCACGATGATGGCCCCGTACCGGCGGCGCAGGCAGGTGGCCCGCTCCGCCACGGTCTGGGCAATATCCAGATAATAGTTCTCCTTATCAATGCGCCCCATGGCAATTCCTCCTCAGTCATAGTAGGGACAGTATACCGGTTTTGCGCTCCTTCCGCAAGGGGAAACCGGGAATTGGCCCGGGAAAGAGGGGTGTTTCCCTCACAATTCATGAATTGTTTACGGTTGTCGCCTTGACGGGAAAAGCCCCAGGCGCTATCATAGGGATGGAATATCACATACACTAAATAAAGGAGACGACCATCTTTCATGCTCATGAACTACTTGCGAAAACTGATGTATGGACGGTATGGCAGCGATCATCTCTCCTTTTTTCTGTTGATCCTGTATCTGGCGCTGATGCTGGCGGCCAACCTGCCCTTCCTGGGCTGGCTGAGCTGGCTGGCCCTGGCGGTGCTGGTATGGGATCTGTTCCGTATGTTCTCCCGCCGGATCGACCGCCGCCGGGCGGAGAACGCCCGGTTTCTGGCGCTGGTGGGCCCCGTCGTCCGCTGGTTCCGGATGCGCCGCACCATCCATCGGGACAAGGAGCACCGCTATTTCAAATGTCCCAACTGCGGCCAGTGCCTGCGGGTGCCCCGGGGAAAAGGAAAGATCAACGTGACCTGCCGGAATTGCGGCGCCAGCTTTGAGGAAAAAAGTTAATCATGACCCAAGGGCCTGCCGCGCATCACACGGCAGGCCCGCTTTTTGTCCTTTGGGCGGCTTGTGGCCCGGCGGGCGGATATGGGCGTCACCCCTACTCTTTCCGCTCCACCGTCCGGACGGTGAGCCGGTCCCCATCTACGGAGAACCCCACCTCCAGCCCGGCAAAGGCCATACCGTACACCCGGTTGGGGTCGTGCTGGTAGGAGGGCCGGGGGTCCCGGGAGAGCACCCCCAGCAGGGCCTCCCGCTTGTCCTCCGGTACCTTGTCCAGCAGGTTTTGAGGGAAATCCACCTCCAGCACCTTCCCTCCCACGTTGCCGGTAAAGCCCCCGGAAGCCTCCGGGTGGGCGTCGGCGTAGGGCAGATAGGGCTTGATATCCAGAATGGGGGTGCCGTCCATCAGGTCGGCCCCCGACACCACCAGCACATGGCCCAGCCTGGGGTCCTTCTCAATGCCCTCCAATTTGACGCAGGACAGGCCGATGGGGTTGGGCCGGAAGGGGGAGCGGGTGGCGAACACCCCCATGCGGGCGTTGCCCCCCAGCCTGGGGGGCCGCACCGTGGGGGACCAGGTCTCCCGCACCGCCTGGGAAAACTGCCAGATAAGCCAGATGTGGGAGAACTCCTCCAGCCCCCGGAGGGCGTCGGGATTGCGGTACTCTGGCTCGAACACCACGGTTGCCTTCAGCTCCTCCACCAGCCCACTCTGCCGGGGAATGCCGAACTTGGTGGGAAAATCGCTGCGGATATGGGCGATGATCTGCATGGGGATCATGGTTTACCCTCCTGTGCCTTTTTCAGGGCGGCCTCCACCGGCCGGGCGGGGGCGGGTTTGCTGTTGTTCCGGGCCAGGATGGCGGCGATCTGACCGGACACCTGCTCCACCTCCGCTTTAAAGGTGGTGGCCGACAGCCGCAGGGCCCCGTGGCCCAGGATGATGAGCTGCTCCGCCCCATCAGAGGTGGCCACCCGGACGTGGTGGTGCTTGCCGATCTCGTAGGTGGCCCGCTCGATATAGGAGTCGGCGGTCTCCGCCTCCTTGGTATACACAACGTATATATTGTGGTACTTGGTTACATCCTGTACTGCCCTGGGCACCTTGTAGGCGTCAAACACCAGGATGACCACGCACTTTTTGAACCCCTGGTAGTTGCTCAGCAGGTCCATCAGCAGCTGCCGGGCAGCATCCAGGTTGGTCTGGGCCACCATCTTCAGCTCCTCCCAGGCGTAGATGATGTTGTAGCCGTCCACCAGCAGGTACTCCGGCCCCTTGTTCTGGGTCTGGACATTGTATTTTTTGTCGTCCAGGCTGGTGCGGGCAGGCTTGGGCTGGGGCCGGAAGCTGTTGCGCTCCACCTTGCCGTAGGTCCGCTCGTAGATGGCCAGCAGCTCCTTGTCCTGCTCCAGGGACAGGCCGGGGGCAGCCCGGCTGGGCCGGACGGGGGCGACGGAAGCTTCCTCCCGCTCCTCCTCCAGGGACAGGCCGCTGCCCACGTGGGCCATCTCCTTCACCTGATCCCATTTCACGTTGTACCCCGCCCCGTGGGCGCAGAACACCGAGCCGGTGGGGTTATCCACGTCCCGCTCCGGGTCGTAGCCGGCGGCGGCCACCGCCGCCACCTGGTCGTGACAGGGGTAGTAGCCCTTCAGGGCGCAGCTCAGCCGCCCCATGCCCCTGGTGTAGGCGGCCACCTCCCGGCCGTAGTCCCGCAGCCCCGCCACCGGGGCGGAGCCGGTGAGAAGGGTGAGCTCCCCCGCCGTCTCCGGCGGGTCGCAGTCGCCTCCCATCCGCTGGAGGTCGCTCATGGCCCTCCCCACCTGGGGGGCGGGCACCTCCAGCCGGAAGGCATACCAGGGCTCCAGCAGCACGCAGCTGGCCTCCATCAGCCCCTGGCGGATGGCCCGGTAGGTGGCCTGGCGGAAATCGCCTCCCTCGGTGTGCTTGAGATGGGCCCTCCCCGCCAGCAGGGTGATCTTCACATCGGTAAGGGGGGAGCCGGTGAGCACCCCCGGGTGGGCCCGCTCGGCCACGTGGGTGAGGATGAGCCGCTGCCAGTTGCGGTCCAGCAGGTCCTCCGGGCAGGCGGAGGCCAGAGTGATCCCGCTGCCCCGCTCCCCCGGCTCCAGCAGCAGGTGGACCTCGGCGTAGTGGCGCAGGGGCTCGTAGTGGCCCACCCCAATGACCGGGGCGGAAATGGTCTCCCGGTAGACGATGCCCCCCTGGCCGAACTCCACCGCCAGGTCGAACCGCTCCTTCACCAGCCGCTGCAAAATTTCCAGCTGGACCTCCCCCATGAGCTGGACGTGGATCTCCCCCAGGCGGCTGTTCCACACCAGGTGAAGCTGGGGGTCCTCCTCCTCCAGCTGGCGCAGCTTTTGCAGGGCGGTCACCGGGTCCTGGCCCTCCGGCAGGAGCACCTGATAGGTGAGCACCGGCTCCAGGGCAGGGGGCGTCCCCTCAGACTCAAAGCCCAGGCCCTGGCCGGCGGCGGCGGCGCTCAGGCCGGTGACTGCCACCACGCTGCCCGCCGGGGCCTCCTCCGTCAGGGCGAATTTCTGGCCGGAGTACACCCGCAGCTGGTCGGCCTTCTCCTTCCAGCTCGGGCCCTCCAGCAGGGTCTTGACCTTCAGGCTGCCGCCGGTAATCTTCATCCAGGCCAGCCGGTTGTTCTGGCCGTCCCGGGAGATCTTGAAGATCCGGGCCCCAAACTCCTCCGGCCAGGTCTTTCGGGGGGCATAAGTCTCCAGGCCGGACAGCAGCGCCTCCACCCCCTCCAGGCGGAGGGCGGAGCCGAACCAGCAGGGGAAGAGCTTCCGCCCGGCAATGAGGGAGGCAATGGCCCCATCCTCCACCGCCCCTGTCTCCAGGTAACCCTCCAGCAGGCCCTCGTCGCACAGGGCAGCCTGCTCATACAGGGCCTCCCGGTCCCCCATATCCACGCAGCCCTCGTCCAGCTTGTCCCGAAGCTCGGCCAGCAGGGCAGCCCTGTCCGCCCCAGCCAGGTCCATCTTATTCACAAAGAGGAAGGTGGGCACCTGGTAGCGCTCCAGCAGCTTCCACAGGGTATGGGTGTGGCCCTGGACCCCGTCGGTGCCGCTGACCACCAGCACGGCGCAGTCCAGCACCGACAGGGCGCGCTCCATCTCGGCGGAGAAGTCCACGTGGCCGGGGGTGTCCAGCAAAATGAGCTCCGCCGTAGGCAGGTTGAGCACCGCCTGCTTGGAGAAGATGGTGATCCCCCGCTCCTTCTCCATGGGGTCGGTGTCCAGGAAGGCGTCTCCGTGGTCCACCCGGCCCAGCCTTTTCAGCCGTCCCCCGGCATACAACAGCCCCTCGCTGAGGGTGGTTTTGCCCGCGTCCACATGGGCCAGCAGGCCCACGCAGATGTGGGCCGCCGCCCCCGCTGTCTGTCCGCCCATAAAAAATCCTCCTCTTGTGTACAGGTCGCTTGAACCAGTATACCACAAGAGGAGGATATCGTCGAGATGGCAGGATAGGCGTCAAAGCGCCGGGCCAGCGGTTTTTCTCTTTTTCAGCGGGGCTGATAGGGGATCAGCAGCCACCCGCTCATGGGGGGCAGGGCCACCGGACCCCGGGGCAGCTCCATACCGGTCATCCAGTCCTTGGCGGGCCAGGGGATCTCGACGGATTCCGGGTCCTTGCCCACGTTCACGGCAGTAAACACCGGCATCCCCTCCCCTTCCCGCAGGAAGGAGATCACCTTGCCCTCGGTGCGGCCCCAGATCAGCTTGCCCCGCCGGAGGGAAGGCAGCTCCTTCCTGGCCTTGCCCAGCTTGGCATACCAGGAGTGGAGCAGACCGTCGGCCATCTCCCAGCGGTAGGTCCGCCGGTTGAAGGGATCCTCAAAGCCCTCCAGCCCCGACTCGTCCCCATAGTATATGGTTGGGGAGCCGGGAAAGGCAAAGAGTACCAAAGCCCCCAGCCGCAGCTTGGTGCGGCCCAGCAGGTACTGCTCGGGGGTGAGAAAGTAGGAGGCCCGCCAGTCCTTGTCGTGCTCCTGGCCGTCCCCACCGTACCCCAGCAGGGTGATGATCCTGGGTGTGTCGTGGGTGCCCAGGAAGTTCATGGCGGAGTGGAAGGCGAAGGGGGGATAGTTCTCCCGGAGGGTCTCCATGGTGTCCTTAAACTGAGCGGCGTCCCCGCCCATCAGATAGCTCAGCAGGGCGTTGCGGAAGGGGTAGTTCATCAGCCCGTCGCAGTGGCCCCCCAGGATATGCTTGCGGCGGACGCCGTAGGCGATCTTGGTGGAGCCGTCCTCCCACACCTCGCCGATGACCATGGCCTCCGGGTTGGTTTCCCGGACGGCCTGATGGATGCCGTGGACAAAGTCGTCGGGCAGCTCGTCGGCCACGTCCAGCCGCCAGGCGTCCGCCCCCGCCCGCAGCCACCGGCGGACGATGCTGTCCTCCCCGCCGAAGATATACTCCCGATAGGATGGCTCGGCCTCGTTGACGGCAGGCAGGGAGTAGATCCCCCACCAAGAGTCGTACTTGTCCGGCCAGTGGGAGAAATGGTACCATTTATAATAGGGGCTGTCCTGAGACTGGCTGGCGCCCTGCTCGGGATAGGACCCGTCCCCGTTGAAGTAGCGGCTGACGTAGCCCTGGTGGTTGAACACCCCGTCCAGCATGATGCGGATGCCCAGCCTGTGGGCCTTCCGGCACAGCTCCCGGAAATTCTCCTCGGTACCCAGCATGGGGTCGATCTTCTCATAGTCCCCGGTGCCGTAGCGGTGGTTCTCCGGCCCCTCGAAGATGGGGCAGAAGTAGATGGTCTCCACCCCCAGGTCATGAAGGTAGGGCAGCTTCTCCATGACCCCCTTCAGATCTCCGCCGAAGAAGTCCCGGTTGCGTACCTCCCCGTTGGCGTCGGGCCGGTACTCCGGCTCCTCCCGCCAGCTGGTGTGGACGGTGCGCCCCCCCACCATGCCGGTGGGGTCGGGCACCCTGGTGCGCCGGAACCGGTCGGGGAAGATCTGGTAGGTGACTCCCTCCCCCAGCCAGGTGGGCACCTGGTCGGTGCCGTCGTACACCGTGAGCTGGTAGGGTCCCAGCTCCTCCTTGCGGCCGTCCAGGCCGTCCAGGCGGAAGGAATACCACACCAGGCCCACGTGATGGCCGGTATCCAGGGTGACCCGGAGCACGTCCCGGTCCCCGTCGATGCCGTCCCAGGTCAGGGGGATCTCCTCCCGCCGCTCCCGGGTGCTCTCAAAGTAGGCGATGAGCACGCCCCCGGAAAAGCCGCTGGTACGGGGCGGCCGGAGGGCAAGGGACACCTTGGTGCCCGAGGGCACCGCGCCGTAGGGTTCCTTATATCGAAGGTCTCTGCTGTCAAAGGTCTTAGGGTCCAGCAAACCAAAAAACTCCCTTCTTAGGGAATCAGCGTATTTTCGGTCCCCACCGATTCCGTGGTATTTTCGGTACCAAAATAAAAGTTGACGATCTGCCCGGCCGCCTTGGCCAGGTTGCCGCCGGAGGCGCCTCCCTCCACCACCATGGAGATAACGATCTCCGGGTCGTCATAGGGGGCGAAGAGCACGAACACGGCGTCGGCGTTCTGGTCGGAGGCCACCTGGGCGGAGCCCGTCTTGGCGCCCACCTCCACCACCAGGTCGTGGAGCTGGCTGTACACCGTGCTCTCCTCGTCGTTGGCCACCTCCCACATACCCTTCTTCACCGCCTCCACATTGGCGGGGTCCAGGTCCAGCTGGTCCAGCAGCTGGGGCTCATACTCGTAGAGGGTCTCGGAGTAGTCGCTGGATTTCACGCTTTTCAGCAGATGGGTGGCGTAGTGATTGCCCCCGTTCACCAGGGTGGCGATATAGTTGGACAGCTGCACCATGGTCACGTTGGTGTTGTCCTGGCCAATGGCGGCGGAGAGCAGGTTGCCGCCGTACCACTCCAGGCCCAGCTTCTCGCTGGTCTCGGGGCCGGCCACATAGCCCTTGACCTCGCTGAGCTCCAGACCGGTGTACTCACCCAGGCCAAACATGGCGGCGTATTCCCCGATCTTGTCGATGCCCAGCCGGTGGCCCATGGTGTAGAAGTAGATGTTGCAGGAGTCCCGCAGGGCGTCGGCCAGATTCTCCTGGCCGTGGGTGCCGCCGTACTGGCGGTAGATCCAGCACTGGGGATGGTAGTCTCCGTAGGGGTAGTGCTCCTCCTCGGGGAGCTGGAGATAGCCGGTGTCCTTAATCTGCTCCTCGGGGGTGGTGAGGCCCTCCTCCAGGGCGGCAATGGCCACCAGGGGCTTGAAGGTGGAGCCGGGGGAGTAATACTCCTGGGTGGCCCGGTTCACAAAGGGCTTCAGGGGGTCGTTGACCACCTGGTTATACAGGTCGTTATCGCTGTAGATCTGGGTCAGGTCGTAGGTGGGATAGGAGGCCATGGCCAGGATGCCCCCGTCGTTGACGCTCTGGACCACCACCGCCCCCTTCTCCTTGGTGTTGGCCAGCTCGGCAATGGTGTCGGCCAGCACCTCCTCCACCTTCTCCTGGAGCCGCAGGTCCAGTGTGAGCATCACATGGTCGCCGGGCTCAGGCACCTGGGGCTCTCCGGTCTCGCTGTCGGGGTACCAGGTCTCGCTGACCACCTTGCCGCTGGTGGACATCTCCTGGAGGAGCACCCCAGATTTGCCCCGCAGGTACTGCTCAAAGGCGGCCTCCACCCCGTCGATGCCCACGGTGTCGTTCTGATTGTAGCCCAGCTCCTTGTACTTCTCCCAGTTCTCCGAAAAGATCTTGCCCACGTGGCCCAGCAGGTGGGCGGCGCTGGTGGTGTTGTACTGCCGGACGGTGGTGGCGCTGACGGTCACCCCAGGCAGAGAACGCTCCTTGATGGCCGAGATGGCGTCGATCTCCACGTCGGTGGCAAAGACGTAGCTGTTGCGGTTGATGTCCTTGGAGCGGAGATTGAGCTCGTACAGGATGCCGATCACCGCCCGGGCGTCGGCGTCCGACCAGCTCTCATCGATGACGAAATACTCCCGCAGGGCGGCCATCACCTCAGCGGCGGTGGGGCCCGCGGGCAGGTCGGCCAGGGTGGCCGCCCCGTCCAGGGTCTCCTGGGTGTACCGGTTGGGCAGGATCTTGCTCAGGGACAGCTTGTTCAGCAGGCTGCCCAGGTAGCTGAACCGGGGCTGGCCCTCGCTGTTGGCGTACACCAGGGCGGTATCGCTGGTATAGACGAAGGGCTCCCCTTTGGAGATGGGCAGGGTATCCGTCCAGGACAGGTTACAGTCCCGGCAGATGTTCACCAGCTCCAGCAGGATGGCGTTGCGCTCCGGCTCCTGACCCATGGGGGTGGTGTTGAGGGTGATCTGATAGGTGGCCCGGTTGCCCACCAGGGAGCGGCCGTACCGGTCCAGGATCTCGCCCCGGGAGGCGTCCACTGTCACCAGATTGGAGATCTTCACCGTAGCCGCCGCCCGGTACTCATCGGTGTTGACCACCTGCAAATTGTACAGCACCGAGGCAAAGCCGCCCAGCAGCAGCACCAGCAGCACGATAATGGAGAGGGATCGGATGTGAAATTGCTTGCCTTCCAAAAATGGGCTCCTCCTTCCGGGATCAACGGCCCTCCGGGGGCCGGGGAAACTGTCTCCAGGTTACAGCACGGTCTTTTTGGGGACCCGGCGGAACACCCACAGGAAGAGGGCGTACACCGGAAATACGAACACCATGGACCAGGCGATCTCCCGCCCGGCCAGGGACAGCATGGCGGCCAGGTCCCCGCCTCCCGCCAGCAGCCGGGACAGGATACGCACAGCGTCAATGCACACCAGGGCCAGCAGGGAGCACAGCAGGCAGCCCACCAGATTCTGGCGCACCACATACTGGGCCAGCACCCCGGCCCCCACCCCCAGCAGGCACAGGCCCACCGTCATGGCGCCGTCGGGGTTGAAGTACACCGCGTCGCACAGGATGCCCACCCCCAGTC
>NZ_JACJLC010000037.1 GCF_016901955.1 Pseudoflavonifractor phocaeensis
CCCCCTGCGCCCCGGTGCTGGACACCCTGCCCCGGTGGCCCGCCGGCTGCCCCTTCACCTTTGAGGGGCTCACCGACTTTTACCGCACCCACGGCTCCGGCCTCTTCGCCCGGGGCAGCGCCTTCCTGTGGGAGGACGGCCAGCTCTTCCCGGTGGAGCAGCCCGACTGCCCCGCCGCCGACGAGATGCTGGGCTACCGGCTCCAGCGGGATCAGGTCATCGCCAACACCCGGGCCATGCTGGAGGGCCACCACGTGAACAACGTGCTCCTCTTCGGGGAGAGCGGCACCGGCAAGTCGGCCACGGTGAAGAGCCTGCTGGCCCTGCCCGGGTTTGAGGATCTGCGGCTCATCGAGGTGCAGAAGGAGGGCCTGGCCGATCTGCCCCGGCTCATCCGCACCCTGGGGGGCCGGCGGCTGAAGTTCATCCTGTTCATCGACGATCTGGCCTTCGACCAGGACGACACCACCTACTCCGTCATGAAGACCATCCTGGAGGGCGGCCTGGAGCGCCGTCCCGCCAATGTGGCCATCTACGCCACCTCCAACCGCCGCCACCTGGTGCGGCAGACCTTCTCCGACCGGGCGGGGGACGAGGTGGACGCCAGCGAGACCATCCAGGAAAAGACCTCCCTGGCCGAGCGGTTCGGCCTGCGCATCCCCTATCTGGCCCTGAACAAGGCGGAATTTCTGGATCTGGTGGAGCAGATGGCCGTCCAGCACGGCATCACCATGGACCGCCAGGCCCTGCGCACCGGCGCCGACCGCTGGGAGATGCGGCACCCGGGCCGGACGCCCAGAACCGCCAAGCAGTACATCGCCAGCCTGAGTCTGGCCTGACCCTTCCGCCACGCCCCATCCATGAAAGGAGCATGACCATGAAACGCAACCCGCTGAAAAAACTGGTGGCCGGTCTGCTGGCCGCCGCCCTGCTGGCCCTGCCCACCCTGGCCGCCGAACCCCAGCTGCCCTCCCTCTGGGCGGTGGACCAGCTGGCCGACAGCTACGCCCTGGGCCTGGTAGACGACAACTACACCACCTACATCCAGGACCCGGTGACCCTGGAGCAGCTGGAGGCCATGACCGACGTGGTGGCCAACAAGCTGGCCCTGCTGGAGCTGGACCAGCGCACCGCCGACGCCGTGGGCTATGTGGTGGACACCACCCGGGGCGGCGTGATGAACGCCCTGTACCAGGCGGCCGCCGCCTATGTGCTGCCCGGTATTGACGAGGGGCCCCAGGGCTTTCTCACCGGTCTGGGCGTGGTAAAGGGAGACGGCACCAGTCTGGCCCTGGAGCGCACCTGCACCTATCAGGAGGCCATGGTCATGGCCAACCGGCTGATCCTGGCGGTGTATGACAGCCTGGACGCCGGCTCCCGGGGCCTGCTGTGGAAGGCCACCAACGGGGAGAACACCCTCTACCTGCTGGGCACCATCCACCTGGACCGGGACAACGTCTATCCCCTCCACAAGTCGGTTCGGGAGGCCATCACCACCTCCGAGACCGTGATCTTTGAGCTGGACCTCAATGACCAGGAGGGCATTGCCCTGCTCCAGTCCCTCCAGACCTATTCCGACGGCACCACCCTGGCCGATCACATCAGCCCGGAGCTCTACCAGCGGGTCCAGGCGGCGTCGGAGGCTCTGGGGATGGGCCCCAACGGTCTGGACGCTTACAAGCCCTGGGCCCTGGCCTCCACCTTCTCCACCCTGTCCATGATGGACGACACCACCGGCGCCAACTCCATGGCCATCGACTCCTATGTGAATGCCCTGGCGGTGAACAGCGGCAAGGACATCGCGGCTGTGGAGACCTACGCCTTCCAGGGGGGCATTTTTGACGGCCTGTCCCCGGAGTATCAGGAGCTTTACCTGGACTCTACCCTGTCGGTCTACGAGATGGCCCTGGGCGGGGAGACTTCCCCGGAGATCGAGCAGGCCGCCCAGGAGCAGGAGGAGATGCTGGCCGCCATGTTCGCCGCCTGGAAGGCCCGTGACCCGGAGGCCTTTGGGGCGGTCTACGACAAGGAGGCCGTCCTCAACAGCGACGACGAGCTCAACTCCAAGCTGTTCACCGAACGGGACCCGGGCATGATCCAGGCCGCCGCGGACTATCTGGAAACCGAAGGCAGCCACACCTTCTTTATGGCGGTGGGGGCAGGCCACATGGTGGACCCCGGCGGCATTGTGTCTGGTCTCCGGGCTCTGGGCTACACCGTGGAACTGATGCCCTGACCCACAGAGAAAGGAGGGCCCCATGATCCTCAAAGGCAATGTTGTCCACACCCCCGCGCCGGATCAGGCGGAGGTACGGGAGGGGGCCTACCTTGTAGGCGATGGGGAGACCATTGTGGGGCTGTACGACGTGCTGCCCCCTCAGTACCGGGGCCAGCCGGTGACCGACTACGGCAGCGCCCTCATCCTCCCCGCCTTCACCGATCTCCACCTCCACGCACCCCAGATCCTCAACCGGGGCATCGGCTACGACCTGGAGCTGCTGCCCTGGCTGGAGCGCTACACCTTCCCCACCGAGGCCCTGTTTGCCGACCTCTCCTTTGCCGAAACCGTGTGGAAGCACTTGCTGAACCACCTGTGGGAAGTGGGCACCCTGCGGTTTTCCGCCTTTGTCACCGTCCATAAGGAGGCCGCCTGGAAGCTGATGGAGCTGTCCGAGGCCTCCGGCCTCCGGGGGCTCATCGGCAAGGTGAACATGGACCGCAATTCCCCTGACAGCCTGCGGGAGGACACGGCGGCCTCCCTGGCGGACACCGAGGAGCTGATCTGCCGGGCCCGGGCGGAGCTGAACCACACCGGGTTCATCCTCACCCCCCGGTTTGTCCCCTCCACCTCTCCGGCACTGATGGAGGGGCTGGGGCGGCTGGGGGAGCAGTACGACCTACCCGTCCAGTCCCACCTGTCGGAAAACCTCAGCGAGGTGGACTGGGTGGCCCGGCTCCACCCGGACATCCCCACCTACACGGAGGTCTATGACCGGTTCGGCCTGCTGCGGCAGGGCAAGACCATCATGGCCCATGCCATCCACCTGTCCCCCGGAGAAAAGGCCCTGCTGAAAGAGCGGAAAGTCACCCTGGCCCACTGTCCCCTGTCCAACGCCAATCTGTCCAGCGGGATCATGCCCCTGGCGGACAACCTGGCCCTGGGTCTGGACTGCTGCATTGCCAGCGACGTGGCCGGAGGCAATACCGCCGCCATGACATCCTCCATTACCTCCGCCGTCCAGACCTCCAAGCTCCGCCGGCTGAACAGCCCGGAGGCGCCTCCCCTCCCCCTGGCCACCGCCTTCTATCTGGCCACCCACGGGCCTGGCCGGTTTTTCGGCCGGGCGGGAGCCTTCCTGCCGGGGTACAGCTTTGACGCTCTGGTGGTGGAGCCGGACCCCCTGGACGCCCTGGTGGAGCGCGCCCCTCTGGAGCGGCTGGAGCAGTTCCTCTACCACGGGGACAGCCGGAACATTGCCGCCCGCTACTGCGCCGGAGCCCTGACGCCCCGTCCCTTCCCCTCCCTTTAAACCAAGGGCCTGTTGCGGTATTTCGCAACAGGCCCTTTTTGCGTCAATTCCCTGCCGCCGGCAGGCGACCGCCAGAATCTCTCCGGCAAATCTCCGTGGACTACTCCACCACTCCCTCCAGCCGCATTACCGACACCTCGAAAGCGGTGCGCTGGCTGGACTGGCCGTTTTCCTGCTTGGTGTAATCCCGGCTCTGGAGGCGGCCCTCCAGCCGCACCCCATCTCCCACCTCCAGCTCTCCGCAGCACCGGGCCAAAGCCCCCCAGGTGATGCAGGGTAAGTAATCCGCCCGGCCATACCGCCGGTTCACCGCCACCATCAGATCACAGATCTCCCGGCCCAGAGGAGTGCGGCGGAGCACCGGCGGCTTACACAACACTCCCGCCAGGGTGAGCCGGTTCTCGTTGGGCCCCTCCCCCCGGCGGAGGGTCTTGGCGTGGAGGGTGATGACCAGCCGGCTGCCTATGCCGGTGCGGTTGTTGAAGGAGCGCACCTCCCCCTCCACCTCCACCGGCATTCCCGCCGTCACCGGGTTGTCCGCCAGCATGGACTTGGGGACGATCACGTTCAGGCAGTCAATACTCCCCGACAGACGCTGTACATGCAAGGGAAAGGTGTCATACACCACCCCGTGAGTCTCATGGGACCACACCGGATCGGCCGCCGCCGTCCCCCGGAGCAGGGCCCGATTTTCATTCCATCCTGTCTGCATACGTTACCACGCTCCTGTTTCAGGTTCTCTGTGGCACTATATGCAGGTTTGTCCCAGTCCATTCCAATTTATGTAAGGCCGCCGGAGCGGCCTTTCCTACTGCTGGCTCTGCCAGTCGGCGGGGTAGACGAAATAGAGGAACCGGGCGTGGCCGGTGACCGAGAAGTGGATCTCGCTCCCCTTGGGGATATAGATCAGCTCCCCCGGCCCGGCGGAGACCCTCTGGCCGTTGATGAGGATATCCAGCCGCCCCTCCACCACGTAGTCCATCTCGTCATAATTCAGGGTCCAGGGGAAGGTGGTGTCGGTCATCTCCATAATGCCTGCCCCCAACCGGGGGGATTGCTCCAGGGAAAACAGGTCCCGGGTGTATACCCGGTCCCCCGGATTGCCGGTATCCATCCGGTGGGCCTCGGTGACCTGCAGTTGCGGCACCGGCACCGCCGTCACGCCTCCGGCCAGATGCTCCGCCAGCACCTGGCGGATGACGGCCTCCATCTGATGCTTATCCATGGCGTTCCTCCTTCCGGGTCAAAAACATGGCCACCGCCACGGCGGTGACGCCCCCCACCAGCTTCCCCACGATCATGGGGAAGATCATGGAGGAGTCGAACCCGGCGGTAAAGCCCAGGTGGTCTCCGAACACAAAAGCCGCCGACACGGCGAAGGCCACGTTGATGATCTTGCCCCGGCGGTCCATGTCGTGGAGCATCTGGAACATGGGGATGTTGTTGGCCAGGGTAGCCACCAGCCCAGCCGCCGCCACGTCGTTCATGCCCAGCAGGCTCCCCAGCTTCATCAGGGGCTTGCGGAACACCTTGGTGATGACATACACCAGAGGAAAGGCTCCCGCCAGCACGATGGCGATGTCCCCCACGATGGCAATGCCCTCCTCAATGGGATTCAGGCCCTCAATGGGGGTGAGAGGGGTCAGCTTTTCGATGATGGCCGCCGCCAGGCCAATGGTGATGATGACCACAATGACCTTACCGAAGATCTGGAACCCCTTCACCATGCCCGACGGCACAAAGGCCAGCCCCAGGGCGATGAGGACGGCAAAGAGCACGATGGGCAGCAGGTTGCGCACCACCATGCCCACCGGGAACCCGGCGATGAGCCCCCCCACAAAGCTGCCGATGGGGATGGTGATGACCCCCGCCAGCACGCCGGTGGCCAGGGCGGGCCGATCCTCAGGCCGGATGATGCCCAGGCCTACCGGGATGGTGAACACGATGGTGGGCCCCAGCATGGCCCCCACGATGAGGCCGCCAAACTGGCCCGCCTGGGGGGTAAGGGCCAGCTCCTGGGCCAGAGGGGCGCCCCCCATGTCGTTGGCCAGGAGGGTGCCGGCAAACATGGCCGGGTCGGCCCCCAGGAACTGATAGAAGGGCACCACCACCGGCCGCAGCAGGTCGGCCAGCACCGGGGCCAGGCAGATGATGCCCACCATGGCCAGGGCCAGGGAGCCCGCCGCCATGATGCCCTCCTCAAATTTCTCGCCCAACCCGAACCGGTTGCCAATGATGCGGTCGATGGCCCCCAGGGCCATGAACAGCACCATCAGATAGACGATGATCTCGTTGATGGACATACTCTGTCCCCTTTCTCTCCCTTATGGGTCGATGATGCCGATGATGGCGGCGTCCACCGGCACATGGTCCCCGGCAGCTACCCGGGCGGCCGAGCCGGTGGCTACAAGGACGGTCTCCCCCTCCCCCGCCCCCACGCAGTCGGCGCACACCAGCAGGTCCTTCCCCACCGCCACCGTCAGAAAGGTCTGGCCGGTCAGGTGGGGGGCTTTTTTGGTGGCCCATACCTTACCGGCCACCTGTCCCAGCAACACAGATCCCCATCTCCCTCAGCCGCCGCTCCAGAGAGACGCAGCGGCGGTAAATTCCCATGGGGGCGGTGGCCCGGTACCGCCGGTACTCCAGCCCCCGCCGGTCCAAAATCACCCTGGCCCCCGCCAGCAGGGCGGCCACCACCTCCGCCTCGGCGGGGGTTTGGGGGGCCAGCGCCGCCAGGCGGCCCATGGCATCCACCGGCAGCCAGGTGATCACCAGCCCCCGCCCCCGCCAATAAAAGGTCACGGCAGGATCAGCCCCCGGTCGCCCTTCCGAAACCCGCAGGCATTTGCTTCATCGTAATCAATATGGGCGGCGGGGGCAAACTCCTTGGAGATGCGCACCTCCACCGCCTCCAGGGTCACGGGCCGGTTGGTAAGACACTTGAGCCGCACGGTCTGACCCTGAGCTACCCCAAACCGGGCGGCGTCGGCGGGGGTCAGGTGAATGTGGCTTTTGGCGGCAATGAGCCCGTGGTCCAGCACCACCGACCGGTCTCCATTGCGCAGGACGATCCCAGGGGTACCCTGGATGTCTCCGGACAGCCGCACCGGCGGGGTCACCCCCAGGGTCACCCCGTCGGTAAGGGAGATCTCTACCTGGCTCTCCCCCCGCTCGGGGCCCAGCACCACCACGTTGGGGATGGACCCCCGGGGGCCCTCCAGGGTCACCCGCTGGGCGCAGGCGTACTGCCCGGGCTGGGACAGCTCTTTCACCGGGGTGAGCTGAAAGCCGGGGCCGAACAGGGCCTCCACATGGGCCCGGCTCAGGTGGACGTGGCGGCCGCTGGCCTCCACCTCCACTGTCAGACGGCGGACGATCTCTTCCGCCAGCAGCTCCAGCGGTCTGGCATCAACAACGTTCATATTGTCCCCCTTTCAGCTTGATCATCATGATCCACAGCAGGGAGGACAGCCGGTTGAGCCCCAAAATGATATCCCCCCGGGTCACCGCTCCGTCGGCGTCCTTGAACGCGGCGTAAGCCGCCAGCTCGGTGCGCCGGGCCAGGGTGCGCAGCTTGTTTACCGCCAGCAGGGCGGCCCCATCGGTGTGGCTGGGCAGGAAGTGGGGCTGATTCAGGTGCTTGTCCGGATAGTGGGAATACTCCCGCAGCTGGTCTGCCGTGTAGCCGCACAGTTTGATCTCCCCCAGGGGTTCCTCCAGCACATCGCACCGGATGAAGTTACGCACAAAGGCCAGCACTTCCTCCAGCTCCTCTACCAGGGTGGGATAGTCCGCCGCCGCCTGCTGGGTCAGCAGGATCTCCCCCTCCAGGGCGTCGATCATCCCCCGGAAGGCGATGCGGGGGTGGTCCTTAGGCACCAGGACATTGCCCCGCAGGTGGGTCATGTGCTCCGGCTTTTCGTGGAGGGTGGCGCCGAACAGGGTGCGGTACTGGGCCCGATCCTGTCGCCCCAAGTCGGCCTCCTCCTGCCCCTGGGGATACACCGCCTGGATCTTGTGGGCGGCCAGCCAGTCCCGGGCCCCGGGGGTGAGCACCTCCCCCCGGTTCACCACCACCGGCCCCCGGGTGCCGTTATCCGACATCCGGCGCACGTCCTCCCGGGTGAGCAGCTTCATTTATTCGCTCTCTCCTCCGTGGGGCAGGATGTGGTCCACCTCGGCGTGAGGCCGGGGGATCACGTGGACGGAGATCAGCTCCCCCACCTTCTCGGCGGCGGCAGCCCCGGCGTCGGTGGCGGCATTCACCGCTCCCACGTCCCCCCGGACCATGACGGTCACCAGACCGCCTCCCACCTGCTCCTTGCCTACCAGCTGGACGTTGGCGGCCTTCACCATGGCGTCGGCGGCCTCGATAGCCCCCACCAATCCTTTTGTCTCCACCATACCCAGTGCGTTGGTATTTGCCATGTTCTGTTTCCTCCTGTCAGTGTTCTGTGGTTCCGGCTCCGCCGGTGGGGCGGATGCCGGCGGATGTGCTTTGTCCTGGCCGGGCCGGGCCTTCTTTTTGGAAGTCTGCCGGGGCGTCCCGGCCACCGGCAGATGAGGGGCGCCCCCCGCTGTTCCGGCGGCTTCCCCGTTGCCGGCGGTCACCGGGTGTTCCATGTCCTCTTCCAGCCCTTCCGGCGAAGGGGCCAGCAGGCCGTTGGTCAGGGCCTGGGCCTCCTGCAAAATGGCCTCCTGGGGGTTGAGCAGCACCCCGTCGGCGTTTACCTCGCTCATACCCGCAGCCTCCGCAGGATCTGGCTGACCAGCTCATCCAGGTCCGTGGTCACCGCTGCCTGGGCCGAGCTCCGGGCGGCGGCGCTCCCCCGCAGCTCCTCCAGCTCCTTCACGCCCCAGGCCACCCGCTTGATGTTGATGAGATCCAGAGGACCGATGTTGTTGGAGGAGGAGGAGCCCCCCACCGCCCCGCAGCCCAGGGTAAGGGCGGGGAACAGGCAGGTGGTGGCTCCGATGCCCCCCAGGGCGGCGGGGGTGTTCACCAGCACCCGGCTGGCGGGAACGACGGCGGCGAATTTCTTGGCCACCCCCTCGTCCTGGGTGTGAATGGAGAAGGTGTGGCCCGCCCCCTCCCACTCCAGAATCTCCACGCACCGGCGGAGAACGGCCTCCTCGTCGCTCTCCACATAGCAGCCCAGGATGGGCCCCAGCTTCTCGCTGGAGTAGGGATGGCCCTTGCCCACCCCGGTCTCCCTGGCCACCAGTACCCGGGCGGTGGGGGGCACCCGGGTGAGCCCCGCCAGCTTGGCGATGGTCTCCACGCTCTTACCCACGATGGCCGGATTCATGGTGCCGTTGGCCCGCAGGATGAAGCCGGAGAGCTGGCGGGTCTCCCCCTCGTCCAGCAGGTAGGCCCCCTGAGCCCGGAGGGCGGCCTTTACCGCCCCCTCCATCCGCTCCTCCATAATGACGCTCTGCTCGCTGGCGCAGATGGTGCCGTTGTCAAAGGTCTTGGAGTCCAGGATCCGCTTGACTGCCAGCTCCACATTGGCGGTGTGGTGGATATAGGCCGGGCCGTTGCCCGCCCCCACCCCGATGGCGGGGGTACCGGAGGAGTAGGCCGCCTTGACCATGGCCGCTCCGCCGGTAGCCAGGATGAGCCGGGTATAGGGGTGGCGCATCAGCTCTCCGGTGGCCTCCATGGTGGGGGTGGAAATACAGGCGATGGCTCCCGCCGGGGCCCCCGCCTCCTCCGCCGCCTGGCGAATCACCCGCACTGTCTCCAAAATGCAGTTCAGGGCGCTGGGGTGGGGGGAGAAAATGATAGGATTGCCCCCCTTCAAGCAGATCATGGCCTTGTAGATTACCGTGGAGGTGGGGTTGGTGGAGGGTACCAGCCCGGCCACGATGCCCACCGGCACGCCGATGTCCACCGTCCGGTGTTCCTTGTCCTCGTGGAGGATCCCGTGGGTCTTTTGATCGCGGATGGCCTCGTACAGGGTCACCGCTGCGAAGCGGTTTTTGATCTCCTTGTCCTCCGGCCTGCCAAATCCGGTCTCCTCCGCCGCCATGGAGCCCAGGCGCTTGGCGTGCTCCGCTCCCGCCCGGGAGATGGCCGCCGTGATGGCGTCCAGCTGGGCCTGGGTCATGACCTCCAGGGCCCGCTGGGCCTGGCGGGCCTGGGTCAGCAGCTCCCGTACCTCCTGAATGGAGCGCAGATCTTTGTCCAAATAAGTCACTCCTTTCCGTGCGGGCGGCCACAGGCCGCCCCTGCACAGGGTTGGCGTAGGGGCGACCTGCGGTCGCCCGGGTTTTGCCGTCAGACCTCCCTGGGCCGGGCGGCCACCGCCTTCACCGCCTCGGCAAAGGCGGCGCAGGCGGCGTTGCAGGCGCTCTGGGTGCCGGTGAGCAGCCCGCCGCCGAAGTTGGTCTCGCTGGGAGGCTCAAAGAGAGCCGCCAGCTCCACGTCTGCGGCCTTCATGGCCTCGTCCAGCCCCACCATGGCCTCCAGGGGCGGGGCAATGAGATAGGCCAGGGCCTGCCCCTCCTTTACCCCTGCCGTCCTGGACAGGTAGGTCCCCGTCCGGGACACGGTGTGGGCAAAATATACCACCGAGTCGTCGGCGTTGGCGGAACGAAATCCCGCTCCGCTGTGGATGAAGTCCACGCAGGCCCGCAGGCCGGACTGGACCTCCGCCGGGTTGGGCCCGGCCAGGATGCCGATGACCTCACCCGCCAGGGCGGTGGAGGCATTGGCCGACCCGGCGTACAGGGATTTGCCGTACACCACCTCCACCACCGCCGCCTTGGTGGCCTCGTCCAGGGCGCAGTAGGTCACGTCGTCGCAGTCGGCGGTGATGAGGCCGATGGAGCGGTAGCCCCGGGGCAGGCCCAGCTTGTCCGCCAGGGTCTCGCTCACGTTGGCGATGGTGCGGGTGGCCAGTACCTTGGCCGGGATCAGATCGTCTGTCATATCCTCACCCCTTCAAATCAATGCCGCTGGCCTTCTTGTCCAGCATGGTCTTGATGAGCTCCGCAATGTGGGCTCCGGCCTCTACGGCGGTGGTGCCCCCCTTGTGGATGTTGGAGATCACCGTCCGCTTGGACTCAGGGATGCCGATGTGGGGCTTGTAGGTCAGGTAGGCGGACATGGACTCGGCGGTCACCAGCCCCGGCCGCTCACCAACCAGCATACACACTACCTCCGCCCCGGTGAGATCGCCAATGTGGTCGGAGGCCCCCACCCGGCAGTACTTCACATAGAGCACCGGGCCGCCCTCCAAACCGTAGGCCTTCAGCCCCGCCTCCACCGCCTTCAGGCAATCCACGGCGTTGGCCTCGATGGCGGCGGAGGACAGGCCGTCCCCCACCACCAGGGCGATTTTCGGATTGCGCCCGAAGGTCTTTTGGATGACGGTCTGATTCTGCTCGTCAAACCGGCGGCCCCGGTCGGGCCGGGTGAGATACTCATCCTTGGTCTGGCACAGGGTCTGGACGGGGGTGAAGCCGTTTTGAGCGGCAAACTCATCTGGTACATGAGAGAAAACCGAATCCTGGGCGGCGGCGTGATCGGCCCGCATCCGCAGCATGGACAGGGTTCGGTACCGGGCTCCCGCCCGCCCCAGCCCCAGCCGGGCGGGGGTTTTCCGCTTCAATTCCTGAAAGGCCTGGCCGTTCCGGGGATGTTCCACCAGATACTGCCCCCGCAGATCAGTCTGGGTGATATCCTCCAGGCAGCCGTCGGAGACCTCCGTGGAGGGGCGGCGGGGGGCAGCGGCGGTTTTCACCGGTCCCTCTCCCGCCAGCTCCCGCACCATCCGCTCTACCAGAGCGCGCAGTTCTCTTTCATCCAAAGTCAAAACCTCCTTACCCCAGCAGCACCGAGGCGTCCCCCGCCAATGCCGTCAGCTTGCCGTTCTCCACAAAGCCCATGTCCTCCAGCCACCGCTGGAAGGGGGGGATGGCGGTGAGCCCGAAGATCTCCCGCAGGGCGGCGGTCTCGTGGAAGCCGGTGGTCTGGTAGTTGAGCATCACGTCGTCCCCGTGGGGGATGCCCATAAAGTAGTTGCACCCGGCGGCGGTGAGCAGTACGGCCAGGTCCTCGATGTCGTTCTGATCGGCCTTCATGTGGTTGGTGTAGCAGGCGTCGCACCCCATGGGGATGCCGGTGAGCTTGCCCATGAAGTGATCCTCCAGCCCGGCCCGGATGACCTGCTTGGAATTGTAGAGATATTCCGGCCCGATGAAGCCCACCACCGTGTTGACCAGGAAGGGCTGGAACCGCTTGGCAAAGCCGTAGCACCGGGCCTCCATCACCACCTGGTCGGCGTCGAAGTGGGCCTCGGAGGACAGCTCAGAGCCCTGGCCGGTCTCGAAGTACATCACGTTGGGCCCCACGGCGGTGCCCTCGCGGAGGGCCAGCTGCCGGGCCTCCTCGATGAGCCTGCCGTCCAGGCCGAAGGCCTCATTGCCCTTCTGGGACCCGGCGATAGACTGGAAGATGAGATCGCAGGGGGCGCCCTTGCGCACCGCCTCCATCTGGGTGGTGACGTGGGCCAGCACGCAGATCTGGGTGGGGATGTTCCAGCGGTTGCGCACCTCATGGAACCGGTCCAGCACCCGGCGCACACTTTCCACCGAATCGTCCACCGGGTTGAGCCCCAGCACCGCGTCGCCCGCCCCGTAGGTCAGGCCCTCCAGCAGGGAGGCCAGGATGCCGTCGGGGTCGTCGGTGGGGTGGTTGGGCTGGAGGCGGCAGGACAGGGTGCCCGGCAGGCCGATGGTGGTGTTGCAGTGGGCGGTGACCCGGATCTTCTTGGCGGCGTAGATGAGGTCCATGTTGCTCATCAGCTTGGTGGCGGCGGCGATCATCTCCGCCGTCAGCCCCCGGCTCACCCACCGGATGGCGTCCCCGTCGTGGTTCTCCGCCAGGATCCACTCCCGCAGCTCGGATACCGTCCAGTTTTTGATCTGGTCGTAGATCTTCTCGTTTACGTCGTCCTGGATGATGCGGGTGACCTCGTCCTCCTCGTAGGGGACGGCGGGGTGGTTCCGCAGGTCGGCCAGGGTGAGGTTGGCCACCACCACCTTGGCCGCCACCCGCTCCTCGGCGTTCTCGGCGGCGATGCCCGCCAGCCGGTCCCCCGACTTCTCCTCGTTGGCTTTGGCCAGGGCGTCCTTTACCGATTTGAATTGGTAGACGTGCCCCAGCAGCTTGGTCTTGAGTATCATGTGATCGCTCCTTCTCTCAGGCTATTGAACTGACCCGGCCCCAGAGCTTCCCTCCACAGGGGGGAAGCTGGCAGCCCAAAGGGCTGACTGATGAGGGGGCCTATGGTACCCCGCGCCCCCTCATCCGCCCCAGTGTGCGCACGGGGGCACCTTCCCCCCTGTGGGGGGAAGGTTGTGCGGATCACACTCCTATTTGTGAAACGCTATAGTTTTGATAACGATGGGTAATACACTTCCCCCGGCCACCGGGGCGCCGATGTCCAGATAGTCCCCGTTGTCCATCCCCACCCCGTCCAGGCAGAGGAGAGGGCCGGACACCAGGGAGGCCATGGCCTGGCCCAGGGCCTTGGCCTGGTCGGCCTCCACCGCCACGATGGGAAGAAACCCGCCATCCATCAAGGGGCGCAGCCCCGCCGCCACCCCCTGGGCCAGGGTCCGGACCCGGTCATAGGTGGGGTTTTTCTCTCCCCGGAGGGCCAGGGCGGTCTGGACCAGTCCCCCCTGGTCGGCGTACCAGCTCAGTTTGTCCCGGATGGCCGCCGCCAATTCCTCCGCCGAGCCGGTTTCCTCCCGGGCGGTGAGCTTGAGTATGGGGATGTTTTTCAGCGGAAACTTCACGTCCCGGTAGAAAATGGTGGAGCCCGACAGGTCGGTGGCGTGGCTGCCCGCTCCCACCACCGTGGCCCGGATGGTCTCCGCCCCCCGGTACCGGTCTACCCGTTGAAAGGCCGGGGAGGCGGCGATGGCCCGGCCCAGCAGCACCCCCAGGTCCCCATAGGCCAGCCAGTTTTCCGGCGGATTGTCGATGCAATCAGCCACGCCTCCGGAGAAGGACACCACGCCTACCGGCTCCGGCGTCCAGCTGGTGCCGGCGGTAAGAAAGGCGTCCAGCCTGTCCCGGCCGGGGCGCAGCCCCGCCGCCTGCTCCAGGGCCTCCACCATGGTCTGAATGACGGGCCGCAAACCCTCCGGCGTACAGGGCTCTCCCACCGCCGGAGCCTGGCAACCGGCCCGGGCAAGCACCGGTGACACGTAGTCCACCAGCCCGCTGTCCCGGTTGATCTTGATGAGCCGCCCGCCCACGTCCAGGCAGCCGGTGGCAATCAGCTCTCCGTGGGCGTATTGGGCCAGGTTGGCGGTGCCTCCGCCGATGTCAAAGTGTAATATCGTTGTATGATGCTCCCTGGAGTATTCATCCACACCCGCTCCCCGGGCTGCCAGGATGGACTCCAGATCGGGCCCGGCGGTGGCCACCACAAAATCCCCGGCAAATTCCGACAGGGCGGAGAGCACCTCCCGGGCGTTTTCCTTCCGGGCGGTCTCCCCGGTGATGATGACCGCACCGGTGTCCACCTGGTGGGGGGAGAAGCCGGACTTCCGGTATTCCTCTGCCACAATGTCCCGTACCCCGGCGGCGTCGATCACCGTGTCGGACAGCAGGGGGGTAAAGTGGATGTCCGAGCGGTAGAGCACCTGCCGGTCGGAGATGGCCACCCTGGGCACGGTAAAGGGTGCGGCCCGGTTTTCCAGGGTCAGCCGGGACAGGATCAACTGGGTGGTAGAGGTGCCGATGTCGATGCCTACCGATAACAGCTGCTCCCCCATCAGGCCAGCTCCTTCAGAATGGCCTTCACGTCGTCGGCAGTGACGGCTCTGGGATTGGCCGGGGTGCAGCGGTCGGCCAGGGCGGAGGCGGCGATGGCGTCGGCGTCGGCCTTAAATATCTTCCCCTCCACTCCGCAGGCGGTAAGCTTTACCGGCAGTTTCAGCTGGCTCCGCAGCCGGTCCAGGCCAGCGGCCAGGGTCCGCCAGGTGGGGGCCAGGCCGCAGGCTTTGGCCAGCCTGCCATACTTCTTGGCGGTCTTTTCTTCCGCGGCGTTGAACCGGATCACATGGGAGAGGAGCAGGGCGTTGAGCCGCCCGTGGGGTATGTGATACCTCCCTCCAAGCGCATGGGCCAGGCCGTGGCACAGCCCCAGCCCCGCCCCGTTAAAGGCCAGCCCCGCCAGGTTGGAGGCCAGCAGCATATTGGCCTTGGCCTCCCGATCCCCGCCAAAGGCGGCGGGCAGGTTTCCATAGGCCAGGGTGAAGGCCTTTTCCGCCAGGGCGTCGGTGTAGGGGTTGGCCCCCCGGGCCACCCAGGCCTCGGCGGCGTGGGTGAGCACGTCCATGCCGGTGTCCGCCGTCACCGCCGGGGGCACTCCCTCCAAAAAGGAGGGCTCCAGCACGGCCAGGGCGGGCAACAGGCTGTCGTCCACCAGGGGGTACTTCACCCCCTTCTCGCTGTCGGTAAGAACGGCAAAGGAGGTGACCTCCGACCCTGTACCGGCGGTGGTGGGAATGGCCCACAGGGGCGGGGACTGGGGAGAGAAGTGGGCCATGGCCTTGGCGCAGTCCAGGGCGGAGCCGCCCCCAAAGGCCACCAGCACATCAGGCCGGAATTCCTCCACCTGTCTCACACCCTTTGCCACCACCTCCAGGGGCGGGTCGGGCACCACCTGGGTGAAGGTCTCCACCGTACAGCTCCCCAACCTGGCCAGCACCTGGTCCAGCAGGCCGGATTGGGCCAGGAACCGGTCGGTCACCACCAGCACCCGCCGCCCCGCCAGCCCGTCCAGCGCCTCCAGAGCGCCGGCCCCAAAGACCACCGCCGTTTTCAGTTCAAATCGCTCCATAGCGGCCCCCCTGTTTCTTCCTTGATGGCCTTAGTATGGCGGCGGCGGCGGCGAATATACAAATCTGTCACAAGTCTTTACGATTCCTTCAGGTTCTGTTCACAGTTCATTCACCAACCGAAGGGCAAAACAGGTTATGATAACAGCGTCAGGTACCAATGACACACATTCTCCTCTCTCTTTACCTCTCTGTTCAAAAAACAAGCCGCCGGGCGCTGTCTTTCGACAGCGCCCGGCGGCTTTACTGTCAAAAAAGTGGCTTTGGCCACTTTTTTGACAGTCTCAGGGCAGCAGATGGGCCATGTCAGGGAAGGGCTCCAGGGTGCGGTACAAAATGCCGTTGATGGCGGCAATGAGGATTCCGTAATTGGTGATGGGGATGTGCTGGTCGGCGGCGGTGCGCTGGCGGTACTTCATCTCCCGCTCCCCCAGGGTGCAGCCGCCGCAGTGGATGACCATTTTGTAGGGGCTCAGGTCCTCCGGGTACTCCCGGCCGGAACAGAACACGAACTCCGGCTCCACCCCCGTGGCCTCCCGCACCCACCGGGGCAGCTTCACCGTGCCGATGTCCTCACACTGGCGGTGGTGGGTGCAGCCCTCGGCAACGAGCACCTTGTCCCCGTCCTTCAGGCTGTGGAGGGCCTTGGCACCCTCCACGGTGAGGGCCAGATCTCCCTTGTACCGGGCCATGAGGATGGAGAAGGAGGTGAGAGGCACCTCCCGGGGCACGATCCTGGCCACCTTGGCAAAGGCCTGGCTGTCGGTGACCACCAGCTTAGGTGACTTGGGCAGCCCCGCCAGGGTGAGGGCCAGCTCAGTATCCCGGCACACCAGGGCGGCAGCTCCCGCCTCCAGCACGTCCCGGATGGTCTGCTGCTGGGGGAGGATGAGCCGGCCCTTGGGGGCGGCCTTGTCGATGGGCACCACCAGCACCACCGTATCCCCGGGCTGGAGCAGGTCGGCGATGAGGGGCCGTTTGGGGCCCTCCTGCCCCGCCAGAGCGGCGGCCTTCTCCTTCAGCTCGTGGATGTGCAGGCCGGTGAGGGCGCTGACCCACAGGGTGTTCTCCCCCTCCTCCGGCACAGAATCCAGCAGGTCGGCCTTGTTCCAGGCCAGCAGGTAGGGGATGCCCTTATCTTTGATGAGGGAGAGCAGCTCCTCCTCCGCCTGGCCCAGAGGGGCGGTGGAATCGGCCACCAGAATGGCCAGATCGGTCTTGTTGAGCACCTGCCGGGTCTTTTTCACCCGCAGCTCCCCCAGCGCGCCCTCGTCGTCAATGCCGGGGGTGTCGATGATCTGCACCGGCCCCAGGGGCAGCAGCTCCATGGCCTTGTACACCGGATCGGTGGTGGTTCCCTTCACGTCGGACACGATGGCCAGGTCCTGGCCGGTGAAGGCATTGACCAGGCTGGACTTGCCGGCGTTCCGCCGGCCAAAAAAGGCGATGTGGACCCGCTCGCCGGCGGGGGTGGCATTCAGACTCATGGATAAGACCTCCTTATGCGGATAGCAGACAGGGCGGCCCCAGGGCCGCCCCGTTGCGAACAATCAAGGTAGTATCAGAACCGGAAATCCCGCTCGCCCTGGGCGATCTTCTCCAGGCGCTGGGCCACGATCTCCTTGACCTTGGGATTGGTAATATACTCCACCTGCTGGGCGATGACCTTCTCCCCGGCCTCTCTGGTCTCGGGGGCGGCATAGTCCATCAGGTATTCTTTCAGCGTCATCAGGGCGTTGGGCAGGCAGCAGTTCTGGATCTGCCCCGCCTTGCACAGGGACATGAACCGGTCGCCGGTGCGTCCCTCCCGGTAGCAGGCGGTGCAGAAGGAGGGCACATACCCCAGCTCCATGAGCCACCGCACCACCTGGTCCAGGGTGCGGGTGTCGGACACGTCGAACTGGGCGGAGGACTCCGCCTCGGGCTCCTTCTCCACGTAGCCGCCCACGCTGGTGCGGGACCCGCCGGAGATCTGGGAGATGCCCAGGTCCAGCACCCGCTCCCGCACCTTCTGGCTCTCCCGGGTGGAGATGATCATGCCGGTGTAGGGCACGGCCACCCGGATGCAGGCCACGATTTTCTCAAAAATCTCGTCAGAGATGCCGTTGTCAAAGGCGTTGGGGTCGATGTCGTCGGCGGGGCACACCCGGGGCACGCTGATGGTGTGGGGGCCCACCCCGAACGCCGCCTCCAGGTGCTCGGCGTGCATGAGCAGCCCGGCAAACTCGTACCGGTAGAGCTCCAGGCCAAAGAGCACCCCCAGGCCCACGTCGTCGATGCCCCCCTCCATGGCCCGGTCGTGGGCCTCGGTGTGGTAGGCGTAGTTGCTCTTGGGGCCGGTGGGATGGAGCTTTTCATAGCTCTCCTTGTGGTAGGTCTCCTGGAAGAGGATGTAGGTGCCGATGCCGGCCTCCTTCAGCTTCCGGTAGTCCTCCACGGTGGTGGCGGCGATGTTCACGTTCACCCGGCGGATGGCCCCGTTCTTGTGCTTGATGGAATAGATGGTCTTGATGGACTCCAGGATGTACTCCAGAGGGTTGTTCACCGGGTCCTCCCCGGCCTCCAGGGCCAGCCGCTTGTGGCCCATGTCCTGGAGGGCGATGACCTCCGAGCGGATCTCCTCCTGGGTGAGCTTTTTCCGGGGGATGTGCTTGTTCTTGGCGTGATAGGGGCAGTAGAGACAGCCGTTGACGCAGTAGTTGGACAGATACAGGGGAGCAAACATGACGATGCGGTCCCCGTAGAAATCCTGCTTGATCTGCTTGGCCAGGGTGAAAATCTCCTGATTCTTGTCCTCCAGCTCACAGGCCAGCAGCACCGAGGCCTCCCGGTGGCTCAGGCCCTTGCGGAGCCTGGCCTTTTCCAGAATGGCGTCAATCACAGCTGCATCCTTTTTGTGGGCGTCGGCGTAGGCCAGGGAGTCCAGGATCTCCTGGTGGTCGATGAATTCTTCCGCTTTTCTGGATCTGGGGTCGTACATGGGAACAACTTCCTTTCTTTTGGGTCAGCCCAGGATGTAGGGGCCGATGTCCCCATCGGCCCGCCTCCCCGCTTCCCCGTCAGTATTTTCTCTCTATTGGGGCGCGTCCCCCCGGGCCACGGCCACGGTACAGCCGATGGCAGCCAGCCGCTGTTTCAGGCCGGCCAGATGCTCGGCGGCCTCGGCCCCGGTGGACAGCTTATTGTCATATAGGGTGTACTTGTCCCTGGTGTCCGGCGGGGACAGGTTGGGCATCACCACGTTGGCCCCCGCCAGGATGCCCAGCTCCCGGCCCTGGGGGTGGATGGTGCCCAGGGCGGTGGTGGCGGGCAGCAGCACCTTTGGCAGGGTGAGCCGCACCAGGGCCAGCAGGATCAGGGTGTCCTCCAGGGTGCCCGCCGGTTCCCCCGCCAGGGGGGTGTCCTTCTGGGGGATAAAGGGCCCCAGGCCCACCATGTGGGGCCGGAAGTCCTGCAAAAAACAGAAGTCCTCCGCCAGGGTATCGGCACTCTGGCCGGGGGAGCCCACCATCATACCCGCTCCCACCTGGTAGCCGATGTCCTTCAGGGCCCGCAAACAGTCCAGCCGGTGGGCCAGGGTAAGCTCCGGCGGGTGGAGCCTGCCGTAGTGGGCGGCGTCCGCCGTCTCGTGCCGCAACAGGTAGCGGTCAGCCCCGGCGTCAAACCACAGCTGATAGACCGCCCGGTCAAACTCCCCCAGGGAGAGGGTAATGGCGCAGTCCGGCCAGCGGGCCTTGATGGCCGCCACCGTCTCTGCCACCCACTCCGGCGTGAGTCCCGGGTCCTCGCCCCCCTGGAGCACGAAGGTGCGGAACCCCCAGCCGTAGCCCTTCTCACAGCAGGCCAGGATGGTATCCCGGTCCAGCCGGTACCGGGGCACCCGGCGGTTGTCCCGCCGGATGCCGCAGTACAGGCAGTTGTTTTTGCAGATGTTGGAGCACTCGATGAGCCCCCGGACGTAGACCCGGTCTCCGAACCAGGCCCGGCGCTCCGCCGCCGCCCGGTCAAAGAGGGCCTGCCGGTCCAGGCTGTGCCGGTGGGCCAGCAGCTGACGCCATTCCTCCCGGCTCAGCCGCCGGTCCCGGCACAGCTTGTCCAGCAGCTCACGCATCGGACAGCTTGGAGTACACCGCCTTGCAGCTGACGCCGGGCAGCATCCCGGCCTTGCCGGACAGGGCGCTGATGGCGTCGGCGGGGGCGTCCAGGACGATGGAGATGATGTTCACCTTCCGCTCCCGGTAGGGCAGACCCATCCGGCCGATGATATAATCCTTGTACTGGTGGAGCAGGCTGTTGAGCTCCTCCACCGATTCGGGGTTTTCCACCACCAGACCCAGCAGGGCCACGCGATTTTCTTCCATAGTAACGTCTCCTTTCATTTGGTTCGCGGAAGAGCCGGAAAATGACAAATGGCGCCCCCGGAACGGGTGCGCCACTGGACCGCCTGTCTCTGCCGCGCGACCCTTTCCCGTCAGGCTGTGATCCCTTCCGCGTCAGTGTCGGTTTGTTAGATTATACTATACAGTTTTCCTTTTGTAAACCCCCGCTTACCCTTCAGGCATACGGCATCGCCGGCAAATTTTCTCCCCTCGTTCTTGCATTTTTGGCAGAATCATACTATATTAAAGTAGACCTTCCGTCCCGACATGTACTCCGGATGAAAAAGAGACGCATCCATACGTCAACGGACACGCCCTCAGGATTTGGTTTCTATTTCAAATTGGTGCGTCGAAGCTCCTGCACGATCATGGTGATGGCCTCCACCTGAACATCGGTAAGTCCGTCCACGCAGATGGTGCGGCTGGTCTGTGCTCCCAACAGGTAGTCTGTACTTACCCCGAAAATCCTGCTGAGCTGAAGCAGTACGTCATAGGGCGGCAGGTGGAGCCCGTTTTCGTAGGAGCTGATGACCGATTTGGACACGCCCAACTGATGGGCCAGGGCCACCTGGGACAGGCCCTTCTGGGTTCGCATCTGCCGAATCTTGGTTCCCGTCTCAGGCAGGTACACATCGTCACCTCTTTTCCTGGATACCAGAACATTGTACCTAAATTGTAGCCAGGATTGTCGTACTTATTCCCAAAATACTTGACTAATTAGGAGTTTCCTGTTATGCTATCACCAGCCATGATATGGTAAATACAATGGATGTGGAGAGCTCTCCCACAAATTTCTCGTAACTGTTTACAATTTGTGCGTGATTTTAGTTTTTCTATTTGATAGACTATTGGTGATGCAGATCCAGAGAGGTGAACACGTTGGAACATTCCGACCGCATCCAGGCCAGCCGCATCCGCGAGGTCAAGGAGCTGGCCGGCTATATGCTGCGCAAGCACTACTGCGAGAATGACCCGGAGGCCCTCATCCATCTGATGGACCGGCAGCAGCTCATCTGGCAGGGTGCGGGCGAGTCGGAATTTGCCGCTGAGCCCCACAAGGTGATGGAGCTGTTCCGTTCCATGAAAGGGGTGGTACCCAAATGCCGCCTCTCCCAGGAGTGTTACCACGTTTTGCCCCTGTCTCCCGACATCTATTTGTGCTCCGCCGTCTATTGGCTGGAGACCGACCCCTCCACCAAAATGTTCCTGCGGGTCCACCAGCGGCTCACCCTGGTGTTCCGCTATGTGGAGGATCGGCCCTGGTGCTGCCACCTCCACGTCTCCAACCCCTATTCAGAGATGGTGGAAGGCGAGGTGGGCTTCCCCGCCAAAATGGGTCAGCTCTCCTATCAGTACCTTCAGGAGCAGATCGATGCCCAGTCCGCCCGGATCCAGTCTCAGACCGCCATCCTCAAGCGGGTGCTGCTGCGGGATTCCCTGACCGGCATGTACAACCGCCACAAGTTCAACCAGGTGCTGAGCAATCTCCAGCGCCATGTGGACAAGCCCCTGGGCATTGCCTACTTTGATCTCAACGGCCTCAAGCAGGTCAACGACCGCATGGGCCACAAGGCCGGAGACCGGCTGCTGTACCAGGCGGCCTCCCACATCATGCTCTATTTTGAACAGCAGTCCTACCGGGTGGGCGGTGACGAGTTCGTGGTTCTGGATGACCAACGGGATGAGGCCGCCTTCCGCCAGGCGGTGGCGCTGGTGTGCGAGGATATGAACCAGGACCATATCAGCTGCTCGGTGGGGGTGTGCTGGCGGGATGCCCGGGGCGACGTGGAGGAGCAGTTCAACGAGGCCGACCACCTGATGTACCGGGAAAAGCAGCGGTATTACCAGGACCTGGGTGACAACCGTCTGCGTGTGTAACATGGGACTGTTGCAAAATACGCAAAGTGCATAAACCCCGTCATTCCGAGAAAAACGGCCGCCCACTTCAAACTGGGCGGCCGTTTTTCGTGGAGATCCGTCTCTTGTTGCCGGGAAAACCGATTGCCACGCTTGTGCGCACTGGCTCACAATGACAGATGAATTTGATTTTGCAGCAGACCCTTGCATCGTGTGGTCAGGATTTTTTCCCCAGCCTGCGGCGGGTACCGTCAGGCTCCACGATATAGGTGTTCTCCAGCTGGGCCACCAGGTTGTTGCGATAGGCGGCGATATACTCCTGCCGCAGCAGGTCACGCTCCACCATCTCCTCCGGGGTGAGTCCCGCCTCGCTCTTTGCCTTTTTGGCCAGTTCGTTGATGCGCTTGATCTTCTTTTCGTCCATTATACATATCGCTCCAGTAAAATCATGATGCGCCCCTTTTTGGACGGGCCGCCCACCTCTTTCAGCACGCACTTTCCCAGCCCCCGGCAGCTCAGCACGTCCCCCGCCGCCACGGGGCGGTCGGGCTTGAGGCACTCCCGATGGTTGAGCTGAACTTTTCCTGAGGCAATCAGGTCAGCGGCCTTTCCCCGGGACAGGGAGAAGCCGGAGGCCGCCACCGCGTCCAGCCGCAGGGAGCTGACGGTGTCCCGAATAGGCTTTACCTTTACCTCCGGAGGCTTTAATTGGGCCAGCTCCACCGGTGCGGTTTTGAGCCGCATCCGCCCGGCCTGGTCCAGGTTGGCGGCCAAAAAATCCGCCACCTCCTCCAGCGCCAGGATGTGACACTCTCCCTCCCCCACCAACAAGTCCCCGATCTTCTCCCGGTCCAGGCCCAGGCCCAGGATGGCCCCCAGAAAATCCCGGTGGCTCAGGGCGCCCCCCGACCAGGTGCAGCGGAGGGCCCGGATGGGGCAGTCGCTGTCCAGCCAGAGCTCCTCCTCCTGCCAGTCGGGCAGAAAGGCGCACACCGTTCTCTCCGCCCCCTCGAACCCGCCGTAAAACAGGTGCCGGGGGTGGCCGCTGGCGTTCAGCAGGTTTTCCACACTGAGGCGCTCCTGTGGGGATAAAAAGCCGGTGTGACCGGGGACCGACCGGGTCCGGGCCAGCTCCAGCTTGTCCAGAGCCCGGGCCAGCAGCAGCCGCTCCTCCCCGTCCCGGGCCAGCTTGTTCAGCAGTTCAGTTTTGGTCATCTCGTCCTCCTGTGGGGTAGTGTGTCCAGCATAGCACAGTTTTTCTCCCCTGGCAACCGCCCCTTGACAGGGATGCTATACTGATGGAAATGCAACGGAAGGGGGGATCTCTATGCTGAAATGGGTGCTGGCGTGGATCGGCCTTGCCAGCCTGCTGGACTTTGTGCTCATGGGCACCGACAAGTGGAAGGCCAGGCGCAACCGGTGGCGGGTGCCGGAAAAGACCTTCTTCCTGGTGGCCCTGCTGGGGGGCTCCCCCGGGGCCATTCTGGGCATGTACGCCTTCCGCCATAAAACCCGGCACTGGTACTTCAAGTGGGGCCTGCCCGCCATCCTGGCGGCCCAGGTGGCTCTGGGCGGCTGGCTGTACTGGCGGTTTTTCCTGTGACCATCCAAAAAACACACCGGGCTGCCGAACAAACGGCAGCCCGGTCTTTGTTTACCGCTGGTACTCGAACTCCAGGTTGTACAGGGAGACGATATCCCCGTCCCGGATGCCCATCTCCTCCAGCCGGTCGAAGAGCCCCGACTGGCGGAGCATCTTGTCGAACCAGTTGCGGGACTCGTAGTCCCCGAAGTTGACGTTTGCCATGAGGCGCTGGAGCCAGGGCCCCTCCACGATCCAGGTGTCCTCCTCGTGGATGATGTTTAGCGGCTCCGAGGTGTCCACCTCCGGGGGCCGCTCCACATAGGTGGGCTCATACACCGTGATGGGGGGCAGGTGCTCCAGCTCCCGGGCGGCGGCCAGCATCAGCTCCCGGGTGCCCATCTGGGCGGCGGCGGAGATCTCATAGAAGGGCATCCCCAGCTCCTCCACATGGGCCTTCAGGGCCTCCAGCCCGGTGCGGTCAGAGGCGATGTCCACCTTGTTGCCCGCCACCAGCATGGGCCGGGAGGCCAGATCGGGGCCGTACTGCTTCAGCTCCTCCTGGATGGCCTTGAAATCCTCCACCGGGTCCCGGCCCTCGCAGCCGGACACATCCACCACATGGATGAGCAGCCGGCACCGGTCGATGTGCCGCAGGAAATCGTGGCCCAGACCGGCGCCGTCGGCGGCCCCCTCAATGATGCCGGGGATATCGGCCAACACGAAGGACACTCCCTCCTCCACATATACCACCCCCAGGTTGGGGAAGAGAGTGGTAAAGTGGTAGTTGGCGATCTTGGGCCGGGCCTTGGACACCACGGACAGGAGGGTGGACTTGCCCACGTTGGGGAAACCCACCAGGCCCACGTCGGCCAGCAGCTTCAGCTCCAGGATGACCTGCCGCTCCTGGCCGGGCAGCCCCGCCTTGGCGAACCGGGGCACCTGCCGGGTGGGGGTGGCGAAGTGCTTGTTGCCCCAGCCGCCGTTGCCCCCTTTGGCCAGCACGAAGGAGTCGGTCTCCGACATGTCGCAAATGATCTCATTTGTGGCCGCGTCCCGCACCACGGTGCCCCGGGGGACCTTGATGACCAGATCCTCCCCATCCTTGCCGGAGCACCGCTTGCCCTGGCCGTCCATACCGTTGCCCGCCACGTACTTGCGCTTGTAGCGGAAGTCCATCAGGGTGGACATGTGGGGATTGATCTCCAGGATCACATTGCCCCCCCGGCCTCCGTCGCCCCCATCGGGGCCGCCGGCGGCCACGTACTTCTCCCGGTGAAAGGCCACCGCGCCGTTGCCGCCGTTGCCCGCCTTGACGGTGATGCGGGCGGTATCTACAAAGGGTGCTGCCATAAAGTTCTCCTTTTCCAAACAACCTGCTTTCGTAGGGGCAGCCTGTGACCGCCCGTGGGCGACCGCAGGTCGCCCCTACGACCCTGCGGCGTCCGCCGTTTACAGAAAAAGCCCCGGAACGGGAGTCCGTCCGGGGCTTAGTTTACCCATATTGCGGGCGATTACTGGGCGATCTCCACGATAGAGACCTGCTTGCGGTCCTTGCCCAGGCGCTCAAACTTCACGCGGCCGCTCTTGAGGGCGAACAGGGTGTCGTCGCTGCCCTTGCCCACGTTGACGCCGGGATGGATATGGGTGCCCCGCTGGCGGACCAGGATGTTGCCGGCCA
Organism: Pseudoflavonifractor phocaeensis; assembly: GCF_016901955.1. Taxonomy (GTDB): domain Bacteria; phylum Bacillota; class Clostridia; order Oscillospirales; family Oscillospiraceae; genus Flavonifractor; species Flavonifractor phocaeensis_A. The sequence continues at coordinate 24,895 of NZ_JACJLC010000037.1, forward strand.
GGACGAACTGGCCGTCGCCCCGCTTCACGCCCAGGCGCTTGGCCTCGGAATCACGGCCGTTACGGGTGGAGCCCACGCCCTTCTTATGGGCGAAGAACTGAATACCGATGTTCAGCATGGTGTCACACCTCCAAACTTGTGTGTTGATAAAGGATCGTCCGGGGTCAGTCGGCCTCCAGGACGAGAATATTTTCGGGGTATTCCTCGTGCAGACTGGTCAGATGGACCATGAGGGCGGTCAGAAGGGTCTGACAGGTGCTCTCACCGGTCTCGCTCAGTCCCCCGGGGATGCGCAGGGAGATGGAGGCGTCGGCCTCCCGCACCTTCACGGACGCCCCCAAGCCCAGCACGTCGTTGATGGCGCACTCGGTGAGACGGATGGCGCTGGTGATGGCGGCGCAGACGATGTCGCTCCCCGCTTCGGCATAACCGCTGTGGCCCTTTACGGTAAAGCCCACGATGCGGTCGCCCTCCATATGAAAAGAGACCGTAGTCATCTTACATGGAGATGGCGCCGATGGTCACCTTGGTGTAGGGCTGACGATGGCCCTGACGCTTCCGGTAACCCTTCTTGGGCTTATACTTGAAGACCAGGATCTTCTTGCCCTTGCCGTTCTTCACCACGGAGGCGTCCACCTTGGCGCCCTCCACCACGGGAGTGCCCACAGTGATCTTGTCCCCGTCGATGACGGCCAAAACCTTGTCAAAGGTCACGTTGTCGCCGGCCTCGTTGGGCAGCTTCTCAATGAAGAGGGTATCGCCCTCGGCCACCTTGTACTGCTTGCCGCCGGTCTCGATGATCGCGTGCATTCGTTTTTCAACTCCTTCATTACGGGCTCGCTGTCGGGGGAGGAAGTACGCAGGCCATGAGCCCCACTTCGCTTTTATTGTCACGCTGCGCGCCCTCCGCGACGGTCAACTGCTCAACACTCCGCCAAAAATGCCGCCGGCCATAGGCCAGCCTGTTTTTTGGCCTGCGTGTTTTGCTGTTGCCCTGCTCCCGGGCGCCTCCGCGCTTCTGATTCCCATTCAAAGCGGCTCTAGTAGTATATCAATCCAATTTCAAAAAGTCAAGCCTTATTCTGCCGTTTCCCCGGTTTTTTGCTCCAATATGGCCCAGGAGCCCGTCTCGGCACCCGCCGTCACAATGGGCACCACCTCCAGCCCATCCAATTCGGGCGCGGTCTCCCCCTCAGGGAGGGCCACCAGCACCCGGTCGGCGTACCGCTCCAGCAGTTCCAGGGTGAGGCCACTGCCGTCGTCCTCCCCCCGGAGGACCTCCAGGCTGGTCACCACCGACAGCTTGAGCTCCGGGTAGTCCTTCAGAGCCGTCTCCAGCTCCTGGAAGAAGGTCTCCATGGTCTGGGTCCGGGCGTCGGAAGCGTAATTGCTGTCGGTCTTGATGGCGCTGACGGTGCCCCGGTCGGGGAAGGAGCAGCTGTCCAAAATCAGCTCATCAAAGCCCAGGGCCGCCGTCTCGGCGCACACCTGGACCACATAGGCCCGGGCCTGTTCTGACAGGGGGCTGATCCACCGCACCTGCTTATCGTCCCACCAGTTGCCCGAGCTGCTGTGGATGGACAGGGCCCGGTCAGTCCGGGGCAGGGTATTGTCCCGGAAGCAGGACAGATAGGCGGCGGTGTACAGGTCTCCGCCGGTAAAATCAGTGATGGTGTCGTTGATCCCGGTCTGGGTGGAGGAGGTGCCCCAGGTGGTCTGGGACTGGTAATTCAGGCTCCCCTCCTCGGTTTTCACAGGCAGGATGGCGGCAGTAGCGCCGGCTTCCTCCAGCAGGGTATCGGCCTGCTCCAGCTTTTCCAGAGAGAGGGACAGCCCCCGGAAGGTCTCCTCCGGCTCCGGCGTGGGAGTCGGGGTGGGCTCGGGGGTGACCACCTGGATGGGGACGCTCCCCGCCGGCTCGTCCGGCTCAGTCTCGCCGCCGCTCTGGAAGATGGGGGGCAGCTCCACCCGCACCCCATCGGAGGAGTAGCGGATATAGGGCTCCAGAAACAGCAGCGCGGCCACCGACAGGGCCAAGGCCACCAGCAGGATCACGATGAGTATTTTCAGGGCCGTGCGCCCCCGGCTCCGGCCGTGATAGGGGTCATAACCGTTGCGCCGCAAACAGGACACCTCTTCCCTCTGTGGTCATCATGGCTTGTCCTCCACCTGACTCAGAGCGTGGTCCAGCTTTTGGAGGGCGGTAGCCACCAGCTCCCGGTCCTCCGGGGCCATGCTGTCCATCAGGCTGGAGAAATAACTGTGTACATCGGCGGCGGCCTTGTCCCGCAGATCGGCGTATTTGTTGGTGGCCGACACGTAGATCACCCGCCGGTCGGTCTCGCTGCGCTGCCGCTTGGCCAGGCCCAGCTTCTCCAGCCGGTCCACAATGCCGGAGACCGTACTGTTGGCGCTGCCGGTGCGCTCTGCCAGGGCGCTGATGGGCACCGGGCCCTCCTCCCCCAGCACGGTGAGCACCATGGCCTGGGGAAAGGTCAGATCCATCCGACCAAAGTGGTTGCGGAATTGCTGGGACATGTGCTGGGTCACCCGGAGATAGGACATAAAGAGGTTGGAATTTTCCATCTGGGACGTTTCTCCTTTCTGTATCCCGTGACGGTGCTGTCAGCCCATGGCCTTGGTGTTCAACCGCTGGAGGATTACCGCCAGCTCGGCCCGGCTGGTGGCGGCGCTGGGATTGAGCTTGTCGTTCGACCCCTCCAGCCAGCCCATGCCTACCGCATGGGCCATACCGTCCTCGGCCCAGCTGGCCACCTTGTCCCCGTCCTCAAACAGGTCCAGAGAACCCTGGGCCAGGTTGGCGGTGCCCCGGTACTGGTCATAGCGGGTAAGCATCACCGCCAGCTCCTGGCGGCTGAGCACCCCGTCCCCGTTGAACAGGCCCTGGTCGGTGCCCTTGATAATCCCCATGTCATGGGCCCACTGGGCGGCGGCGGCGTACCAGGCGTTGTCCGCCACGTCAGGGAAACTGCTCTGGCCGGAGGGCTGGGGTTCCCCCGCCATCCGCCACATCACCACCGCCAGGGTGGCCCGGGTCACGCTGCCGTTGGGGGAAAAGAGGGTGCTGGAAACGCCGGTCATGATCCCATCTGCCACCACCTCGTTGACAGCGGACTCATACCAGGCTCCGGGCTGCACGTCAGTAAAGCCGGCGGCACAGACCGGCAGGGTCATGGCTGCGCACAGGGTCAGGGCACAAGCCAGCGCCGCGTATCGTCTCTTCAAGGTATTCCACTCCTTGCTCTTTCTTTCAGTGTGGAACATTTTACGATACGGATTTTAAAAAACTATGAACATACCTGTACACATTTATAAATTCAGTCTGTTTTGCCTGCGTTTTGGACCTAAGGCTGGAAAACCTGAAAAAAAGAGGGCAATGCCGCCCCCTCGCTAGGCCGCCAGGGCCCAGCTGAGGGCGGCCAGCAGGCCGAAGCCAGGCACACCCAGCAGGCCCAGCACCAGGGCGTTGACCAGGTTGACCCCCAGCCGGAGGCCCACCAGCCCACCCACGCCGCTGAGGACGTAAAGCACCCCCAACC
>NZ_JACJLC010000038.1 GCF_016901955.1 Pseudoflavonifractor phocaeensis
CCCCGGGCCCTCATCACCCCCCACAGCGCCGGAGGGTACAACCACATGCAGGTCACCCTGGACAACATCGCCGCCCTCTTTTTGGACAACCTGAACCGCTGGCTGTCCGGTCAGCCCCTCCGCAGCCGGATGAAGTAAACTGCCTGTTGACATACCTCGTGTTCCTAGGTATAATATACCTAGAAACACGAGGTATTCTCATGTACCGAAAGGAGGCATTCCATGAAAGCGGACAAATCCCTGATGAGCGGCAGCGCCACCTTGCTGGTGCTCTCCCTTTTGTCCGGGGAGGACATGTACGGCTACCAAATGATCGCCCAGCTAGAGGCCAGAAGCGACCACACCTTTGCCATGAAGGAGGGCACCCTCTACCCCATCCTCCATGCCCTGGAGAAGGACGGGGCGGTGGACTCCTACGAAAAGTCGGCTCCCACCGGTCGCACCCGGAAGTATTACCACATCACCAAAAAGGGTCTGCGGCTGCTGGGGGAGAAGAAGGAAGAGTGGACCACCTTCTCCCAGGCGGTGAACGCGGTGCTGGCCGGGTCCGCCCCGGCCCTGGCCTGATGGACGCCCCCGACAAGTCCCGGCTCACCATGGAGCAGTTCTGCGGCAAGGTGTGCGCTTTCGTCCGGTTTTCCCCCGACCACGACGCCATCACCGCAGAACTCACCGGCCACATGGAGGAGCACCGGGACGCTCTGCTGGAGGCCCACCCCGACATGACCCTGTGGGACGCGGAGACCGCAGCCGCCCGGGCCATGGGGGACCCGGAGGAACTGGGCCGGGCCCTGAACGAGAGCCACAGCCCCCTGCTGGGCTGGTTCCAGATCTGGTTCCGCCGGGCGGTGTGGACCCTGGCGGCCCTCATCCTGCTGGTTACCCTGCCCCAGGCCGGGGAGCTGGCCACCGATCTCACCGCCCCCCTCAGCCACGGGCTGAACATGGATTCCCTGTTGGAGCACTACGATGAGCGGGACGTGGTGGCCGATTTCACCCCTGCCGCCACCTGGCAGTACCAGGGCTACACCTTCTCCATCCCCCGGGCCGCGGTCATCCGCGCCTCTGACGGCACCCTGACCCTGTTCTACACCATGCAGGCGTCCCACCCCAACCCCTGGCTCCGGGGGCCCCAATTCGACCCGTGGCTGTGGGCGGAGGACGATCTGGGCAATCCCTATTCCTCCTACGGGCAGGTCATACCCTATCAATCCTCCGCCGTCCTGTCCGGGGGCGGCCTCACCCGGTCCTACCCCTTCGCCTCCTACTACGACCTGTGGGTGGACCAGATCGACCCGGCGGCCAGCTCCCTTACCCTCCGCTTTGACCGCTACGGAGAAAACGCCATCTATTTCACCCTGCCCCTGAAAGGAGGGACGTGATATGGCCAGACGCTCCGTCACCCCCGCCCAGCGCAGGCGCCGCATCCTCCGGGACACCCTGCTGCTGGCGGCCGTTCTGGTGGTGCTGGTGCTCCGGCTGGATTTTCCCATCCTCACCGCCAACCAGGCCCTGGCCGCCACCCAGACCCGGCACTTTTTCGGCCCCGGCACGGTGATCGCCACCCTGGACAACACCCAAGACAGCCTGGCCCACTGGATCACCGCCCAGATCCCCGAAAAGATCGGCAGCTATGACCGCTATTACATCCTCCGCCAGGGGAACTGGTACGCCTGGTGCGGCATCTTCCGGGAGGGCCTGTTCTGGAGCAGCGGGACCCTGGAGGCCGTGGAGAATGACCTCTCCCTTCCCCTGGTGCCCCTGGTCGTCAGCGACCGGTACAATGGGGCGGTGCTGGTGATCTCCAATGACCCGGAGATCGTCCGGGCGGAGATCACCTTCCCCATCCCCACGGAAACCGGCAGCAGCTATACCCTGCTCTCCGCCAGCGAGACCAAAACCACGGAGCACTGCTTCCTGGTAACCTATGCTTCCGATGTCAGCGGCACCCACCTGTACCCGGAGGACCTTCAGGTCAAGGGCTATGCTGCTGACGGCACCCTGCGCTACCAGTCCCCCGTGCCGGAGCGATGGTCCTCCTACTATAAAGTGGGGTGAGCCTATGCCAGCCGATGGATTTGAGACCTTCTGCCAGCAGGTGTGCTCGGTGATCCGCTGGCCTCCCGCCCAGCGCCTGGCCCGGGCGGAACTCATCGCCCATCTGGAGGACCACGCCGCAGCTTTGGAGGAGCGGGGTATCTCTCCGGAGGAGGCCGCCGCCCAGGCGGTAGCAGCCATGGGAGACCCCTACCAGGTCGGCCACAATCTGGACCGCTGTCACAGCCCTCTGGTACCCCGGCTGTCCCAGGTCCTGGCTGTCCTGGCCTGTGTGCTCTTCCTGTTGGGGTTTAGCCTGGGGGTGACCCGCATGACCGGCCTATTCCGCTATGAGGACTTCGTCCTCCCTGCCGCCTCCCTTCCTCTCTGGCCCCAGGAGACCCTGCTGGCGGACGGATCCGCTCAGGGTCAGGGCAAGGTGGGCGGCTACGCCATCCGGGCCCAGGATGCCGCCCTGGTCCAGACCTATGCCACCCTCAGCGCCCCCGCCCACCCGGAGGTGCAGGTCTTTGTCACCGTCTCCCACTGGCAGCCCTGGCTGGACAACTTATCCCCTGCCTACATCCCCGCCGTCTGGACCGACGCCACCGGCGTCTCCGGCACGGTGCACCTGGGGGAAACGGACGCCACTGTATTTTCTTCCCGCTGGCACCTCCATCTGGAGGACGTGCCCCCGGGCAGCCGCTGGTTCTCGGTCACCCTGGGCGCCCCCGGCGACCAGTGTACCCTGGAGATCACTTTGGAGGAGGAGGTGCCCCCCTCATGAAGCGCTTCCGCTATTACATCCTGCCTCGGCTGCTGCTGGCCCTCAGCGCTTTGGCACTGCTGTTTAGTCTCTTCCTCCTGTGGCTCTCCCTGGACGCCCCCCTGCCCTCCGCCGCCGGGGTGTGCGCCCGGCTGGACCGGGAGCGCTATGTATCCGGCGTCTCTCTGCTGGCCTCCGGCCCCATCCAATATCAGGACTCCTCCGACGCCAGCGCCCCTGAGAACACCTGGTGGTTTGTGGGCAGAAACGGGGACAGCATCCAGTTTTATACCCTGGAAAAACTGGCTGGGTTCCTGTGGCGGAACGCCGACCGGGTTGCCCGATACGACCTGTCAGAAACCGAACAGTCTCTCTTCGTCCGGCCCATGGGAACCCATTTTCTGGGCACAGAAGGAACAGAACTCACCCCCGTGATCGTCTGCACCGACCCTTTGGTGGTCCGGGTGGAGGCCCAACTGGTCCACCTGGGGATGAGCGAACAGGAAAATGCCCAGGCCGTTATGGACCACCGGGGTATCTCCCCGGACTTTACCCAAGTGGCGGACGGCGTGTGGGTCTCACCCTCGGTGACTATCCCTCCCTCCGTGGAAACTGTCAGCACCCTCACCATCTGGTGCCGGGGCTATGACGCCGCCGGTAATCTGGTCTGCCAAAATCCCTTGGACTCATGAATTGCCAAAGGGCGGCCTGTACCGGCCGCCCTTTTATTTCACCATCTTCTCCAGCTCTTCCCATGTGGGACTGATGGCCTCAATATCTCCCCAGGTCTCAAACCGCTCCTCCATCAGGGCCCAGGTGATATACCAGTAGACATACTCGATGCCCACATGGGCAGGCAGGATGCTCTCTATGATCTCCCGCATCTCCTCGAATCCGTCGGGAATGCCGGGCACATCTGGAAAGCGGACCTGCACCTGTCCCGGCGTGCCTGTCTCGTTGGCCACGGCGTTGAGTCCGCAGCCCTTCAGGTTGTCGTTGATGGCCGCCAAGGTAAAGCTGTCCCCGCCGATACGCAGCAGGGCGGCCAAGGCGGCTCTCCGGGCCTCCAGAGTGGTAGCCACCGGCCGGTTGGCCAGCAGGCTCTCGACAGCCTCCAGTCCCCTGTCCTCCGCGGTGGAAACCAGCATTTCCCGCTGGATCTCCTCCAACGTGTCCTCCACCTGATCCAGGGCCTGCCCCTCCGCCTCCAATTCTCTGCCGTTTGCGGTGCCTTCCAGATCATACACCCGCAGGGGGGCCAGCAGTTCCTTGAGATATTGGGCATAGCTCATGCGCTCCCCCCCATTTCCGTAAGGGACAGGCTATCCAGCCAGGGCAGTTCATCCACCGCCACCGTCACATCGGCGGCGGGTACGGTGATAGAATAGTTTTCTACGCCCTCCACGCCGAACACCAGGGCTCCGATCTGGGCCACCAGCACGTTCTCGCCCAGCCGCCGGCCATCAAACCAACTCCGCAGCTCGGACTCCACATTCTGGAGCACCGTGTCACTGTCGTGATTTGACGCCACGCTCACCTGAATGGCCACGTCTACACTCAGGATCTCGGGTGCCCGCACCATCAGATCTACGGCAATCTCCCGGCGGGCCTCAAAATAGTCCTGTACCTGCTGAAGCAGGGTGGCGTCCGGCGCTCCGGCGGTGGTGGAGATGACCACATCCACCGTTCCCACGCCCCGAGGCCGTGGAATCACCGTGGCGGCAACCACCTGAGGAAAGGACATGGCTCCCTGCTGGTAAAAGGCAGCGTTAGCCCCATTGGGCATCCGCTGGAAGGTTTCCAGCACCCTGGCCCGCAGCTCCTCGTCATTCTCCCTGTCCACACCGCCGGAGAACCCCTCCGGATTGGTACACCGGCTCACGCCCACCGGAGCCACCGCCATGGCTCGGATGGTATCGGCGGCCACATTCCCCACCGCTCCCGGCTCCACTGCCACCGCCAGGGCCTCTCCCTGAGTCTGGCCCGCCGGAATGACCACATCCTCCACTGTCTCAAACCGCACCAGCCCTGCCGTCATGCAGATTGTCCCTGCTGAGATGGTCAAATCAGCGGCGGCGGCGCTGTCGGTCTCAAAGCGGATGATCCCCTGGGCGGCCACAGCCTCCCGGCGCTCCACCCCCCTTAGCTGGGCGTGAAGATCCAGATAGTCCTCTACCGCCGTCTGGGGAAAGCACTGGCGGTTGACCCAGTCGGCCTGCACATACAGAGCATAGATCTGAGCGGCCACGGCGTACAGCCGTACCGCCATATCCCCGTCTCCCGCCAGAGTGATGCCGGTTTCCCGCTGGAAGGTCTCCACCATGGCCCCATAAATTTCTTCCACTGTCATCCTATCCCTCCCGTCTGGACAGTTACCGAAAGAGTCTCTCCCTGCCAGGTCAAAGCCACCGCGATGGCGCCGTCCTCCGACAGAGTGACCTCGGTGATCTCCAGGTTTTCCTCATCGCTGAGAGCCTGGGTCACATATTGTCTGGCCAGGGCAGCCCGCTGGGCGGGTTTGCTGCGGCCCAACTGAAAGAGCTGACTGCCCAGCTCAGGCAGCAGGGGAAAACTACCCCTGGGGATGGACAGCTTCCACAATACCCGCTGCAGCAGTTCATCGCTTCCCTCCGCCCGCTGGAACCGTCCAGCCTCGTCGGAGACATAATCCCCGTCTCGCACCATTATTTCCACACGCTCACCCCTCTGTCAGTACAGACCTGCCGTTGACCTGCAAGGCTCCGGTCACATTGACAATCCCATCAGGATTGACCCGAATGGCCGCCTTTCCGGTATAAATCAGGATCTCCCCCTCCTTCAGGCTGACCGGCTGACACTGCTCTCCTACCACGCAGGGCTCTTCTCCGTCGCCTCCCGCCTTGATGACCAAAACCTGAGCGGCTCCTGCTGGCCGCCAGGCATAGCCCCCCGGTCCGTAAAGGGGTAGTTCCCGCCGCTCACCGTCCAGATAGACCCCCACCGGATTGCCGGGCATGGTCACGTGCCCCACCTGAGCCGCCCCGTCCAGCACCGTTCGCTTCTGACTCCGTTCTGAGACCCACATCTTTCAACCCCTCCAATCAAATGAGCGCCTCGGGCGGCCCCAGCACCAGCTTGGTGTAGGGGCCGTTTTCGTCCAACCCGCAGGTGCTCTCGGCTACCCGCCAGGTGCCCTTGGCCACCGGCCTGTCCCAGCAAATACGGATGGTATCACCCGGAAAGGCGGCAAAGGCTCCGGCCAATTCCAGCTCTACCTGTCTCAGGCTCTCCCGGGACCGGGCCAGCTGGTACTCTCCCGAGTAACGCATGGCCTGATAGCTGCTCTTGCCCGGCATGGTGAGCACCCGCCGGGCCAAGCCGCCCCGTCCGGCAAAGTCCTGATCGGTCACACGCTGGACCGTCTCCGTTGTCCTGTCCCGCACCAGCACCTGGGACAGCACCCCATACCGTTGGTCCCGCAGCAGCAGAGCGGTAACGGCGGCGGCCTGCTCCAGATCCAATTGCCGTCCCTGGCTCCAGGGCGTGGCAACCAGTCTGCCCTGCCGGTCAAACCGTGGGGTGATGCCCCCATAGTAACGGCAGAATTCGTAGACCACCTGCCACTCGCTGCTGCCAGCGGCCACAGAAAACCCAGGCACGGCGGGTAGACTGGCTCCCGACAGGGCCTGGATCCCGTAAGGAGTCACGTGGTCCCGCAGAATATCCTGCCAGGTAGCCACCTGATAATCCATGCCCAAGGCCTCGTTGTCCAGCAGCCGGGCGGCCATGCTCCTTCCCGACAGAGTGAGGAATCCTCCATTCTGATCCCATCCCCGCTCACACTCATCCACCACGCCGGTAAATACGATCTCCCCCTCTTCCACGGCGGAAAAGGTTACCGCCTCTGCCAGGATATCCTCTTCTGGTTCCCAAAGGCAGGTGACGAGAAAGCTGTCGCAGGGTGTGCCTCTGCCGTATTGAAAGCTCCATTGGGTCATATCAGGCAGAGTGATCTCCCGCCCATCCCAACACCTCAGCTTGCCCTCCATTAGCTCACCCGCACTTTCTGCCCCGGATAGATCAGGTTGGGATTTTTGATCTGGGGATTCAGGGCAATGAGGGCGGTCAGGGAGATTCCATACCGTCTGGAGATGCCCCACATGGTATCTCCCCGCACCACGGTATAGTACTGCCCCCCGGCAGTAGTCCCCGTGTTCGTGGTGCTTTGAGGTTTTGTGACCGTCAAACTGGTGCTGTGACCGTCATATCCCTCCCAGAAGGTAAAGGTATAGGCCACATAGTCCGACCTGGGCTCCTGCCGCAGGGAGAGCTCCACAAAATAGGCGTTGGAAATCTGCCATACCGGATGGACCAACAGCCCCGGCCCGTCAGAATAGAACACCGTGGCCAGCTGTTTGAACTGGTCATAGGCATCCTCCCCCACGAACTCCCCCTCTCCTTTCATGATCCGCTGAGAGGGCCCCAGATCCTGGAGGCAGTACCGGCCGTAGGGCACCTTTCTGGCTCCCATGGCCCGCTGGTATTCAATGGTGTATACCCTGGGGTTGTGGGGCCACACATAGTTTTTATAGCGCATTGCCGCCAATCTCACAGCAGCTGATACCCCCCGTCATATCGTCTGGCATCCCGGCGGAACAGCCGGTCCAGCCGCTCGGCCTCCAGCCGTTCGCCTCCCAGTCGCTCCGCGGAGCGCTCCACCGTAATGATTTTGGAGACGGCTTCCCGTTCCGGCAGGGCCGCCAGACTGTCCCGCACACCCTGGTCGGCCCACTGGGCGGTCAGACCAGACCATTCGTACTCGCCCCGGGTCTCCGAAACTTCTTTCTTCTCCCGGCGCACTGTCCCTTGCCCCGCCGCCGGCAGAAATGAGGCGTTCCCTCTCCACTCCTCGGGCTCTCCAGGATCCTGCCCCGCCCGCCGGAGCTCTTCCGGTTCCTCAGCACTGACGGCGGTGCTCCACTGACTCTCCTGCCAACTCAGCCTGGCGCTGAGAAAGTCATCAGGGTACATGGTCTTCTCTCGCCGCCGGTCAGGCGTTTTTCCCGAGCTTTCATCCAACATCAGGGACATTTCCCCCTGTAGATCCGTTAGATGGGCCGTCTTTTCCACTTTCTTCCCATCGTCATCCTTCGATTGGGCTTCTCCGTCCGTCAGGGGTGTTTCCACTTCTCCGGCCCGCCGAGTCTCTGCTCTGCCGGGAGCCTGCCGGGGATAGGCCCGCCGGATTAGCTGCCGGGCCTCCTCCAGGGCGCCGGTTTCCTGCCCGGCCTGTCCCATCCGCCACCCCGCCGCCCGATCCACGGCGGCGGCGGTCTCCGGTCCTGGAGGCGGGGGGCTGTTCGCTGGCCCTGCTCCGGCCAATACCCACAGAGACTCCGTCCCCCAATCCTGGTCCTCCTCCTGCGCTTCCTTTCGCTCCCACTGCTCCTCCAGCAGGCGCTCCAGATAATCAGTCACACACCATCCCCCCGCTTCAGCCGTTCAAATCTCTCCCGGTCAAAGGCGGGATTTTCCCCTCCATAGGCCTCCCCGACGGGGCTGCCACAGGCAGGACACCGCTTCTCCTCCGCCTGGACCCGGCAGGAGGGGCAAAGCCTTGCCAACTCCTCCTCCCGGTCCAGCATCAGGTTAAGGGCGCACCACAGGTAGTCCCGCGCCTTCATCTGTCGGGCCCGCTCCTCTGTTGGGAGGGCCCCAAACGCCCGGAGCACACGCCAGCGAAGGCGCTCATAAGGCGTGTGCTCCAGGCTTTTTTTAGGGGCTGGGCCGCCTGTTCTCCCTCCTCCGGAGAGGGATTTTCCGCCCGGTCCAACTCATCCCACCGCCGGGCCAGTGCTGCCACCTCCCGGGGGCCCATGGCCTCCAGCACCGCCCGGCCCGTAGGAAACACCGGCCTGCCCTGCCGTTCCAGAGCCCTGGCCAGCAGGCAGGCGTTGGCGCACAGGGCCCGTTCCCGGTCGTCCCGTATCAACTCCTCCGCTTCCCGCCGGGCCTCCAGTACCTCCAGGGCGGAGAGTAGCCTAAGCGTTCTGCCGTCCTCCAGCTCCAGCCGGTCCTTCCGGCTGAGCAGCGAATGATATTCCATGTCTCCTCCCTTCCTCTGCAACCGGCCTGCTCCGGTATTACACCGTGGTCTCGATCCGCTTGGTGGCCACCACAGTGATCTTTTCCACCACCATGGCCCCCAGAGCGCCGGTCTCGCCGATGGCGCTCCATTGGCACCCGGAATAGATGACCTTACGGTCGGGCTTGCAGATGACCAGGCTGAAATCCGCCAGGTCGTGGAAGTTGATTCCGTCCCGAATGGCTTCATCGGTGGCATACAGCCGGGTCAGTTCCAACACATGGGTGCGCTGTCCGGGGATGGTGGCCACCGGCTCATCCTCTCCGAATGCCTCCACGGTTTGGCTGGTGCAGGTGGTCTTGGCGGTGTAGCTCTGGACCACCGCCACCTTTTTTCCATCGATCTCCAGATAGATATCGCTGCTGGTGGGAAAACCAGTTACGTTCATAGGCGTCCTCCTTTACACAGTGATGTGGGCAGTGAGCCAGATCTGGTTGAGACCGTGTGCCACGGTAAAGGAGAAGTCCACCAGGCACACAGTGGGGTTCTCGCTGTCCGCCTGGACGGTGACCCCATCGTAGCCGGTGATAATCTCCCGGCTCAGCTTGTTCTCCAGCTCCAGCACCACCTGGGAGCGGATGGCTCCCCGGCTCTGTTCGGTATTTTTGCTCCGGCGGAACTTTGCCCGCAGGGAATCGCGAATTGCGGGGATCACATCGTCCACGATACGGATGGTGGTAAGCTCCCGCCAGGTTGCGTCGCTCACCTCCCCGGACTTGGTGCGGGTGGTGATCCCCCGTACCACGCTAACCACGCCATTCAGGCTCTCCAGGGGGGTAACCCCTCCCCGAACCAGGGTATCGATCTGGTTGTCGTCGTACTGGGTCTCCAGCCCGGTCAACCCCTTCAGCTCTGCGCCGGACAGGGGGACGGCAGGATCGTTCTCTCCTGCGATGGCCCCAGCCACTGCGGCGGCCAAGCCGGCGCCCTCTCCGGGGGCCACCAGCACCACCCGCTCGCTGTTGATAGCCTCCGCCCGGGCGACCAGGGCGGTGGCGTTCTCCCCGTCGCCACCTCCCACCACGGCGATCCGTTCCCGCCGGGCTTCGGAGGCGGCGCACACGCTGTCCCGCAGGGTCTGCTGTACGGTAAGCTCGGTGCTGTCGCACAACACGATGGCCACGTTCTCCTGGGCGGCCAGCAGGTCAAAGGCGGCCTGATAGTCTCCCTCCTCCACTGGCACCGCCAGCACCCGGGCCGCGCCATTGAGGAAGAGCAGCCGTACCAGTTCAGTAAGGTTCTCCTCCTGGCCGAAAGTGGTGACGGCCTCCTCGTAGCGGTTTAGGGTGTACAGGGTGCCGCTGGTCCCCTCCCCGCAGACCGCGGCCACCCCCACGGTCTGTCCACCGCCGCTGCCGCTGACCACGGTGGATGCGTCATAGCTGGAATATACACCGGGCCGCTCATGAATGGTCATACTCAAAATTGGGTCGCTCCTCTCACAATAAAGTCCAGGAAGGTCCCGCCCTCCTGTGCCACGGCATATAAATAGCCCTGGCAGCAGGCCTCCGCCCGCCGTTGGAACAGGCTGGCCTCCCGGTCAAATTCCGTCTCTCCACAGGAGAGCTCCAGCAGCTTGAGTCCTGTCGGCCCCTCTCTCCGCAGGGCCTGGGCCAGCCGGTCAAAGGCAATCTGGATAGCCGCCGCGCCCTCCTTCTGGGGGGCATACAGGTCTAAGCCGAAGGTCACGGCAAATTTTTTTCCGTAGAGCTCCTGCCACTGTCCACTGTCCGGATCATACCGCTCTCCCAGATAGTCCTGAAACCCACCAGGCCCACCCTGGCAGCTCCGCAGGGAGACCACCACCACGGCTCCGCTCCTGCGCAGCCGCTGTGTATCGGGGTAGGCACACAGGGCGTCCACTCCCTGCCCGGTCAGATAAGCCGCCATACTCTCCCGGATCTGGTCAAATTCCATCGCGCTCCGCCTCCTCCGGGTCCTCCACTGCCAGCAACCCCCACCAATACAGGGTTTCCTCTCCCACGCATACCGGTTGGACCGACCGGAGGGTGAATCGCTGATTCCGCCAGCCGATCCACCCCTCCTCCCCCAGGCTGTCCAGAGGATGGTCGGGGTCGCCCAGATAGATCCACCGGTCCCGCCGGGACATCCCCAGGGGGGTGGGCAGCCGCTGGAACCAGTCGCTGCCCGTCTCCCGGAGAGGCTGGAGGAAGGCCTTGCAGGTCACCTCTTCTCCATCTTCAGGATGGAGGGTAACGTTCTGACCATATTTGGTCAAAACGCTTCGCCAGGTTTCCTTCATCCCTCCACCCCCTGAAACAAGAATCCCCGATCCTGGAGATAGGGGGCCAAAATGGCCTCCCCCTGCCGCCGGAGGGCAGCGGCCCGCGCTTCACACTGGCCGCTGTCCTCCTCCCGGATGGTGACGCTGCCGGCAGTGAACTGGGCGCCCCCGGTGGGGAGGCCCCCCGCCAGGCCCGCCAGGGCCAGCCAGGCACAACCCAACGGAAAGACACCGCCGCAGTCCTCCGGAGCCACTCCCATCCGCAGCCTGGCGGTCAGTTCTTTCTCCGCCGCCTGGCACAGAAGTTCCAGCACCGGCAGCTGGTCCTCATTTACCTGCCCCAGACTCCGGGCCAGCTCCATGATCTGCTCAAGCATGGAGCTTCAGCACCTTTGCAGCGTCGGCAAAAAGCTTAGCAAAGCCGGAGATGGAGGTGATTGCGGCCCGCTCCAGCTGGCGATCGATGAGCTTGTCATATTCCACCATCACATCCGACCCCTGTACCATCTCCAGAGCGTAGTGCTTGTCCAGGCCGATAAGGGTACCGCTCTCCAGGGCGGAGGTGCGCAGCAGGGTGGCGCCCAGGGGGGTGGCCAGCTTGCCGGTGCCCTGGAAGTTGAGGCCGGTAAGGGGGTTCTGGAACTCCTCCAGCTTGAGCATCTGGCGCATCATGTCGCCGGACACCAGCAGGGTGTTCATCTCATAGGGATCAAACTGGGCCCAGAAGTCCACCAGATCGTCATAGGTCAGGCTGCCCTCCACCCCGCCGATGGGACTGGTGCCCACGGTAAAGGCATCAGCGGCGTTGTCGTTGCCGTCGCCGTTCAGGAGCACATCAATGGCGTCCTCCAGATGCATGCGGTTGATGTGGGCGCCGATCTGACGCAGGGTCACCGAAAACAGGTCCAGCTTCTGATAGCGGATGGCTTCATAGGAGGCCACCAGCATCCGCCCCCGCTTGTACAGGCGCACCAGGTTCTCCTGGGTCTTGACCTGGGTCTGGGGGATGGAGGCTCCCTCCTCCACCCGGCGGAGAGCCTTCTGGTCCTCGTCGGGAACAGAGGCGATGGACCGGTAGTCCATACCGTCAAACCGGGTAACGGCGGCGGTGATATGGGGAAGCAGATCGGCCTCCTCCATGCCCTGGCGCACCGACCGGGCGATGTACTCGGGGAAGAGAACGGCGGACTGGCTGGTGGAGAAGAACTTTTCCACCGGGTCGCTGCCCGCCCCCTTCACCTTGATGTCAAATCGCTTGAGCTGCCGCTGATAGGCGTCCAGCCCCTCCAGAGGGGTACCCTTGTACTGCTCGGTGGGGTCCTCGCGCTCCAGCACCTGGGTGAAGGTGCGCCCCGCCTCGTTGTACATTCCCTTTTCCAGTCTCAGATTGTCAAACCGATAGCTCATAGACACATTCTTCCTTTCTCCGTTGTGTACAAACTGAGTCACAGACAGACCACGGCACTGTCGCTGTCCGCCCATACCACCAGAGTCTCCCTGCCAGCAACATCGTCGGCCTTGACGCCCCCGCTGCCGTCGGCAGACAGCTTCACCCAGCCTACGGTCACCCCACCGCCAGTGACAGGTGACTCCACCAGTCCGGCCACCTGGACGGCGGCATAGCCGTCTTGGGCGGACAGAGCCACGCCGCAGAAGGCCTCCCCGTCACCGCAGGGACCCACGGTGCCATTGTCGGTCATTTTGACCACCTGACCGGCGGCCACCCCCTCCTCACAGACGAAGGTAGCCACCATTTCCCCAATACCTTCAAACGAGATCTTGCTCATATCCAAACTCCTTTCTATTGAAACCATTCCTGGTATTCAATCGTTACCGCATTTCCCCTCTGTCAGATCAGAAACGCTCCGTCCCGGCTCTCGCCGGATGTCTGTTCCTCCCAGCCTGGCAACTGGGGCTCCACCCCCCACAGCTTGTCCACCTGCCCCTCAAAGGCCCGCTTCAACGCGTTGAGCTCGGGCTCCTCCAGCCGCTGGACCACGGCCTTCAGGGTGCTCTGCTCCAACCCAAAGCCGGACACACCCCCCAGCCGGACCACCTCGTCCTTCAGGCTCTGCAAATACTTCCGGCCCAGGGCGGCCTCTCGCTCCAGCTGCCGCAGGTCGCCCCGCCAGCTTTTCAGCACCCCGGCGTTCCGCTGGGCGGGCACCGCCACAAAGGACCACTCGTAGGCATCGGTGGCCTGGAGCAGCTCGGCCCAACACAGCTTGCCGCCGTACTCCCTACCCTTCTCGTGAGGACATTTGGCCTTGTCTCGGATATTCTCCCCGCAGATGGAGCACCTGGCTTCGGCCACGGCGCAGCCCACGCTGACCTCCTTTTTGATCCCCCCCTCGATTTCAGCGATAAGATCCCGGTTGCCCTCGGTGCGCACCATGTAGGCATATCCCTTCAGGTAGCACAGGGGCTCCCCCGCCGCCGTCGAGGTACCCTCTTCCCGCACCAGCTCGGTGCGATAAATGCGGGCAGTCTGCCTGCCGGCGCTCCACTGGTGATCGAAAATGCCGCTTTTCCCCACAAAGAGGGCCGCCAGCTCCTCCAGAGTCTGGGTGGCAAATCGCTCCCCGTCCCGATCTACCTCATTGTCGCACAGCCGGACGGCAAAGGTGTACACCTCCTCCGGGGCCAGCTTTTTCCGACTCATGGCGTTGATGAGCCCCAGCTCGGTCTCATCCAGGGCAATCCCCTGATCCACCCCTGCCTGCTTGTTTACGTTCATACCGACGCTCCCTTCTCCGTACTCTGATTTTCCAGTTCTACCGCTCTGGCCTGCTGGCGGTAGAGCTCCGCTCTGGCCTCCTCCACAATATCCTGGAGATTGATGTCCTCCCATTCCACTGTCACCTGATCCCCATAACCATGCAGCCGCAGCCACAGCTCGCAGATCCGCTCCACCACCGGCTCCAGTGCCCGGCGGATGGCGGTGATCTCACTGGTCATCATGTCGGCCTGCTGGGTGCTCATCCGCTCGGTGGAGGACCAGGACAGGCCCAGCAGAAAGGGGGGTATACCGGTGCGGGCCACCAGCTGCTCCAGGATCTGACGCACGGGCACCTCGCTGTCCAGCACCTGGTTGTCCGCCCCGATGACCTTGATGTCCACATCCCCCACCGCCACGAAATCCCGGACCGAGCCGTTTTTTCCCGCCTGCATGGCGGCGGACCACTCCCGGGCGATCTGGCGGCTGCGCTCCTGGACCAGGCTCTGATCCAGAGGGGTGTCCCCCGGCTTGTATACCACCGCGAAGCGCACATTGCCCATCCGCTCCCAGTTCATGCCGGTGGCCTGGTAGATCTTCAGCAGGATCTCGGTGAGGAAGGGCATGGACCGAAGCAGGCTCACCCCATAGGGGCTGTCGGTCTCTGGCTGGAAGGGGGTAAAGAGCAGCAGTTCCTGCCGGGGCAGTTCCCGCATCTGACCCCCGCTGTCTCTGCCCCAGATGGCAAAGTCCATAGGGTTGTCCCCTTCCTTGATCTCAATGTCGGTTACATTTCCGCACAGCAGGGCGGCGATATCAGTGCGACGCCGGTTTGGGACGATCTCCCCCACCGCCCGGCCGCAGGTAAGCATGGAGTCCAGGTAGCAGTCCAGAAAGGACTGGAGCCCCCGCTGTCCCCGGCCGGTGTCCACATGCTGAAGAAACCAGTCCAGCTCCCTCTGGGCCCGGCTGTCGCCGCACCGCACCCCCACCCCGCCGGCCAGCCGGATAATCTTCCAGATGGCGGCGTCCACAATGGGCACTGCCTCCCGGATGGCCCGATAGAGGGGGATCTCTCCCTGCCGCAGGGGCACGTAGCCGTCCAGCACCCCAAAGGGGTGCCGCCCCCCCTCCCGGATCTGGACGGCCAGTCCGCCGCCTCCCGGCTCCTGTCTCTTACGGAACAATCCCATAACCACTCTCCTTTGCGCTTTTTCCATTCCCGGCCTAAAACCGTCCCCGCTCCACCCACAGCCCGCCGAAATAATCCTGACTCCGCTCCGCCGCCACAGACGCGGCAAAATACCGGATATCATCCATGGCATGGTCGTGGACCTTTTTCACCTTGTCACCCACCGCCTTTTCGTCCCAGCAGTATAGGGAAAACTCCCGGATAGCGTCGGTACATCCGTCGCAGATCACCAGTTCCCCCCGCCGCAGCAGCTCGGCGGTAGTGCGGATCCCTGCCAGCACGTCGTTGTCCGCCTTTTCCACCCACCACCCCCTCCGCCGCAGCAGTTCGATGAAGCTGGCGGCGGAGGGATCCACCACCACCTGCCGGATGGACCTGCCTCCCGCCAGTACCTCCAGGTCGTCGGCGTACTCCCCGTCGGTTTTCTGCCGCTTTTCCGCCTTGGAGTCAAAGTAATACTCCTTTACCCGATACCACACCCCATCCCGCAGGCCCCACAGTCCGAAGGAGGCGGGGTTAACTGTGCCGTAGTCGCAGGAGATCCGCCACTGCTCCATCTCCCCCGCCGGCGCCGGTCTGATCCAGCTCTCGTCAAAGAAGTCGTACACCCTTCCTTCCGCCGCCACCCACTCCCCCAGCACGAACCGCCGGTAGAAGGTGCCGCTGAAATTCCGGGCGTACCGGCGGATGACTCTGGGAGAGAGGGCGGGATTGTCCTCCATGGTGAAGTGGAGGTAGAGGGCGCCCCGCTCCTCCTTTTTTTGGATCCACTCCTTGTAAAACCAATGCTCCGGTCCCTCCGGATTGCAGGAAAACCACATCCGGCTCCCCTCCACGGAGCACCGGGCACAGGCCTGCTCCACGAAGGAGCGGGGCATAAGGGCCACCTCGTCCAGCAGCACTCCCGCCAGGGTAACGCCCTGGATGAGGGCGGCGCTCCCCTCATCCTTGCCGCCAAAGAGGTAAAAGGTATTCTCCCCTCCACCGAACCGGACGGTGAGCAGGTTTTTGGACACCTTTTCCTCCCATTGAAACCCCAGTTCCCTCAGTACCGGCAGCAGAGTTCCCAACAGATTGCGCCGCAGGCCGGAGACTGTCTTGCCACACAAGCCGAAGGACTGTCCCCGAAAGGTGCGCATGGCCCAGCAGAAAAAGGACAGTCCCAGACACAGAGTCTTGCCGCTGCGGACGGCCCCGTCACAGATGATAGCCTCACATTGCCGGGTCCCCGGCGCGCACCACCAGGTGAGCACCTGCTTCTGCTTGGGGGAAAAGCAGCGAAACCTCATATTTCCTCCCGCTCCTCTGCCCGGCCTTCCCAGGCCTGAAAGAATTCCACCGCTCTCTGGTCCTCCTGCCCGGCGGACAGCTCGATGAGCAGCCTGAGTACCGCCGCCCGGTCCACCAGCCTGACCTCGGCGCCCCCCTTGTCGCTGCGCCGGAATTCGGTCAGGGGGGTCAGATCCAACTCGTCGATCCGCTCCAGTTCGCTTTCGCCCAGGAAGGCCAGCTTGACCGCGTCGTTGACCCTGCATCGGGCCAGCTTTTCCATCTGTCTTAACAGCCTTGTCCGTTCCTTGTCCAACAAACTCCCTCCTCACCCTTGGTGCGACAGGGGCAAAAGTTGCCTGTTTTCGTACACCGAAGGAAAAATTTTTTTGAAAAAATTTTTTATCCTCACTTCGTCCCAAATTTCCGGGTTGTTTTTCAATTTTCAGCTTGACATTTTCCAAAAATCTTATATAATAGTAGAGCTTGTTTGTGACAAGCCATCCTTGCTCCCACAAAAAGGTGGGGGCCATATGTCCATAAGGAGGTGCAAAGAAAATGGCAAAGCTCAGCGCGAATTACGAGGTGGTTTATATCCTGGATCCCAACCTGGGTGAGGAGGCCACCGCCGCCATGGTGTCCAAGTTCAAGACTCTGGTGGAGCAGAACGGCACCCTGGCTGAGGTTGACGAGTGGGGCAAGCGCCACCTGGCCTATCCCATCAACGACCTGACCGAGGGCTACTATGTGCTCATGACCTTTGAGTCCAAGCCCGAGTTCCCCCGTGAGCTGGATCGTATCCTGCGGATCACCGACGGCGTGATGCGTTCCCTCATCGTCTGCAAGGACGAGTAAGAGAGGAGAGGCGTCATGCTGAACCGTATCATTATCATGGGCCGTCTGGCCCGTGACCCCGAGCTCCGTCATACCCAGACCGGGACGGCCGTGGCCTCCTTCCGTGTGGCGGTGGACCGGGACTTCAAGGACAAGACCACCGGCGAGAAAGCGACCGACTGGATCGACGTGGTGGCCTGGCGGAACACAGCCGAATTTGTAAGCCGGTATTTGACCAAAGGCCGCCTTGTGGTGGTGGAGGGCCGGCTCCAGATCCGGGACTGGAACGACAAAGAGGGCAATAAGCGGACCACCGCCGAAGTGGTGGCCGACAATGTCTACTTCGCGGACTCCAAGCGAGACGCTGAGGGCGGCAGCAGCTACGGTGCCCCTTCCGGCGGCTACGGCGCGCCGGGCGGCTACGCGCCTCCTCCGGCCCCTGCTGACAGCGGCTATGCGGCCCCTGCCGGCGGCGACCAGTTCGCCGAGCTGACCGAGGACGACGGCGATCTGCCCTTCTGATAAAACACAACGCGGCACAGGCCGCGCGATAACACAACAAGCCGGACTACAGGCCCGGAACAAGGGAGGTTAACCAGTTATGGCTATGGATAGAGAGCGCCCCCGCGGCCGCAAGCGCCGCAAGGTCTGCACCTTCTGTGTGGACAAGGTGGAGCACATCGACTATAAGGACGCTGTGAAGCTGCGTCGGTTCCTGTCCGAGCGGAGCAAGATCCTGCCCCGCCGCACCACCGGCACCTGCGCCATGCATCAGCGCCAGCTCACTGAGGCCATCAAGCGCGCCCGTCAGATCGCGCTGCTGCCCTTTGTGACCGACTAATCAAACATCTGCCAGCCGGGCCTGTGGTCCGGCTGGTTTTTCTTTCCTCCGTTTGCCCATCCCGTAGGGGCCGACACCCTCACGGCCCGGCTCTCCGCAAAACGGCTTGACAGCAACGTCCGGTTGTCATACAATAAATTCTGCATGAAACCTGCTGTTTCCCCAGGAAACGGCCTTTTTAAATCAAGAAGAGGAGAACAGGCCTGTGATAGAACTCAAACAAGTGTCCAAGGTCTTTCCCACGGAGGACGGGGACTTTGAGGCCCTGTCAAATATTGACCTGACCATTAACGACGGGGACATCTTTGGCATCGTGGGGATGAGCGGCGCGGGCAAATCCACCCTGGTGCGGTGCATCAACCTGCTGGAGCGCCCCACCAGCGGCGCGGTATACATTGACGGTGAAAACCTGATGGACATGCCCCCCGCCCAGCTGCGCCAGCAGCGCCGGTCCATCAGCATGATCTTTCAGCAGTTCAACCTGCTCATGCAGCGCACCTGCCTGAAAAACATCTGCTTCCCCATGGAGATCGCCGGAGTGCCCAAGGCGGAGGCTAAAAAGCGGGCCCTGGAATATCTGGACATCGTGGGCCTGCCCGATAAGGCCAACGCCTACCCCGCCCAGCTCTCCGGCGGCCAGAAGCAGCGCATCGCCATTGCCCGGGCCCTGGCCTCCAATCCCAAGGTGCTGCTGTGTGACGAGGCCACCTCCGCCCTGGACCCCACCACCACCCGCTCCATCCTGAAGCTCATCAAGGATATCAATCAGCGGCTGGGCATCACGGTAGTGGTCATTACCCATGAGATGGCGGTAGTGGAGGAAATTTGTACCCATGTTGCCATTCTGGACCATGGTCATATGGTGGAGACCGGCACCGTGGAAGAGGTCTTTTCCAACCCCAAAACCGAGGCCGGCCGCAAGCTGGTGTTCCCCGAGGGGGCCAACATTGACCAGTTCCCGGTGGCCGGCGTGGTGCGGGTGGTGTTCAACGGAGGTTCCTCCTATGAGCCTCTCATTGCCTCACTGGCCATCGACTGCGGCGTGAAGGTGAACATTCTGGGAGCGGACACCCGGAACGTAAACGGCAAGGCCTTCGGCTCTATGCTGCTGGGCCTGCCCCAGGACAAGAACGAGGCCGTGAAGGCTATGAATTACCTGCGCGCTCAAAAGGATGTTACCGTGGAGGAGGTGCCCGATTACCATGGCTGATTTATTGCAGAATGAAGAGGTCCTCCGACTGCTGGAGCTGAGCAAGAACGGCCTGCTCTTTGCCATCTGGGAGACTCTGTATCTAACGGTGATCTCCACCTTTTTTTCCTATGTCATTGGCCTGCCCCTGGGCGTCATCACCGTGGTGGGCGAGCAGGGCGGCGTGCTCCCCCTGCCCCGGCCGGTGATGGCGGTACTCAATTTTGTCATCAACATTCTGCGCTCGGTTCCCTTCCTGATCCTGATGGTGATGGTCATTCCCCTGTCCCGTCTGATTCTGGGCACCTCCATCGGCACGGTGGCTACCATTGTACCCCTCATCGTGGCTGCCTTTCCCTTTGTGGCCCGGCTGGTGGAGGCCTCCCTCCGGGAGGTGGACAGCGGCGTGGTGGAGGCCGCCCTGTCCATGGGCTGCTCTCCCTTCCAGGTCATCACCAAGGTGATGCTCCCCGAGAGCCGACCCTCCCTGATCTCCGGCTTTACCACCGCCTTCATCACCATCCTCAGCTACGGCGCCATGGCTGGGGCCATCGGCGGCGGCGGTCTGGGCTCCATGGCCCTCAACCTGGGCTATCAGCGCCGAATGACCATCATCCTGTGGGTCTCCGTAGTGGTGCTGGTGATCCTGGTGCAGATCTTCCAGTCCATCGGTACCCGGGCCTCTGTGCGGCTGGACAAGCGCATCCGCGCCGTGGACCGGAAAAAGAAGCGGAAATCCAGCCGGACGGAAAAGGCCGGTTTCCAATAAGCAAAACACAGCGGGGACCTGCGGCGAGCCGTGGGTCCCCGCTCTTTTGTGCAAAATAACGGCTTGACGGAACCGGTAATGTGGCATATACTAATTGCAACCCAAATGGGAACTGAATAATGCCCTTCAAACGCGAGGAAGAGAAGAGTAGCCATTGAGATACGGCACAGAGAGCCCGGGCAGGTGGAAACGGGTACGGAAGGCTTTGGTGAACATGGTCTTGGAGCGGCGCACCGACTACCTCTGGTATAGGCTGCGACGGGAGCGCCCGTGAACGCGCAGGAGTATGACTGTACTCCATAAGGCCCCTGCCGTGAGGTATGGGTGAAGCAAGGTGGTACCACGAAGCGAAAGCTCTCGTCCTTGAACAATCTTCAAGGGCGTTTTTTTGTACCCAAATTTGGGTGAGATCACAAAAAGGAGAAATGAATCATGAAGAAGCTTGTCTCTCTGCTCCTGACCGGCGCGCTGACCTTCGGCCTGCTGGCCGGCTGCGGCGGCGGCACCGCCAACACCCCCGCCGGCAATTCCTCCACTCCCGCCGGCAACACCGAGACCACCCCTGTGGAGTCCTCTACCCCCGCCGGCTCCACCGAGACCACCCCTGTGGCTGAGGGCACTGTCCTCAAGGTGGGCGCCACCCCCGCTCCCCACGCCGAGATCCTGGAGGCCGTGAAGGACATTCTGGCCGAGCAGGGCATCACCCTGGAGATCGTAGAGTTCAACGACTACATCCAGCCCAACCTGGCTGTAGAAAATGAGGAGCTGGACGCCAACTACTTCCAGCACATCACCTACATGAACGAGTTCAACGTCAGCGACTCCACCCACCTGGTGAGCGCCGCCGAGATCCACTATGAGCCCTTCGGCCTGTACGCCGGCAAGACCGCCTCCATCGAGGAGCTGGCCGACGGCGCCCAGATCGCCGTGCCCAACGACACCACCAACGAGGCCCGTGCCCTGTTGCTGCTCCAGCAGGAGGGTCTCATCACCCTGAAGGAGGGCGCCGGCATCACTGCCACCAAGGCCGACATCGCCGAGAACCCCAAGAACCTGGACATCGTGGAGCTGGAGGCCAGCCAGATCCCCTCCCGTCTGGCCGACGTGGACCTGGCGGTCATCAACGGCAACTACGCCATTGACGCCGGCCTGAAGGTGGCCGACGCCCTGGCCGTGGAGTCCGCCGACGGCGAGGCCGCCCAGGCCTACGTCAACGTGCTCACCGTGAAGGAGGGCCACGAGAACGATCCCGCCATCCTGGCTCTGGTGGACGCGCTCAAGAGCGAAACCGCCAAGGCCTTTATGGAAGAGACTTACGAGGGTGCCGTCGTCCCCATGTTCTAACCCATGAAAAGGCCGCCGTTTGCGTGAAACGGCGGCCTTTTATCTTTTCTTTACTCCCATCCTGGCTGCTACGCCTCCCAAAATTCCTATTGAATTTGTGGGATTTCTGTGCTATGCTAGATCCATCCTGAAATCATTCCTCCTGGAGGTATCGCTATGAAGTACGCCCACACCATCTCCGAGCTGATCGGAAACACCCCTCTGCTCCGCCTGTCCCGCTTTGCCCCGGAGGCCAATCTTCTGGCCAAGCTTGAGAGCTTCAACCCTCTGTCCTCTGCCAAGGACCGGGCGGGGCTGTACATGATCCTGGACGCGGAGGAGCGTGGCCTGCTGAAGCCGGGTGCCGTCATTGTGGAGCCCACCAGCGGCAACACCGGGGTGGCCCTGGCCTACATCGGCCGGGTGCGGGGGTACAAGGTGATGCTCACCATGCCGGAGACCATGAGCCAGGAGCGGCGGAGCCTGCTGTCCGCCCTGGGGGCCGAGCTGGTGCTCACTGAGGGAGCCAAAGGCATGAGCGGCGCCATCGCCAAGGCAAAGGAGCTGCTGGACACCATTCCCGGCGCGTGGATGCCCGACCAGTTCAACAACCAGGCCAACGCCAGGGCCCACTATGAGACCACCGGCCCGGAGATCTGGCGGGACACCGACGGCAAGGTAGACGTACTGGTGGCCGGGGTGGGTTCCGGCGGCACCATCACCGGAGCGGGTCGCTATCTGAAAGAGCAAAACTCCACTGTGACCGTGGTTGCGGTGGAGCCTGCCGAGTCCCCTGTCCTCTCCGGCGGAAAAGCCGGTCCTCACAAGATCCAGGGCATCGGCGCCGGCTTTGTCCCCGGCACCCTGGATATGGGGGTGGTGGACCTGGTGCTCCCTGTCCCCGGTCTGGCCGCCATGGAAACTGCCAAAACTCTGGCCCGAACTGAGGGGGTGCTGGCCGGCATCTCTTCCGGGGCCGCTGCCTGGGCGGCCATGGAGCTGTCCAAGCGGCCGGAATTCAAGGACAAGACCATCGTGACCGTCCTCCCTGACACCGGGGAGCGTTATCTGTCCACCGGCGTCTTCCAGGACTGATCCCTCTACGCAGCGTAGGTTGCCCCCCGGGCCTGCGGCGGGTATACTCATAGCATCTCAGAAACGTACAGGAGGAAGGCTATGAATTCCTATGTTACCGGCGCCGCCATCAAGGGACTGCGGGAGGCCCGGGGGCTCACCCAGGCCCAGCTGGCCGGAAAGCTGGATGTGAGCGACAAAACCGTCTCCAAGTGGGAGACCGGCCGGGGGCTGCCGGACATTACCCTGATGGAACCCCTGTCGGCAGCCCTGGGGGTATCGGTGATGGAGCTTTTGTCGGGAGACACGGTGGTAAACCGCAACCGCTCAGCCAATCTGCTCCGCTCCAAGCTATACGTCTGCCCCATCTGTGGCAACATCATCCACACCATGGGGGAGACAGTGGTGAGCTGCTGTGGGGTGACTCTGCCCGCCCTGGAGGCGGAGGAGGTGGATGGAGCCCACCGGATCACGATGGAGCCGGTGGAGGACGAACAGTTTCTTGTGGTCCACCACCCCATGACCAAGGCCCACTTCATCTCCTTTCTGGCCTACGTCACCTCGGACCGGTTCCAGCAGGTGAAGCTGTACCCCGAGGGCAACGCCCAGTGTCGCTTTCGGTTTCAGGGCTGTGGCTGGCTCTATCTCTACTGTAACCGCCACGGTCTGATGCGCCAAAAAGTATAAGCGCCCAATGGGACCCGCCTTGTGCTCACAGGGCGGGCCCTCGCTTTGTCCCCCATTCTATTGCGTCTCGGATGAAACTTTGGTATAATACTCCAGTATGGAACTAGGAAAGGATGGTGCGGATTGAAACGAGTTTCTGCCCTGTTGCTGACGCTGCTTCTGTTGATTTCCATGATCCCCTGGGCGGGAGCCGCCGGTACGCAGTCTGACGCGATGGCCTTTGCCCAGAAATATCTGCTGGCTCAGAGCGAGCTCCACCCCACCACCCCCTCCACCCGGGGTGAGCTGGCGGCTATGATCGTCCGGCTGCTGGGACTTCAGCAGAAGGCCGATCTGAGCAAGTATACCGACGTGACTCCTTCCACCTTATATTACGAATCCCTGTCCAAGGCCATGTCCATCGGCCTGCTGGACAGTAGCGGGGGCAAGCTCAACCCAGGAGGCTACCTGACCCGGGAGCGGGCGGTCGTCTTGCTGGCCCGTTGCTTTGGTGTGCCCGACGGAGATCAGAGCCTGCTGAACAGCTATGCCGATAACACCAAGATCAGCGACTGGGCGGCGGGACCCATGGCGGGAATGGTGGCTGCTGGCTATGTGACGGCCACTAACAACCAGCTAAATCCCCAGTCCAATATCACCCAGCAGGAATTGGTTCAGCTGATCTACCGGCTGGCGGAAAATCTGGTCACCGACGGTGCCCTGCCCCAGAGCGGTTCCGCCGTGCTGCGCACCTGGAACTGTACTATCTCTGACCGGACCATCAACGGCAACCTGTATCTGTCCGGCGCCTTCAACCATGTGGAGCTGTCCAATGTTAAGATCACCGGTCAACTGGTGGTGTATACCGGCTCTGTGACACTGTCAGGCACCAGCACCGCCAATGAGATCGTCTGTGTGGGGCCCAATGTCCAGGTGAACCAGACCGGAACCATCCCCGTGCGGGTGAATGCCGGCAACGCCGTCCTTAGCGGCGGCGGTGACGTGGTGGCCTCCGGCGCGGTCACCCTCCAAAGCGGCAGCTTTAATCGGATAGATCTACTGGGCGCTACCGCTACGGTTGGCTCCGGGGTCCAGGTCCAGTATGCCCGTCTGCTGGAAACGGGCAGCCGTCTCACTGGTGGCGGCTCCGTGGGCCTGGCCGCGGTCTATGCAAGCGGCTGCTCCGTGGAAACTGCCACTACCCAGACCCAGCACTTCACTGAACCCGGCCTGGGCAATGCCAAGCTTACTGCCGTTACTCCAGCCAATGATGCCACCCCCACCTCTCCTTTGATCACCACCACCATCCAGCTGAATCAGCTGGGTATCACCGATGCCGCTGTCGGCACCACCTGGGAGCGGGAGGGCACCCTGTCCTGGTATGTGGATGGGGTGCTTGTGAAAGAGTACAGGCAGTTCCTGCTGTACGAGGGGGTCCAGGCCACCTTCCAGACCACCGCCAGCTATACCGGAACCCCCACCCCCTCCACCACCATCGAGGCCCGGGTGACCTGCGGCGGTCAGACCGTAAAGCTCTCCCAGACGGTGGACAAGCACATTGAAAAGATGTCCACCCCGGTGCGCACCATGGAGATCGAGGCCACCCTCCGCCGGACCACCACGCTGTACAGCAGCTACCGGCTCACCGGAGCCATCCGCACGGTGTCCGCCGGCACCAAGGTGACCTATCTGACCTACGCCACCGATCAGGCCCGGCAGATCAGGCTGTCCAATGGCCAGACCGGCTGGGTTGGCTGGAACGATTTGAATATCTCCACCAAGAACTATACCCGTTACACCGACTACACCCAGTCGGAAAAGGAAAACTACGTCAACATCAAAGGCTATAGCAGCACCAGCAAATATCTGGTATGGGTGAGCCGCCTGACCCAGAAGGTGAACATTTTTGAGGGCAGCCAGCGGCAGTGGAAGCTGATCCACGCTTTCACCTGTGCCACCGGCGCCAACACCACCCCCACCGTCCCCGGGGTATTCCGGTACCAGTACCGGATGAACAAGTGGGACTTTGACACCTACTATGTGAGCCGCCCCATGATTTTCAACGGAGGACACGCCTTCCACACCCGTACTTACCGCACCAACGGCACCCTGCTGGATCCCACCATCGGCCGGCCGGTGTCCCACGGTTGTATCCGCATGTACGATCAGGACGTAAATTGGATGTGGAACAATCTTCCCTTTGGTACCACCGTGGTGGTCTATTAAGCGCAGATGAGCTGCCGCGATTTGCGGCAGCTCATCTTTTTGTCTCCGGCAAACCTGTCTCCCTTTGCAGGGGCCGGACACCGGCCGGCCCAGCGGGATCTCCTACCCCAGCGGCACCTCCATGGGCGCTTTCAGCTCGATCACTGCCGTATAGCTCCACTCCAGCTCCACGGTGTCCCAGGGGTAATCCTCCAGCCGGTAGTCATGCTGGAAGGGGTGGTACACCCCATTCTCGTCGGTCCAGTCTCCGCTCATGCCGGAGCCATTGAACCGGTGGGCGCCCCCCTCCGGGTCATAGAAGGTCAGCTCCAGGGGGGACAGATCCTCCACCGACTCCACCAGGATCACCGTGCCGCCCTGCTCCTTCACCGCCACGCTGCCCACACAGTCAGGCAGGGTCCCGGTATAGCTGCCGTCGGTGAGGTTCAGGGTGAGCCGTTCCGCCTCCTTGTCCAGCCAGATGGCCCCGTCGATGTGGAGGGTCAGGTGTTCCAGGTCTTCCGCATAGTACAGGCTCTGGAGGTAGTAGGTGTAAAATCCCTTGGACTCCACCCGGCCGGTGGCCGTCAGGGTGTTGCCCTCCCGGCCGTATACCGTCCCGCCCCCGTCGGTGAGATAGCACTTCAGCCCTACCAGCCAGGCAGTGTTGTCCCCGTCGTCGTCCAGATAGAGGGTGGTCTTGGTGGGGGTGATTTCCAGCTTCTCCACCAGCAGCCGCTGGCCGTCCACCTCCACCCACCGGTCCACCGGGATGGTCACCGCCGGGGCGGTCTTGGCGGGGTCCAGCCCTACCAGGAAGGAAATTGTCCCCCGCTCCCGCCGTTCCCCACTGCCCGTGGAGGCCTCCACCAGGGTCAGCTCCATGCGGAGGGTGTCGGGCACCTCCAGTTCCTTGCAGTGGATCTCCAGCCGGTTCAGCTCCTCTCCCCCCGGGCCGCCGATCACCGAGTAGCCGGTCAGCTTCTCTCCCGCCTCATCCTTCAGGGTGCAGGCCAGGTAGCACTCCTCCTCCGCCCCCTCCAGCCGGTAAAAGACCACAATCTGCTGCTGGTCGGCGATGAGATATTCCAGGCTGACAGTGACCCCGTCCACCTGGGCGCTCTGGCCGATGTACTGCACATAGTCGTGCTCCACGGCGGCGGACAGGCTGGGGGAGAAGGCCACGGCGGCGGCCAGCTCCCGCAGCACGGGCACCTTGCCGCAGGCCAGGGCGAAGGTAGGCAGGGCGTTGACGGCGATGACAAAGCTGGCGCACATCCCCGCCAGGCTTGCCAGGGAGATCCCCCACCGCCGGCCCCGGCGGCTCCGCCTGGCCCGGGCTCTGGCCCGGTCCACAGTCCCGTCCAATTCCGGGGGCAGCTGGTTCAGCTGTCTCAGCAGTTCCCAATACTCCTGCTGTCGGTTCATGATACTCCCTCCTCTGTCAGATCCAGTTTCAGCAGCGCCAAAGCCTTCCGCTGCCGGGTGGACACGGTGCCCCTGGGCAGGCCCAACGTCTGGGCGGTCTCTTCCAGGGTGAACCCGGAAAAGTACCGCAGGATGATGACCTCCCGCAGCTCCTCCGGCAGGCGGCGGATGGCCTCCTTCAGGGGGAGGGCGTCAAAGTCCTCCCCGGCGGTCTCCGGCAGCCGCTCCACCGCCAACTCCCGGCTCCGGCGGCGCAGCTCGTCCCGGCACACGTTGATGAGGATACGCACCAGCCAGGTGTCAAAGAATTGGGGCTGCCGCAGCTTGTGATAGCTCAGATACCCCTTGTACACTGCCTCGTCCACTGCATCGATGGCGGCGGTCTGGCTGCCCAGGGTGAGCAGGGCCGCCCGGTAGAGCTTCCCTCTGGCCTTCTGGGCCCGCTCGGTAAATTCCAGTTCCGTCAAGCTCCATCCCCTCCTTTCACCCATTAGACGGCACACCGCCCCGCTTTGATTTCCGCCGCCCGATTTTTTCTGTGGCGGCCCGCAGTCCTCTTACTCTGGACCCTATTGTGGGAAATGTCAATTCCCCGCCGAAAAGTTTGTTCAAAACAGGAAGGGGAAAAGGAGTTGCCAACCCTGTGGGGCTGTGCTATAGTATGAATGAAATCGTTTTCACTAAAATTCAAATATATTTGGTCAGAGGTGGCTCAACATGACAGATATCACCGCGATCGGAGAAGTACTCATCGACCTGACCCAGACCGGGATCAATCCCCAGGGCGTTCCCCTGCTGGCCGCCAATCCCGGCGGCGCGCCCGCCAATGTGGCGGTGGCCGCCGCCCGGCTGGGGGCCTCCACCGCCTTCGTGGGCAAGGTAGGCCGGGACGGCTTTGGCGACTACCTGCGCCGGGTGCTGGAGGAGAACCGGGTAGACGTATCCGGCCTGCGCACCGGCAGCGATCCCACCACCCTGGCGGTGGTCACACTCACCCCTCAGGGGGAGCGTTCCTTCCGCTTTGTCCGGGGTGCCGACTGCGGCCTGACCCCTGAGGAGCTGGACCTGGGCCAGCTGACCCGGAGCAAGGTGCTTCATTTTGGCTCAGTGAGTCTCACCGGTGGCCCCGCCCGGGCGGCCACCATCTTTGCCGCCCGGCAGGCAAAGCAGGCCGGGGTGCTGGTGAGCTACGACCCCAACTACCGGGAGGCTCTGTGGTCCAGCCGGGAGGAGGCGGTGGAGTGGATGCGTACCCCCCTGCCCCTGGTGGACCTCATCAAGCTGTCTGACGAGGAGCTGGCACTCCTCACCGGCACCGACGACCCGGAGGAGGCCAGCCGCCGGCTGGCGGAGCGGGGGATCTCCCTGGTGCTCATCACCCTGGGAGATAAAGGCTCCTTCTACCGCTGGCAGGGCCAGACCGGCCTGGTGCCCGGGGTAGCCACCACCGTGGCCGACACCAACGGCGCCGGGGACACCTTCCTGGGATCTGTGCTCAGCCGCCTGGTGGCCCGGGAAAACCGTCCTCTGGAGGGGCTGACCGCCGCCGAGCTGGAGGAGATCCTGCGCTTTGCCAACCGTGCCGCCTCGGTGACCTGCTCCCGCAGCGGCGCCATTCCCGCCATGCCTACTCTGGCGGAGCTTCAGTAAGGAGGGTATCATGGAACAGAATCATCACAACAATATTCCCGCCCGCACCTGGCGTACCCGCCAGGCAGAGGAGACCGGCTGGCTCAAACGCCCCGCTGTGCCTCGTCCCGGGTCTGAAT